>CAYOZB010000090.1:0-12651 GCA_964408365.1 uncultured Halobacteriales archaeon | reverse complement strand
TTCACCACCCCGAACAAGGCCGCGATGGCCGTCGGACACATCAAGCGCAGCGTGCAAAGCGGCGCCGAAATGCCCCTCGAATACCACCTCGCACTCGAACGCGAACTCCAAAACCTCCTGTTCAAGAGCGAGGACGCCAAGGAGGGCATCGCCGCGTACGTGGAGAAGCGGACGCCGAAGTTCAAGGGCAAGTAATCAAGGTCGCACCTGGCCGCGGGCAAAAGCAACGAAGCCCTTCGCCTTCCGGATGAACCGTCGAGCATCATCGAGGCTGGCGAGCTTCCCCTGGTATTGGAACCCCGTCCGCTGCGATGAACTCAAGACGAGGAGCTCACGCCAAGTCGACGCGTCCCCGGGCAGCAAGCCGCGAACGATCAACCCAACGAAAACCACTTCGGCCTGGTCGTGACGCTTTGGAGGATTGACGTTGTGACTGTGGCAGATCGCATCCAAGGCCATGATGATCCCATCTGTCGCATGCAGCAACCCGATGGTCGGCGAGACCTCATCCTCCACGGCGAGCCGTGCTTCTGCGTCTTCGAGATACAGTTCTGCCGGGAAGAGTTTGGTCCGCGCCTTCGAACTCATTCAATCCCCTCCGCGCGCGGGACAATCAACGGGACCACCGGGATCATGAATTCGTTGGTGACCTCCATGACGCTGGCGATGCAGGCCTGTTCCACTTTCGCCTTGGAGTAGCCGGAACCGGCGTATTCCACCAACGCGTCGACGTCGCTGTCAGGCGTGGCTTCACCTCGTGCGACACTGCCGAAGAGGCGGACGCGGAGACGGGGCAGACGACGAAGCAACCTGCGTTCAAAATCATCATACGCCATCCGGTGCGGATCCGGAAAGGAGGAGCCGAGGATCGCCTTCACCGAGGGGGCTCCCGCATTGAGGCTCACAAGGGAAACGCGACCGTGGGTCTCCACGAGTACGAGCCCCAGCTTTCGAAGATCCTGGACCGCTCGCCAACATGTCGCCACGCTCAGACCCGCATTTCTGGCGAGTTCATTGATGGACCTTCTCGGCCTTCCCGCTG
The DNA here is from genome assembly GCA_964408365.1 of uncultured Halobacteriales archaeon. Taxonomy (GTDB): domain Archaea; phylum Thermoplasmatota; class E2; order JACPAO01; family JACPAO01; genus JACPAO01. Next base: position 11,609 of record CAYOZB010000090.1, on the reverse strand, counting down.
ACAGGACATGCAGAATCGGTAGGCGACCGCGTTGGAAAAGAACGTTCATTTCAGACATGGTATATGTATTCCACATTTGAAATAATCTTCGGAGCACGGTGAAAGTCGCTACCGGTAGGCCAGGCCCCGCACAGAATACCCACCGCGACTTTTCGTCCCGGTCTTTGATTGAACTCAGTCCCATCAGCATTAATTAGAGGCGCCCGCGTGGGCGCCCGAGAAACAGCATGGGACTCCTGCAAGGACTCGTCGACCTCGCGACGAACATCATCAGCGCCCTCGGCTACCCCGGCGTCTTCGTCCTTATGGTCATGGAGTCCATGGTGTTCCCGGTCCCCAGCGAAGCGGTCATGCCGTTTGCGGGGTTCCTCGTCGCCGAGGGCCGTTTCTCCTCGGTGCTCCTCGTCACGATCGTCGCCACCCTGGGCTCCATCGTCGGCTCCGTTTTGAGTTACTGGATGGGCGCCGCGTGGGGCGAGCCGTTCATCCGAAAGTTCGGAAAATGGTTCCTCATCACCCCGCACGACTGGGAACTCACCCAGAAATTCTTCGCCAAGACCGGCGGCTGGAGCGTGTTCCTCGCCCGGTTCATCCCCGCCGTGCGGCACCTCATCAGCATCCCCGCCGGGGCCACCAAGATGCGCTGGGGCACGTTCCTCTTGGCGACCACGGTCGGGGCGTTCATGTGGAACTATTTCCTCGCCTATCTCGGTTTCAAGCTCGGAGACAACTGGGAACAGATCGGACACGCGCTCGAACCGTTCGAATACGCCGTTCTCGGACTCCTGCTCGTGTTGGGCGTCGCGTACGTCTGGTGGCATCTTCGCCGGATGCGACCGAAAAAAGAAACGACTCCCGAAACCGCGCCCGAGCCGCAAGCGCCTTAGTGCTTCGACGATCGGCCACGACGCGGCCGCTTGACGTCACGCGGTAGTTCGCCGACGGATCGGTTCTGGAAGCCGATGCCGGTCGTGCGACGCATCGCGTCGCTTTCGATCTGCGCCGCTTCTGCCAGCGACATGCCGAGTCGGTGACGCAGCCCATCCAACAGGAGACGTTCCTTTCGTCGCAGTTCCCCATCAAGCCAGGCGAGTTCGGCCTGCTCGCGATACAACGCGGTCCGTTCCGGGTTCGACATGGTGTCGATCGGCTTCCCGTTCGGGACCGTGCGCATCGCCAAACGTTCCGCAAACCGTTGCACCGGATGCAAGGCGAACACGACGATGCCGGCACCGACGATGCCGATCGCGGAGCCGACGCCTTCAGAGATCCCAGACTCTTGCGCTTGACGTTGGAACACGACCTGCAATCCTTCACTAAGAGCAAACAGCACGGCGAGGAAGATGCCGGCGAGTGTCGTGCCGCGAACAGCGATGCGGAGCTTCCATTGGATGTTGAGAAGCCGTTGGCGCAGCACGGCGTAGGCGATGACGAGAAGCCCCGCAATCATTGCGAAGCCTCCCGCGATGCGGTGGACACCGATCCACCGCTCGACCTCCACGGACCGGCCCGCGATGATGTGCAAGGCGAAGGTCGCCGAAAGGAACACGCCGAGCACGGCGGCCGCAAAGATCGGGCCAGCGAACGCCCATCGTTGGCGACGGGAAAAGAACGGGGTTCCTCGCCGCAGCACGAGCGCCCCGGTCCCGATGCTCATGATCGCCGCGAGCAGGAGGCCGATCTGGTTGATCATGATGTACCAAATCAGGTACACGCCACGGCCCGAGTAGCCGCCGAAGATCTCCGTGAGAGATTCGGAGATCTGCCACGTCGCCTGGTAGGCGCCTTCGATCGCCAACCCGAAGGCTCCCAGGATCGCGAATCTGCGCGTGATGGGTCCTTCCGTTTTGGCTGTCGCGGACGTCGCAAGCATCCACGCGAACAAGCCGAAGGCGACGTAGCTGAGCCCAAACAGGATCCCGAACGGTCCCTCCGTGAGGAGCCGATGGTCTCGCATGTAGGCGATCTGAGTGACAATTGCGAGGCCGGCGATGACGGGAAACATCTGGGCGGCAGTGGGGCGTCGGGGTCGTTTCGAACCGTGGATGCGGTCGCGGTAAGCGAAGCCAAAGTACAGTGCGGCAAAGGGGATGGCGATCTCGAAATATCCGGCCATTCGGAACGCGACGCTTCCGAATGTTTCGCCGAGGCGGACACAGAAGATGAAACCGGCGCGAAGCACCATCAACGTGCCGAAGGCACGGTGCAGCCGGCTGCCCGGGTCGAGGAAAAAAATCCAGAGGCCGAAGGCTAGGAAGCCGATGGCGCCGATGATGCCGGGGATGTCAGTCGCGTCGACCTCCAACCCCCAGACCATGGACCGCGAAAACCACTACCGGGCCCCAAATAGTTTGGCTATGAGGAGTCGGCTCGCGGCTTCGAGTGCCAAAGGGCCCAGGGTCCCGGCTTGGTGCGGGGTTGGACGAGTTGGGATTCTTCCTGCGCGGCCAATTCTTCGGCCGTTGCGACGACGCGCGCAGCGGCGCTCTCCAGTTTCGCCGCCTCTGTGATCGTAAGGTGCAAGCCGACCCGAAGCTGATCGAGGAGGGCGCGGTCGCGACGCGTCAACGTCCCCGATCCCCAGAGCAGTTTCGCCTGTCGAAAATAGACACTGAGGCAGTCCCGATGGCCCAAACCGGCCGCTGGGCTGCCCATGGGGAATTCCGAGGGCTTCGCGGGGTCGCGGTGTGCGTGTCCCGTTGCCCTCACAAGGCCATAGACTGCGGGCACGACCATAACGGTCTGGTGTGGGAAGCATTCGCACACCCAACAGGAGGACTTCCAGATGTTCGCCGCCGAGGACTTATTAAAGCGGGCCTTCTTCAAACGGTGATTCGGAATGGCACAGACCATCCAGAACTTCGACGATTGGATCGGACATTTCCAGAAATGGCAAGCGGACATCGGTTACAGCACCGAGCTGCTTGGCGACTTCAAGTTCGAGACCAAATTCGCAGACCTTGAACACGGCCAGATCCAGTTCGGGGAATTCAAAGGCCAAGACAAATGGAAGCGGTACCTCCAGATCCCGAACCAACAGATCCGGGACGCGCTTTTGCACCTCATCGTATACCAAGGCGACACCGAGTTCGCCTCCGTCGAGCAGCAGCGGCACCTGCTCAAGACCGCGCCGACCGAATACGACCTCAAGTCGGCCCTCCGCATCAACGCCGAAGAGATGCGACACGGCTGGCAAATGTGCGATCTCTTGGTGAACTACTTCGGCGACACCGGAAAGGTCGAAGCGCAGAAACAACTCGAGCGACGAGCGTTCGACGGCACGCGACTCTTGGGCGCGTTCAACGAACCGACCGATCACTGGCTGGATTTCTTCATCTACACCCAGTTCGTCGACCGCGACGGCAAATACCAACTCAAGATGCTCTCCAACGCCGCGTTCGCTCCGCTCGGCCAAAGCATGGGACCGATGCTCAAGGAAGAAAGCTTCCACCTCGGCACGGGCAACTCGGGCATCACCCGCATCATCCGCGCCGGGAAGATCCCGACGCCGATCATCCAGCGTTACTTCAACAAGTGGATCCCGACGGCGTACGATCTCTTCGGAAAAGACGGCAGCTCCACGAGCTACCTCACCTACCAATGGGGCTTGAAGAGCCGCTACAACGAGTTCGAGACCGACGAACCCTTGGCGATCCAGACCCTCAACCAACACTCCCGCGGACTCTACCAAAAAGAGGTCGAGGATCTCAACGAAAAATACAACCTGCTCGTCAAACCTGGCGAACCCAAACTCGTGATCCCGTCGACGAAGTTCAACCGCAAGATCGGCGAATGGGCGGAAAAATCGTTCACCATCGAAGGCAAGCCGATCCCGGCAGCGGATTACAACACCTACCTCAAGGAGAACCTGCCCACCAAAGAAGACCAGGCGTTCCTGAAGGAAGTCTTCGCCGCGGGAGACTGGATCGCGCCCAAGGCCGCCGCCTGAGGCGAACACGTTGAAAAAACGCGAGTTCTACGACCAGGTGCTGGCGCTCTTCAAGCGCGCCAACCAGCGTTTGTGGGAACCCTACGAGGAGACCATTTTCCTCATGCGTCGACCCGTCACGCACGGAAACTTTTGGCGCGTGCGACGCTTCGTCGGCGGCAACCCACCGCAAAACGCGCTCAACGACCAACGCGTCCACCGCGAACTCAACAGCATCCTCCAGAACGCGAAATACCCCGACGCGGCCCCCATCGCACGGTTGGAAGACCTCGCAGAGCACAGCGTCGAATTCGGAAGCGCGTTGTTGCACTTCAACAACCCCGCCTACCCGATCTTCGACGACGCGAGCGTCCGAGGACTCAACGACCTCAGCATCCCGGTCACGTTCAACCCGCACGTCGGCGAGACCACGGTTGAAGAGTATCAAGGCTACATCGACGCCATCCAAGAACTCAAGGAAGGCGTCCCGTTCCACTGCGTCCCGGAGAAGAACTACTACCTCACCCGGATCATCCAAGAAACATTGTGGGAACTCGGGATGGAACAACCCATCCCCGGAGCGACACGGAAAGCCCCCAGCCGACGACCCAGCAAGCCGACCATGTGACGAAGAAAACCCAGACTTTAAGTCCGGCCCCAGTGGTGCGTCGCGCGATTCCCATGTTGGTCGACAAATACACTCCAGCCTCCGACACAACCGCCGAATTCACCGGAAGCCGAAAGGTCGGCCTCTGCGGCGTCGGCACCAAGACCTGCTACGACGTTGCCCTGCTGGCCGGAGGCGAGGCAGATGGATCCGAGTCGAACGAAGAATCGATCCAACTGTTCCAAGAACTGTCGCCGGAGCATGCCGACTACAATTCTGAACTCCAGAAACTCGCCCGCGACACGAACAAGTTCTTCCATGAACGCGCCAAAGGCCTGCTTCCCCGGTTCATCAAAACGGTCCCCAAGGCAAAACCCGGCGTCCATGTCGCGGCGATCGGCTCCCGCGAGGGCCTCTACCTCGCGTACGCGACGCGGATCTCCTCCGAAGACCTCTTCCGCACCGGAACCAACGTCGCCGGCCAAAAACTACGCGCGGTCATCGACAACGTCATGGGCACCACCAAGACCGACAAAGCCAAACGGCCGCGAACCGACTAGCGGGGCCGTCGCGGCTTTAACGCGAAGCGCATTCGGCAAACCCGTGGCAGACGCCATCCTCGTCGAACGCAGCGGCGCCGCAACGCGCATCATCATCAACCGACCCGAGGTGCGCAACGCCCTCAACCTCGCCGCGCTCGAAGGGCTGGTCGCCGCCCTCCAACAATCCACGCAGGACGATGGCCGCGTCGTCGTCCTCGAAGGCACCGGAGGCAACCTCTCCTCCGGAGGGGACATCGAGGACATGCTCGCACGTCGCGGCAAAGCCATCGCCACCACCGAACGACTCAAAGCCGGCCTTGGCAAGATCGTGCTCCTCATCACCGGCCACCCCAAACCCGTTATCGCACGCGTCGACGGCGACGCCGTCGGCGCCGGATGCGCCATCGCCTTGGCCGCCGACTTTTTGCTCGCGACCGAAAAAAGCCGCTTCGGATTCCCCTTCGTCAAAATGGGGCTCGTCCCGGACACGGGTTCCAGTTGGATCCTGCCCCACATCGTCGGCATCCAACAAGCACGACGACTCCTGCTGACGGGGGAACTCATCGCCGCGCCCGAAGCCGACGAAATGGGACTCCTCACGCAACGCGTCCACGACCGACCCCTCCTTGACCACGCGGTCCAAGAATGGGTCGACAAAATGGCCACCCTCCCACCAGGTGCCGTAAGCGACGCCAAACGCCTCCTCTGGCACAGCCTCCAGACCCCGTTGTCACACGCCGTGGCGAACGAGGGGATCCTTCAAGGCATCCGATTCACCACCGACGAGCACGCCAAGGCCGTCGACGCGTTCCTCGCCAAACGCTCGAGGTGATGCTCCTTGGAACCCGTGTGCATCCTCGGCGCCGGCACGATGGGACGCGGCATCGCCCAAGTCTGCGCCCAAGCCGGCCACCCGGTGCGCCTTCGCGACATGAACATGGACCTCCTCGAAAAATCGAAGGCCGCCGTCAAACAAGCCCTCGACAAAGGAGTCCAACTCGGAAAAGTGCAACCGGCGGACGCGACCGCGACGTTGGAACGTATCGTCCTTTACACTGATCTTGCCACGGCGGCACGCGGAGCAACATGGGTCATCGAAGCCGTGCCCGAAGACATCGCGCTCAAACAACGCGTCCTCAAAGAGGCCGAAACACACCTTGACGCCAACGCGATCCTGGCGACCAACACCAGCAGCCTCAGCATCGGCCTCATCGCACAAGGCCTCGCGCGCCCGGCGCGGTTCGTCGGACTTCACTTCTTCAATCCACCACACTTGTTGAAACTGCTCGAAGTCGTCCGCGGACCGAAGACCGACGCCGCCGTCGTCGAAGCGTCCGTCGCGTTCGCACAACGACTCGGCAAGGATCCGATCGTCGTGAAAGACTCCCCCGGCTTCGCAAGCAGCCGACTCGGACTCGTGCTCGGCCTCGAAGCGATCCGCATGCTCGAAGAAGGCGTCGCCACGGCAGCGGACATCGACAAAGCCATGGAACTCGGCTACAACCACCCCATCGGACCCCTCAAACTCACCGACCTCGTCGGGCTCGATGTCCGCCTCGCGATCGCCGAACACTTGGCGAAGACCCTCCACGACGCTCGGTTCCATCCACCGGAATTGCTTCGACGGATGGTGAAGGAAGGCAAACTCGGCAAGAAGAGCGGACAGGGGTTCTATTCGTACAAGTAAGCGCGACGAACCGTTAATATCGAGCCTGGCTTCCCTTCTGAGACTTCGTCCGATGGCGTCCCTACAACGCGCAGCGAACCGAGCCCGCGAAACCCCGCGAGCCCTCATCGCGCGCACCACCCGCGTCCCCAAGGAGGACCTGCTGCGGTTCCTCGCCGACCGCGCCGGCGTGCCCCGCTTCTACTATCGCAGCCGCGGCTTCGCCGTGGCCGGTGCCGGAATCGCGACGGATATCCGAGCCAGCGGAGCGAAACGGTTCGAGAACATCCGCGACGAGTCCGCGAAACAATTCGCCGCCATGGGAGCGGAGCGCCAAGCCGGCGTACCCAAGGACGTCGGACCCGTCTGGATGGGGGGGTTTTCGTTCGAAGAGGAAGCGACCGGTGCCGTCGCCTCCGTGTTCCCGTCCGCCCGGTTCATCCTCCCGCAGACCCAACTGCGCGTCCAAGCCGACGGGACCTACCTCACCGAGATCGCCCCGGCGGGAATCGGCGAAACGACGACGCCCGGCCCGGCGCCGCGACCAAGAGCGTTAACGCCGACTTGGAAAAGCGACGTCGATGAAACAGAATGGAGCCGCCGCGTCCGATCCGCGCTGCAACGGATCCGCAACGGCGACGCGGAGAAGGTCGTCCTCGCACGCACCATCCGCGCCGAGCTTCCCACCCCGCCGGACCTCGCCGCCATCCTGGGACGCTTCCAAAGCATCACACCCCAATCCACCGTGTTCCTCATCGAACCAGAACCCGGACACGCCTGGCTGGGCGCCAGCCCCGAACTCCTCATGCGACGAAGCCAGACCCGACTCGAGACCGCCGCCTTGGCCGGAAGCCGCCCCCGCGGACGAACCCCCGACGAAGACCTTGCGTTCGAACGCAACTTGCGCGCAAGCAGCAAAGACGCATGGGAACACGAACTCGTGTGCCGATTCATCCGCTCCGCCTTTGACCAACTCGGCCGCGAAGCCCGCGTCACCCAAGACCGCGGAATCCTGAAACTCCCCAACGTGCAACACCTGGAGACCAGGTTCGAAGCCGCCTCCACCGACGGGGAACATGTCCTCGACGTGGCGCAACGCATCCATCCCACCCCGGCCGTTTCCGGAGCCCCCCGCGACGTCAGTCTTCGGATCCTTCGCGAGCTCGAAGGTCAGCCGCGCGGCTGGTACGCAGGCGCAATCGGCATCTTCGACGCCACCGGCGACGGCGAACTCGTCGTCGGCATCCGCACCGCCCACGTCCACCACAAGACCGTGGTGCTCACCGCCGGTTGCGGCATCGTCAACGGCAGCGACCCCGTCGAAGAATGGAACGAATCGGGCGTCAAGTTCCAATTGTCGAAGCAGGCCTTCGATGTGACGAGGAACGCATGATCGCCAACCGCAACCAACTCTGGGGCCACGTCGTCGCCCAAGAACTCGTGCGTTCCGGGATCCGCGACGTGTGCATCAGCCCCGGGTCCCGATCGACGCCGCTCGCGCTCGCCGTCCACGCCCAAAAAGGACTCCGCGTGACGACGCATCTGGATGAACGAAGCGCCGCGTTCTTCGCGCTCGGCATCGCCAAGGCCACGCGGAAACCGGCCGCACTCATCTGCACCAGCGGAACGGCGGCAGCGAACTATTTCCCGGCCATCGTCGAAGCGAACCAAGCCCGCGTCCCCGTGTTGGTGCTCACCGCGGATCGCCCGCCCGAACTCCACAACGTCGGCGCCAACCAAGCGATCGATCAACAGCACCTCTACGGTCGACACGTGCGGTGGTTCGTCGACGCCGGGCTCCCGCAACCCACGGCAGCCCGCATACGGCACTTGCGCGCACTCATCTGCCGCGCCATCGCAAAGACCTTGACCTGGCCGGCCGGTCCCGTCCACGTCAACTTCCCGTTCCGAGAACCACTCGAACCGACTCCCGTTTCCGGCGATGTCCCGGACGATTGGCATCACGGGGACCTCGAAGCACGCGACGGACGCGCCGAGCGACCCTTCCTCCGCGTAAGCCAAACGCGGCCGACCGCAGACGAAACCGCCCTCGACGAAGCCGCCACGATCCTCACCGCAAAAGGCAACGGCGTCATCATCGCCGGTCCCCGGTTCCCGGACGACGACTTCGCCGAGGCCGTCGCCAAACTTTCCACGTCCACCGGATACCCCGTGCTCGCGGACCCTGTCTCCGGGCTTCGGTTCACCCAAAAATTCCCCCACCCCTGCGTGTCGTACGACGCGTGGTTGGCGAATCCGAGCCGCCGCGCCGCATTGACGCCCGACGTGATCGTCCGCTTCGGCGCCGCGCCCACCTCGAAGAATCTCCTCACGTGGATCAAGGAAAAGCACAGCGCCGAACACGTCGTCGTCTCCGAGAACGCGACCTTCGGCGAGGAGACGACCGGAGCAACGCACATCCTCGTCGGCGACGCCGCGAACGTGGCCCAAGGATTGGCGAAACGGGTCAAGAACCGAAAACCCCTGGCGTTCTCCGGACGCATCCGCGAACTCGACCGCGCCACCGCCGAATTCCTCACCAAAGAAACTCCCTCACGCAGTTTCGAAGGCGCGATCGTCCAACGCGTCGTCTCCCAATTGCCCGCCGGCACCGAACTCTTCGTGAGCAGCAGCCTCCCGATCCGCGACCTCGACCGGTTCGCAACCTCCGGTCCCATCGTGCACATCCACGCGAACCGCGGCGCCAGCGGCATCGACGGAGTCACCAGCACCGCGCTCGGCATCGCACACGCGAGCGGGAAAAAAGCGGTCCTCGTGATCGGTGACATCGCATTCCTACATGATCTGAGCGCACTCGTCACCCGCCAACGGCTCAACATCCCGTTGGACATCGTCGTCCTCGACAACGATGGCGGCGGGATCTTCGAATTCCTTCCCATCGCAAAACACGAACCACCCTTCACCGAACTCTTCGTCACCCCTCACGGCATGAACCTTCCAGCCATCGCCACGGCCCTTGGGTTGGAAGCCACGCAGATCGACGCAGCGAAAGCGGTCAAGGAAGGCATCAAGGTCGGAAATTCGAAGCAGCCCTCGCGACTCATCGTCGTCAAGACCGACCGCAAAGCGAACGTGAAGCACCGACGTGAACTCGAAGCCGCGCTGGACGCCGTTCTGGAAGCAAAACCGGAGGCAACGGCCCGTGCACGTTGACGGCGGACCCTGTCGATGGTTCGTCCGCGACACGTCGCCCGCCGCGGGCCGACCCATCGTTTTTCTTCATGGGTTTGCCGGAACCGGCGCCGACTGGGAACCCGTCACCAACGCGTTGCCCCCGGGCTGGCGCGCCATTACCCCCGACCTTCCTGGACACGGCGACAGCCCTCTTCCGCCCGCGATCTCGTTCGAAAAATTCCCCCCCATGGTCGGGGGGCTCCTCGACTCTCTGGAAATCAAAAAGGCGGTGTTCGTCGGCTACAGTCTGGGCGCGCGGCTCGCCCTGTCCCTCGCCGTGCATTTGCCGAGCCGCGTCGAAGGTCTCGTCCTCGAAAGCGTCCAGCCGGGCCTCTCGGATGCGGCCCAACGTGACGAACGTCAGCACCGGGATGGCTCCGACGCGCGACTCCTCGAAGTCGAAGGCCTCGACGCGTTCTTCACCACGTGGCATCAACGACCCGTCTTCGCCACGCGTCGCAACGGACCCGGCTGGGCCGCGGAGGTCGAGAAAAAACGCCGCACAAACCACCCGCGACGGCTCGCCGCGGTGATGCGCGGCCTCGGATTGTCCGCGCAGCCGGACTTCGCCACCCAGCTGCGGGACTACCTAGGGCCCATGCTCCTTATCGCTGGCCGAGAAGACAAACCGTACGTCGAGCACGCCCAACGACTCGCCTCGCACCAACCGAAGCAGCGCCGGATCGTGCTCGCCCCGTGCGGCCACAACGTTCATACCGAACAGCCGCTCGTGTTCCGCGATGCCCTCCACGACTTCCTCCAAACACTCCCCGCCCGGGGACCGTAAGGCGCCGGCATCCGACGCGACCCCATTGCCCGCCACGGCCGACTGGAAGAAAGTCAAAGACTTCGTCGACATCACATTCCACAAATGGAACGGCGTCGCCCGCATCGCCTTCAACCGGCCCGACGTCCGCAACGCGTTCCGACCCAAGACCCTCTTTGAACTCCTCGAAGCGTTCCGCGACGTCAAAGAAGACACCACGATCGGCGTCGTCCTCTTCACCGGCAACGGCCCCGGCAAAGACGGCAAATGGGCCTTCTGCTCCGGAGGCGACATCCGCGTCCGCGGCGACGCAGGGTACGTCGGCGACGACGGCATCCCCCGACTCAACGTCCTCGAACTCCAACGACTCATCCGCTCCATGCCCAAAGTCGTGATCGCCCTCGTCCCCGGCTACGCGATCGGCGGCGGCCACGTCCTCCATGTGGTGTGCGACCTCACCCTCGCCGCCGACGAAGCCATCTTCGGCCAGACCGGACCCAAGGTCGGAAGCTTCGACGGAGGATTCGGCGCAAGCTACCTCACCCGCATCGTCGGCCAGAAGAAAGCCCGCGAGATCTGGTACCTCTGCCGACAATACACGGCCAAGGAAGCCCTCGAAATGGGGCTCGTCAACAAGGTCGTGCCCCGACTCCACTTGGAGAACGAGGGCATCGTCTGGGCCCAAGAGATCCTGGACAAGAGCCCCTTGGCGATCCGCGGATTGAAGAGCGCCTTCAACGCCGACGTCGACGGACAAGCCGGCGTACAAGAACTCGCCGGCAACGCCACCCTCTACTATTACATGACCAAGGAAGCGCAAGAAGGACGAGACGCGTACTTGGAAAAACGCAAGCCGAACTTCCGAAAATACCCGTGGCTACCTTAGTGAATTCTTTCCACATGCC
>CAYOZB010000089.1:0-12700 GCA_964408365.1 uncultured Halobacteriales archaeon | reverse complement strand
AGAACGTCACCGACGTGGACGACCGGATCATCGACCGCGCGAACGAACTCAAGATCGATCCCCAAGTTCATGCGGCGAAATGGACTGACATCTGCAACGCGGACATGACGCACCTCGGCGTCTCAATGCCGGACGTGCAGCCCAAAGTCACCGAGCACATGCCGCACATCATAGAACTCATCACGATCCTCGAGAAGAACGGATTCGCCTACAAGGCGCCGGACGGCAGCGTCTACTACCGCGTGTCGAAGAAGAAGGATTACGGCAAGCTAAGCAACCGTTCCCCGGAGGATCTTTTGGCTGGGGCCCGAGTCGACCCGGCGGAAGGAAAAGAGAGCCCCAACGACTTCGCGTTGTGGAAAGCCTGGAAACCCGGCGAACCCAAATGGCCGAGCCCCTGGGGCGACGGACGACCCGGCTGGCACATCGAATGCAGCGCCATGAGCCGCACCTACCTGGGCGAACAGTTCGACATGCACGGGGGCGGATTGGATCTCGTCTTCCCCCACCATGAGAACGAGGTCGCGCAAAGCGAAGCCGCGACCGGTAAGACGCCGTTCTCGAAGTATTGGCTTCACGCCGGCTTCCTCACCGTCAACGGCGAAAAGATGAGCAAGTCGCTGAAGAATTTCATCACCATCGCGGACATGCTCAAGGAACGCGAACCCGAAGCGGTGCGTTTCTTCTACGCCAACACCCACTACCGAAGCGGCATCGACTACTCGCCCACCGCATTCGACGATGCGGCGCGTGGTCTAGAGCGCCTTCGCCGCATGGAAGCTGACCTCAACCGGCTCGCCGCCGGATCCCTCGTCGGGAAGAAACCCGCCGACGACCGCCTCCTCAAAGCTACGGTCGCGCTCGAGCGCGACTTCGGGCGCGGCATGGACGACGACTTCAACACCCGCGAAGCCGTCGTCGCCTTGTTCCAATTCGTCACCGACGCCAACAAAGCGATCACCGACACTGCCGGCGCCGCCCCAGCGCAACTTGCACGCGCCGTGTTCCTTCGACTCGCGCGGGTGTTGACGTTATTCCCCATCAGCGCTGGCCAAAAAGACGACAAAGACGTCGGCGCCTTGATGGACGTCTTCATCCGATTGCGCGACGAACTCCGAAAAAAGAAAGATTTCCAACTCAGCGATCTCGTGCGGGACGAACTCGGAGGCGCCGGGTTCGAGGTCGCCGACGCAAAGGTCGGCGCGAAGTGGCGTCGAAAACAGTGAACCTATGGGCGTCGGACAAGAACGGGAGAAACTCTTCGACAATTTCGCCTGGTTCCTCCACCGATACGGCGTCCGACCCAACCACGTCAGCTTCGTCCAGGTCCCCGTCTACGGCGCCATGATCTGGACCGGATTGCGCGCGGTTCCGGACAACATCGCCATGATCTGGATCTTCGGCTGGCTCCAAGTCCTCGCCTTCATGATCGACGGCGCCGACGGGATCCTTGCCCGACGAACCGGCACTGTGTCCCGTCGCGGCCACCTCCTCGACGAGATCTTCGACATCGCCGGAATCGGCATCACGATCGGCGTCGTCGCCTTCCACTACAATACCAAGGCCCCGTGGCTCTTCGGCCTCCTCATGATCAATTTCTTCGTCTACATCCAAAACGAGATCCAAGGCACCAAGAGCATCACCTACACCCGCGGCCCGTTGACGATCGGCTTCGTGTTCGAATACTACTACGCGGGTCTCCTCAACATCGGCATCGCATTGCCCTTCGTCTTCGGAGTCCTGCTCCTGTTCTCTCGAGTGGCGTGGCGCAAACGGATCTGGACCTATTACCAATATTTCACGGCCGGCCGACGACGCGAATACAAAGCGACGCCGAAGGAACAACGCGGACTCTTGGCGCATCACCCTACCCAGAACGCGTCCGCCTGGCCCGCGGCGCGAAGGCCCTTGAACCCCTCTGTGACCACCGACGATGCGCAAGAACAGACAGAGAGTCCCCCACCGTCGTGACCGGATTTCGATCACGCCACCACGCGACCGTCGAGCTCTCCGTATTCTTGCCGTTCGACCCCGTCGACGCGACCGCGCCCGACAAGAGCAGCCCGCCGAACGTCGTGCTCCAACAAAAGTACGAACGCATCGCCACGCTGTTCTATGGCAACGACCCGGAGGCCGCGTTCAGCGCCTTCAGCGACGCCTAGGCTGACCCGCTGATTAAATAAACAGGGCGGCTTCCCGCGACTCCCTTGAATCGCCTCCGTGGCTCAGGGGTAGAGCGACTCCTTGGTAAGGAGTAGGCCGCGGGTTCAATTCCCGCCGGAGGCTTTGATCAGGCGCGGGTGGGATTTGTACCTGCGACTCGGCCCCTGCGTTGAAAAGGGTGGAGATTTCGCTAAGACCTTAGTTCTTGGGTTTCCTGGTGCGTCATCCTGAAGGTTCACTAGGGATCATCCTGAGGGACAATCGTTAGCGATGTGAACGTTTCTTCCCGTATTCCTTGGCTCGTCGAAGCTCATCGTCGGCAATCTGCTTTGCCACGCCAACTTGGGTGACCCATTCGTGGCCACAGTGCTTGCATGTGCTGCGCAGATGCGGCTTGTAAGCCGAGGCGGCGGCCAGCGGTGCGAAAATCAGGCCCGCGGCAAGCGTTTCGCCCCAATGGCGGCCCGACCATTTCTTACGCTCGACCAAAATATCCCGGCTTTGACATTTCGGACATCTTCGAGCAGGGCCGATGGTCGTAGGAGCTCTTCTCTCCTTGGCCGATTCTTCTTCGTTGGCCAGTTCGGCAAGCTCCTCGTCGACGTCGATGACGTCCTCCTCCTTCGTCTCTCTTCGGGGCCTAGCGGGCAACAGTCCTAGAATCGCGTGTTGGGAATATCAAAATTGGCCCGCGGCGAAGAGCGTTGGCCAAACGCCATCTTTCCGAATTCGCTTCAATTGCACGAGGAAGCGTGCCACTTCCCGCCGGAGGCTTGAAAAGCGTAAAGGGAGAAAATAGCGAGCCGGCGGGATTTGCACCCGGCGGATGTAACTTTTCAACGGGGTGCGTGGTCCGTTGCGGCCGAGAAACGCGTAACGATCCGGCATCCTTTTCTGCGGGGCCTCCTCAGATGCGAGCCGGCGCATCGCGGCTATCTTGCACGAAGCCACCCTGAACGAACGTCGTACCTCGTCTGGCGCGTCATCGCCACCCGGCCTCCTCGAGGCGGCGGCCGAGGCGCACGTCGGCGCCGTGGTCCGCCGGGCGGCCACGTAAGCCAACCGGTTCGAGGCCGCACAGGTGCGTCAGCGGCGCGCTCGTTGCTTACGCTTCTCGTCTTGGAGGACGTCGTCCAACCTGGCGAAGCTCTCGTCCCAGAGGCGTTGGAACTCGGACGTCCAGCGGATGACCTCCTTCAGGGGCGCACCTCGGATGCTGGCCCAGCGGCGCGTGGCGTCCCGCCGGCGTTCCACGAGGCCGGCGGCCTCCAGGACCTTGAGATGCTTCGAGACCCCCGGCTGGCTGATGGGCAGCGGGTCGGCCAACTCGTTCACAGTGGCCTCGCCTTCGAGGAGGCGCTCGAGCATATGGCGACGCGTTGGATCGGCGAGCGCGTGGAAGACGAGCGTGAGGCGGTCGCTCATCGCAGGCCCGGCAGCAGCTTGTCGAGGAACCCATAGCAGGCCTCCATGCCCTCGACCCAGCCCGAGGCGAGCATCTCATCGCGCAGGGCCTTGGTGCCGAGGTTGGCGCGCATGCGGACCTTCGTGACGCCTTTCTCCTCAGTAAAGGTGCACGTGACGGTACTGGGGGTCACGCCGGTGTCGACGTACGCGTAGCAGCGGGGCGGGTCAACCACCGTGAATTCGCCGGGCATCGTGTGTTCGCCCCAGGCGTAGAGGAACTTGCCTCCGATGCGGAGGTCGATCTCGCAGCGCGTCATCGAGTTCGCCGTGGGCCCGTACCACTTGGGGACGAGTTTGGGGTCGGTGAAGGCACGCCAGACGAGCACGCGTGGGGCCCGGAAAGAGCGCTCAATCAGGATCTCGGTGTCGGAGGGCAGGCTGAGAGTCGACGGCGTGGCAGGCGAAGTGCGTTGGGCCATGCTCCCATGCATAGCCACTTGGCTACATAGCCTTTTGGTTATCAATGGTTCCTCGCGTTTGGCACCAGGCAACACGAAGACGACTTGGGCACGAGTTCGACGCCGAAACGGGCGGCGTCCCGCGCACGGAATCCGACGGCGTTGGAAAGAGCGTCGCCGTCACCGCGAACGTGCCGCGCCGCGTCGGATGGGCGGCTGCGGCGGGTTCGAACGCGATGTCGGGCAACGACGTGAGGGCGGAGGGGCAGCTCGCCTCGACTTCGCACACCAGGAGGACGGACCCGAGGGTCGGACGCCGATCAATCGAGGAAGAACAACACCCACGACTCCTGCCAACTCCGCGATGCCGATAATGATGAGAAGATTCCGGGGAACATCAGCCGGCCACGCGTCCATCGCCATGAACCAGTCCGCGGCGAACACCTTGACGGCACCGCTGCTTGCGAACGTCCATGCAAGCACCACCTGGGCGACCCACAACCACATGTTTGCTCCGCGGACGTGCGAGGCGTCGGCGACGGAGGAGGTGGGGGACGTTGGGAATTCGCTCAAGGGTCGGGTCGCCTTCCTGTCGCTCGGGTCGAAGACCTGGTACCGACTGCCTGCGTACGCCAAGGATGGAAAAGTGGTCTGCTACCTCCGCATGAACCCAAAGTCCCCCTTCAACGCTCGTTACCTTACGTTCGGCTTCAATGAGACGGCGAAACTCGACGAGAACAACATGTGGCCGATCGCGTTCGCGGTCACGAGCCTGGGCGACGCCGAAGAGGCCAAGGTCCGCGCGCTCGTCAAGAAGGCCCTAGGCTGATGCCGCGGCGGATGCGCGGGCGACGCTGGTCCGGCTGCCTCATTTCAACGGGACCACGTACGACTCGACCCGGCCAATCAGCTCATCCCTGAAGCTAAACACGGTCGTGTAGGAGAAGCGGAACACCGAGCCGGCCCGCAGTTTCCCCTCGCCGGTCCCGATGGCTACCAACGTGTCGCCCTCCTCGACCAAGCGGTCGATCACGAGCGTCGGGCTGCCGACAAAGTTCTCGTTCTCGATCTCCGAGTCGAACGCTTTCTTGCCCCTGAGCTGCTTGAAGCCGACAAGGTCCCACACAACATCGTCCGTCAACGTCGCCAGGATTGCCGCATGATCGCTCGCGAGGAAACCGTCGAAATACTGCGCGACGATCCGCTTTCGCCGCGTCGCAACGTGCGTCACGGGCTTGGGCATGAACCGAAAGAGACTATTCCGTACTTAACGGGAGGACGCCGCGCGGTACCGGCGTGCGCGGCACCATCCCCTCCCAAACGGGATCATTTCGGATGACCGTTCCGTCATGGGGGAGAATGCCGCCGCTTCCCGCCGGAGGCGCACCTCGGGCGTTCACGTTTCGGGCAACAAGGTCTCCCGTTGCTCGGACGATTGCCGAGTGCTCGAACGGCTATCGAACGCCTCGCGGCATCGCGGGAAACCCGTATATCCACCCTCTTGCCTCTCTGCCTGCACCACGTCTAGGAGGAACAAAACATGGCAGGAAAACCTCGAATCGGGATCATCGGCAATGGGAACGTCGGAAAATCGCTCATGAAGGGATTACTGCGGTCAGGCTACTCGGTCGAAGCCGTCGGTCGGGATCCCCCGCGCGTCAAGGAGATCGCAAAGAAGGCTGATGTTGTGGTGCTGGCCGTACCATTCAACGAACGCGAGAACGCTCTGCGCGAGGCCGGCGATGCCGTCAACGGCAAGACGCTCATCGATGTCACGAACGCCTTGACAGCCTCTGGCGATTATGCGGCCGACACCCGCAAGAGCGGGGCCGAACAGCTCCAGGAAAAGGCGCGCCAAGCCAAGGTCGTGAAAGCGTTCAACACCGTGTTCGCACAAAACATGTCCACTGGCAAAGCGAGTGGGGAATCCCTGACGTTGTTTGTCGCCGGAGATGATGCCAACGCAAAAGAGCAGGTGCTCGCAATCGGCCGCGACCTGGGATTCGAGCCGGTCGACAGCGGGCCTCTTACCAATTCACGTTGGCTGGAAACGCTGGGTATCCTGAACATCCAGCTCGGGTACAATCAGAAGCTCGGGACCGACATTGGATTCCGCCTCGCGGGCAACCCGCAGGCACGAAGTCCGCCGGCTGCTGGAATCGTCGGGAGAGCCAGATAAGATCCGCGCTGACCCGAACAAATGATGACCTAAAGGTCACGACGAGGAAGAGTTCGCCTCGAGCATCGTCTTCCATTGGTCCTTAGGGACGACGAACCCAGGAGGGTTTTTTGGAGCCTGGAAGGTGGAAGGGGCAATTGACGTGTCTGGTCCGTGGCGCCCGTCACGTGAATGAACGATGAAATCTGACGAGACGGAATATACGGTTTTCTTGGGTCATTTCGCCAATTGACGAAGGTGATTCGGTCACTACGTTGTTCGTCCGGGAACTGAGACCCGTCAGATCGCCCCGTTCACCGGATCGGGGCGCGGCCTACCGCACCGCCTCCAGCCGCTTCTTGTTCGCCTTCAGCCACGTCGGGAAGTTCTTCATGAACGTCTCGCCAACGGCGGCGTAGGCGGGCGTCATCTCCGTGAACTCGACGACTTCAACGGTTTCGAGAACCCGGAACCGGTGTCCGGGCATCACGACGTAGGCGTCCCCAGCCTTGATCGTCTCCACGCGGTCCGAGTACACAATCTCCGCTCGGCCCTTCACCGCATAACCGAAGTGCGTCGCACCGCACGCATCGCCTGGCAAGCCCTTGAAGAGCGGGGCGTAGTCACCCGGCGGCCAGCGCTCGAACGTCACGTTCCATCCATCCACCTGTTGCGCACGGGCCTCGATCGGCCCTTCCTTGAGTTCGACGTTCGCCTTTTCCTTGCTTACAATCGTCATGCGTTTCCAACTCCACCCGCCTCGTTGCGGGCGAGCTTCAATAGCCTGCGGCAAGACTTGAGGTTGGCGCGCACAGCGTGCGTGAAGTTGGACAACTAGGTCTTTCGGGGTCGAACGGGGATCGGCGAGGCAGCCGGTGCGGCCGATTCCTTGCGTGCAGTGGAGAACGTGCGCTCTGCGATCCGCGCGTCGAGCCAGGACCAGTTCTCCTCGGCTCCTTCTAGGATCAACGCGTCGCATCGCTCCACAAAGGTCAGGCTTTCGCCTTCGCGGCGAAGGTCTTCGACCTCGCGAGGCGACGTCGCCACGACGACGAGAGCAAGATGTCCAAGTCGCTGGTCCGGAGGCGACCACTGTGCGACCCACCTCGAGCGAAATGCGTTGAGCACGGCGGCAAGCTCGCGCTTCCCTGCCCCAGGAGCGAGGTGGAAGAGGAGGTCGACGACCAGTTGACCGGAGATCGCGCCTGGGTCGAAGAGACCGATGACGTCCAATGCTCCGTCCCGTGCCATGCAATCAAACCGACGCTTGGCGGTCCTCAGGCTCACGCCGCAACCAGCCGCAGCCGCTTCGAGGCTCGTGCTGGGTTGGGCGCGCAGGGCTTCGACCAATCGCCAATCCAGCGGCGAGATGTCCTTCACGGGGTCCGGGGTCGCGTAGTCGACGAAGTGGCTCGAGGATGCGCCAAGAAGCGAAGACAACTCGTGCCGAACCGTCTCGCGGGCCGCATCGTCGCCAAACGCCACGTCCACGCAGCGATCACCTCCGATCATATCGAAGACGCCCAAGACTCCGCCCACGCGCGACACTTGGGCCCGCGGGACGCGTTTGCGCGCCGCGTTCCCCATCCGGAAATGGAAACTCGCCGTGCGCAGTCCCATGAGTCGGGGATTTGGGAACACCTGCGTGCCGTGGAACACGCCCGTGGAGGCCATGGCTGCCAATCGGCGTTTGACTGTGTCCGTCGACACACGCAAGGAACGGGCAATCCGTGCGGGGCGGATCGATGATGGTGGATGCGGCCAAACCAGGAACGGCGCGAGACCCATTCGTCGGATGATCTGGAGGTCGAGCTCGTCCACCATGGACCCGAGGCGCCCGACCATATCTCGGTTTCGCCTTTTCGCCCGCGGGCGCCGCGGATCCGACGGCAGCTCTAAAGGCCGTAATGTGACGTTGATCTCGTGATCAGCCCCATGGCGTCCAGGCGAAACGTCTCCACGGCGAGTTCTCCGGTCATCCGGCGGTACACGAGGGCGAGCGTCTCGACGCCGATGGCCATGTGGAGAGGGTCGAATCGGAGCGTCGGGTTGCGTTCGAGCGCACGGCCGAAATAGTCGCGGACGGCAGGTTTCCCGCGCAAGGGCGCGTTCGTCGCGTCGGCGTTGTAGCGCGCGATGAATGGGGAACTGTGTTCGATCGAGTCCGCGTACCTGTCCATGATGCGGTCGAGCTTGTGGGAATTCCAGGCCTCGTACCACGCGGTGGCAAACCGGCGCGCGGCTTCCTCCGAAATCATGGGGAACGGGACCGTGCGGCCTCGCACTTAAACGCGTTGAAAGGGTTCCAGCTGATACGACAAACAACAAGCCGAGTCGGCGCGTCGCGTTCCTCCGAGGCATCAACGTCGGCGGGGCGCGGACGCTCAAGATGGATGAGCTGCGACGATTGGCCGCGGCGGCCGGGTTTCGTGACGTGACGACGCTCGGGGCAAGCGGCAAT
This sequence comes from uncultured Halobacteriales archaeon, assembly GCA_964408365.1. Lineage (GTDB taxonomy): Archaea > Thermoplasmatota > E2 > JACPAO01 > JACPAO01 > JACPAO01. The sequence goes on along the minus strand of CAYOZB010000089.1, from coordinate 4,053 downwards.
GTGCTCTATTCGTCGACGCGGTCTGCTGTCGTGGACGCAAAACGGCTAGCGGACCTGGTCGCAGCTCGTTTGGGGAAGACGACCATCGTGGTGCGCGACTTGACGGAAATGGGGAACATCGTGCGCACGGCGCCCTTCGTGGTGCCAGACGCACGGGTACCCGACAAGTGGCGGTTCGTCGCGCTGTTGGAACGCCCCTCAACGGCCGCGTTGCCCGACCTGCCCCTGGAGAGTCCCGTCGCGTTCGCAGGACGTTCCTCCAGAGAAGTCTTTTACACGATGTGGGAACCCACAAGCCAGGCCATCGCGATGGTGGCGCGTCTGGAACGAAGCCTCGGAACGTCGCTCACCGTCCGGAATTGGAACGTTGTGCGAACGATCGCGGAGAAACTCAACGCCCAATAGCACAAATGCGTACGCTTCTTGTAATCGACAAGCATGGGCGCCGCTGTGGCCGCACCGCCGAAACGCCCAGCCGTGGATCGCCCCATCGCGACGCTGCGACCATCCACGACGCTTGCGATCGAGAGCGAAGGCCTCACGAAGCGGTACGGCGAGATCCTGGCGGTCGACCGGGTCTCCATCCGAGTCCCACGGGGCGGCGTGACCGGATTCGTCGGACCGAACGGCGCTGGAAAAACAACCACCATCCGAATGTTGTTGGGGCTCATCCGCCCGTCCGCCGGCACAGCCAAAGTTCTGGGGCGATCGACGACGGCCCCCGCATCCTATCTTTCCAAGGTCGGAGCCCTCATCGAAGCGCCCGCATTTTACCCCCCGCTCAGTGGCCGACGGAACCTCGAGATCCTCGCCGCGCTCGGTGGTCACGACGCCACCCGCATTCCGGCGGTGCTCGCCCTCGTCGGCCTGACGGAACGCGCAAAGAGCCTGTACAAGACCTACTCCCTCGGAATGAAACAACGACTCGGCATCGCGGCGGCACTTCTTCCTGATCCCGAACTGTTGATCCTCGACGAACCGACCAACGGCCTCGACCCCGCCGGAATCCGCGAGATGCGCGAACTCCTTCGCAAGATCGGGCAGATGGGCAAGACCGTGTTCGTGTCGAGCCACTTGATGACCGAAGTGCAAAAACTGTGCGACCACCTGATCGTGATCCGCAAAGGCCAATTGGCGTTCCAGGGAAGCGTGGACGAATTGCTAGCCCTCCAGAAAGGACTCCTCGTGCGGGCGAGGAACCCGAACGACCACGCGCGCCTCATCTCGTTGTGCACCTCCGCCGGCCACAACGCGGAAGCCCGCGGGGAACACGTGTTGGTCCACGCGCCCAAAGAATGGGCCGGGGATCTCAACGTGCGCGCCATGACGGCAAAGATCGTGCTCGTCGAGATCCGCCTCCAATCCGGCGACCTCGAAGAAACCGTCCTCTCCATGACCGGGAAAGGTGGTCTATGATCCGCGCGTTCGTCGCGGAGTGGAAGAAAGTCGTGCGCCGCGGCATGCTGATCGGCGGCATCGGCCTGATGGTCGCGTTTTCCATCTTCGCAGTCAGCATCCGGTTCCTCAACGCGGAGGAAGGCGACGGTCCGCCGGTGGAGCAGGCCGGTGGCCCTCCGGTCTTCACCCTCGGAAGTCTTGAGAATCCAAAGGGCTCAGTGGATGCGGTCATCGGGTTTGCCGGGAATTTCTTCAACATCATCGCACTCGTCATCTTCGCGCAGAGCATCGGATCCGAATACGGGTGGGGTACGTTGCGAGTCAACTTGTCGCGGGAGCCGCGACGATGGGCATTCCTGGGCGGAAAAGTCCTCGGCATGTCCGCCTTCATCGGCTTGGGCATAGCGATCTCAGTCCTTGTCGAGATCGGCATGGCCGTGATGTACGCCCTGATCCGCGACGTCGACATGGCGGCCTGGTTTGGCCTCGAAGGGTTTGCCGAGATCGGCGGCGCCGTCCTCCGTATCTGGTACACGTCGACGGTGTGGGGAACGTTCGGAATCCTGCTCGGCCTCGCATTCCGATCCGCAGCGCCGGCGATCGGGATCGGGATCGGCTACTTCATTCTCATGGAGCCGTTGCTCTTGTTCATCTGGAACGACGGCGCAGATTGGCTCCCGGGCTCGTTGTTGTCGGCGTTCAATGCGGGCGGCACGGAAGCGTTGTCTCTCTTGGTTTCAGGATCCTTGCTCGCCGCGTACGGCGCAGTGTTTTGTGCCGTCGCCTTCACGCTCTTCGTCCGGCGGGACGTGTCGGCGTAGCTCCGCTGACGTCAGGCGCGTCGACGAGCGACGAGCGCGACGGCCAACACGGCCACGAACGCGAGGACCAATCCGACGCCGGGAACCGTCTGCGGGCCGGATACCAGTTCTCCGCGTCCGACGACCTCGTATTCGCCCGATTGCGGGATTCCTAGCGCGAAGATGTCCTCAGTAGGCGGAATGCCTGCGCTCACGTCGTACACGACTTCCGAATTCGGGGCCGCGTTGACGAGCCGGATGGTGTGCTCGCCCGCGCTCGTGGGCATGAACGTGTTGATGGTCTGCCGCGTGGTTCCTGGGGAAAGGCGGATCGGAGCGGGATCGTCGGGCCCTTGCACTGCTAGCGCGTAGCTGCGCGGCAGCGCGGGGGGTTGAGCCGGGAGTCCGCCCGGCAGCGGTGGCCGGACGGTGGCGTTGACGATGCTCGTGATCGCGATGGGCACTCCGGCCTCTTCGACCACGAACACCTTCATGGGGGAGGTGCCGGAAAGCATTCCGCCCGCGTGGAACGGGATGCCGGGGTTCGTCACGTTGGCGACGGCTTGGAGGGCTTCGAAGGATGCGCCGTCGCGGAGCAATCGGTCGCGCAACGCGGTCTGGACCGCGCGGAGCGCATTGAGTCGACCGGCACCGTAGTCGATGTCTACGCCTTCTGGACCCCAGTCGTCGGTGGTCGAGACCATGACGTCGCGGACTTGGGCGGGGGTCAGCTCCGGGTCCGCGGCGAGGATCAACGCGGCGACGCCCGCAGCAAAGGGACTCGCCATCGAGGTGCCGGACATGGTGATGTATCCGTTGCCGGTGCCGTTGGAGGCCGCCGTGACGCTTTGGCCGGGGGCGACGAGATCCGGTTTGATGCGACCGTCTTGGGTGGGTCCGCGGCTGCTGTAGCCGCTGAGGTGGAACCCGTATTCGTTGGAGGGCACGACGTTCTCCGCGGCGTCCGGACCGGACACGGGTAGCGGGGCGAGTTCTTGGCCGCCGGGGTCGAGCATGCTGCCGACGGCGACGATGCCGCGCGCTCCGCCGGGGATGGTGATGGTGCCGGCTTCGGGTCCGGAGTTGCCGGCCGACTTGAACGGCAGGATGCCGGCTTCGAAGGCGCGGTCCATGGCGAGTTCGAGGGCGTCGGTCCCGTCGACGGTGGCGCCGAATCCGAAGCTGATCGTGGAGACCCGGATGTTGTAGTGCGCAGTGTGGTTGATGATCCAGTCCATGCCGAAGAGCGCGCCTTCCTTGCTGCCGGCGGTGCTCGCGATCTTGATGCCGATGAGCGCGGCCCCGGGGGCGACGCCGCGGTATTTTGCGTCGCCGGCGCCGAGGCCGCCGACGATGGAGGAGACGTGGGTCCCGTGGTTGCCAGAGTCGTACGGTTCCTTCGTCTTCTGGTCTTGCGAGTCGACGAAGACGACGAAGCGTCCGGCCAGGTCGACGTGTTGGCCGTCCATGCCGGTGTCAAGGATGGCAACGCCGATGTCGGCAAGGCTGAGTCGCGCGAGGTCGCCGCCAACGTCTCCGGTCACCTTGAGTCCGTCTTGGACGGCGCGGGCGCCGAACGTGACGGTCGCCGTGTTGAGTTCGTGTTCGCCGGGTTGGGCCCATTCGACTTGGCGGACCTCATCGAGTTTGGCGATCGTGACGACTTGGGTAAGGCTCAAGGTGGCGGCGAATCCGAGGAGGTGTCGGTAGACGAAGGTGGGTTCGGCTCCGGTGAGTCGGGTGGCTTTGGCGAGGGCAGCGTCGAATTGGACGCCTTCGCGGAAGGTGACAATGACCGGCTGGGCCGTTCGGGTCGTGGTGAAGCGTGCTTCGAGGGTGTCGAAGATGCGGTCGG
>CAYOZB010000088.1:0-12758 GCA_964408365.1 uncultured Halobacteriales archaeon | reverse complement strand
CCCACGCTGTGCGACGGCTCGACCGGTTTCGGCGCTTCGACCATCGTCGCGAACCGTTTCTCACGTTCCGCGATGGCGGCTTCGGCTTGGTGAATCCGCTGTTTCAAGCCGTCGGGCACCGTGATCTTGCGTCCCAGGTCGAGCTCGAGCTGGTTGCGGAATTCTTTGGCGACCAACGTGATGGGGATCCGGCTCGGGCAGACCTCGTCCTTGATGAACGACTCGGACCAACCGGCGACCATGTCCTGGAGTTTCTTCGTCGGCGCCAGTTTGCCTTCGATGTAGAGCTTCGCGAGGTAGAGCAACGCGCTGGGGGTGCCGAATTCGAATCCGACGGCCTGGCTCATGGGAGCGTCGCGTCGGCAGAAGCCGCACTGGCTGCACGAGTAGATGTTCCACTCGAGCTTCTTGCCCAACGAGCCGCCTTGGACGTAGGCTTGGCTCTTGGCCAACGCGATCGAGCTCGCGGGTGCTTCGCTCTCGCGCGCATACGCGAACATGGGCGCGGCCTTGTTCATCGCCCACACCGCGGGCGGTGCGTTGAGGATCTGCGCGACGGTCGACATCGGCGCACCCGCCGGAGCCGGCATCGGCGGAATGCCCAGGAGAATCGCTTTGCCACGGGGCTTGATGCCGATGATCTTGCCCGGGTTCATGATCTTCGACCGGTCGACGGCTTTCTTGAAGTCCACAATCCGTTGGTAGCGTCGGTTGCCGAACACGTTCTTCGATTCGTTGGCCAGGTACACGCCGGGGGCGTACGCGCGTCCGCCGAGTTCCTTGCCGATCTTGAGGATCTGGATGCCTGCGCTGAATCCGAGCGGGTACATCATGCGTCGCTCGTCCTCGAGGGCAAAGGCGAGGATCGTCACGAAGCCGCCTTGGATCAAGGTGCCTTCGATGGAGAGCGGCGAGTAGTCGAACCGTTTGTCGACCTGATCGAAGAACTTGCCGACCTTGCTCAACGGGAAGATGACCTCGCCCGGGGCGATGGAAGGCCCGAGGGATTTCGCGCGCAACGTGTTGAAGATCTCTGCCCAGTCTTGGGCCGCGATGGGGTCCGGTTGGAGTTTGCCGCCGGCCTTGGTGAGGACTTCGGTGAGTTGCATCTTCACCGCGTCGAGCTCGGCTTTCTCGAATACGAAGAGTGCGCTGAACTTCTTTCGCGGCACCGTTTTCGGGCCGCCGGCTTCCTCGCGGAGCATGGAGAACGTGGGGTTGTGGAACGTGATGTTCCAGGGACGGAACCGTTTCGCGACCTCTTCCAACCCCGCGGCGAGGTGGGCGCTCGTGTCGAAGATGGCGAGGACCGGAACTTTTTCGCTCTTCGGGACGACCTTGAGAGTGACCTTGGTGACGATGCCGGTGATGCCTTCGCACTCGGACACGACTTCGAGTTCCTTCCCGCTGAACGTCTTCACGTCGCCGTTCGGCAGGGCGATGCGCGCCGCGAGGACGTGGTTCGCGATGCCACCGTATTGGAACGCGCCCAATCCCACGCCACCTTGGCACACGTGACCCGCGATCGTGGCGCTGGGAGCGCTCGTCGGGTAGGCCATCAAGCCCAACCCGTATCGGTTGAGTTCCTTCTCAAGGTCCAGGATGAGCACCGACGGGTCGCACGTGACCTGTTGGTGGGCGTAGTCGACGGTGATCTCCTTGTTGAGTTGCGTGAGGTCGACGACGACGCCGCCCTTTGCGGGCACCGCGCCGCCGTATCCGCTCGTCGCCGCAGCGCGAGGCGTGATGGGGATCTTTCCGGCGGTGGCGAGTTGGAGGAGCTTCACGATCTGCGCTTCGTCCTTCGGGACGACGACCGCGTCGGGTTTGCGGTTGATGAGAAAATCCACCGTCTTCGGGGGGTTCCCGAGGTCGCGCGCGTAGAGTTGGAGGATCTCTTCGTCGAAGAAGATCCGGCCGGGGCCGAAGATGGCGAAGAGGTCGTCTTGGTAGCGGGAAACGGAGTTGGCCATGAGGGCATCCACTCGAGGCTCGGCGCCTTAAAAAGGGCCGAGTGCGCGGCGGATTTAGGCCTTCTTAGTTAAGGGTTCCGTCGCGGAGGTCGGTTTGCGGCGCGATCGCCGCGTGCGGTCGCGCGAGCGGTGCTCGAGTCGTGTGATCTCGTTGCTCGGGCGTTTTTCCGCCTTGGCGACCTCCTTCGAGGGTCCCGACGTTGTGCGCACGAGTTCGTCGAGTTTGAGCTGTACTGCGCGCGTGTTCTTCGCTTGGCCATGTTGGAGCAGCAGGACGAGGAGGAGGGTGACGATGGGGCCGGCCATGTGCATCCCCGAGACCCACGAGTCCGCGACGCCGACAACGAACGCCACGATGGTCCATACGACGACCACCAGGAACGCCGCGATGAACGTAAACGGTTGGCTCGTGAAGGAGGAGACCGAGCCCGCGACGCGGTCGATCCCGGTTGACGTGCGTTTCCAAAAGCCCAAATGGCGACCACGCAAGGTTCGGTGGGCTCGATACTTAGCGGTTCTTGGACGTTCTTAGCGTCGAACGGGAAATGCGGTCCCCGAATTGCACATGTTCGCGGGGACGTGGATGGTCGAAAGGTAAATGTGGTTGCCAAACTGATTATCTGCCCGGCCCTTCAAATGGCTCGTCCAACCATGACACAAGCAGCTCGACTGGAACGCCTGGAAGACAAGGTGCAGCGATTGGAACGTCGGATGGCTCGAGTCGCCCCCGACCCTGAAGCGGAACGTGTCCGAGCCCGGACGTTGGTCCTCGAGCATCTTCGCAAGCACAAGACGATTGACGGTTGGAAGTTCGCCCTCAAGCACGGCCTCGTGTGGAACGACGTGGAGGAAGCGCTCGACGGTCTTGAGAAACTAGGTAGCGTCGAGCGTGCGGACGAATGAAGCACCAGCTCGTGCGTGTGAATGAGGCTGGCGACATCGTAGCGTGGAAGGCCCTCGTGGGCGGTCGAACCTCCCACGCCTTGGCCCGGCCCGTGTTCTCGCGTCATCAACCAAATTATGACCTGGACCACGGGGTCTTGATCCGAATCAAGTCATTCCGCCGGCAGACCGGGGCGCTCCCCCTACACGAAGAATTCGCCCGGCGCAAATAGCGCCTATTATGCGTCGAAGGAGTTGCCGCAGCCGCAGCTTCCCTTGGCGTTCGGGTTCTTGATGTTGAACCCGGCGCCCATGGCGGTCTCGACGAAGTCGATCATGACGCCGTTGAGGACCGGCAGGTCGCGCTTGTTGACGAAGACCTTGACGCCGTTGGATTCGGTCATGACTTCATCCGCTTCCGCGGACGTCGCAAAGGAGAGTGCGTATTGGAAGCCGGCGCATCCGCCGGGTTCGACGCCGAGTCGAAGGCCTGCGCCTTCTGCTTTTTCGGCGGACATGATCGTCTTGATCTCGGCGCTCGCGCGCTCACTGACGGCGAGATTGGGTTTGTCGGTGATGAGGGTGACGTTGGGCTTGGCGATCGGGGCGACCGTCTTTTGAGGCGTGCCGTGGCTGTGACCGTGGTGTCCGTGACCGCTGTGATCGTGATCCATGAGACTTATTCTCCTACGCTGACTCGTTCCTAGTTTCCCACCCCTATTTAACGCGTCGCGTACCGGTCTACCAGCCGAAACGCCTTGTAAAGCGCGGTTACACGAGACTTTTCAAGGGTCGGCGAGGTAGTCCGTCTTGTCATGCAAATGCTCGGCTCCGCCCTCGTCATCGCGCTGCTTCTTGCGGGCTGCTCCGGCAACGGTCCGCCGGAACCCACCGACACCAATGACACGTCGGCCCCGACGACGACCGCGAACCTAGAAGTCCAAAGCGACCGTCCCGAATGGAGCCTCGGCCAAGGTTGGACCTACCGCGTCGAACGACCCGGACTCCCGACGGGCACGTTCAAGATGGTGGTCGCCGAGGACCGGGACGACTTGTGGGTCGTCGCTACGAACAACCGCACGCAAGCAGTCGATCACGCCTTATATTCGACGAACCCCATGCTCGGACGAATCGGCAAAGAGACCCTGTCGCCGTTCCAGAGTGGCGCGCCCGTGAGGATGTACCAGTTCCCGCTCACGGACGGCAAGACGTGGGATGCGACGTTCTTCGGCACCACCATGAATTTCCACTCGGTGTACGTCGGCGACATCGACTCCAGCCAGATCAACAAAGCCCGAAACCTTCCACCCAAACTCGACGGGTTCCGCATCACCGCGACGGGCGGCGGACGCACCGTCACGTTCGACTATGTGGAGGCCGTCGAATGGTTCACCTGGTTCGAACTCAAGGAAGCCGACGGCACCCCGTCAATCCGGCTGAGCCTCGCCGACGTCGAATCGAACTACAAAGGCAGCTACTTCTTTTTCCGGGGAGCCCCCGACGCGGAATCCTTGATCAAAGAAGGATCGCATCAAGCGAACGCCGTCCCGCCCACGTCCCGGGAGACGTTTGAAGCGAATGTTCCGGCAAACTTCAAGGACTTCGTCGCGTTGGGCGTCGTGTACGTCGGACGGACCGGCACACCGGCGCCGAACCTGCAAGTGCAGCTTCTTCGCCCCGGGCCCGGTGCCGCTGCATTCACTCAACAACAGACCACATTTGCCGGCGCGCGCGAAGTGCATTTTCTGCAGGACGTGCCTGGAATCGAGGGCAAGTGGACCCTCCAGGTCAACATGACCGGGACCCTCACCTATGAGGCGCGGGTCTTCGGTATCTCAAAATACGCCGAGGGCTCCATCTGATGGTACATGCGGGCCCCGGGTTTCGTCCTTCTCACCTGTAGCCTGCTCGTGTTGGCGGGATGCGGCGGCAAGCCGCCGCCCTCCGCCACATCCGGATCTCCTGGCGTCGGTCGTGTCGAGGGACGCGTCCTCGACGATGCGTCCGCCGTGGTCGCGGGCGCTTCCGTCCGCGTCCTTTTGACCCAACGTTCCGTCTTGACCGACGAACAGGGGTCGTTCAGGATCGAGAATGTGCCCGCCGGGCCGATCCGCGTCGTCGCGGCCGCTGATGGTTTCTCCAGCCAGACCAAAGGAGCCGTCCTGCAGGCCAACGGCAAGGCGATCCTCAGTTTCGTGCTGAAGGAAGTGGCGCGTGTCCAGCCGCGTCACGAAACGATCCCGTTCAGCGATGAGATCTTCTGCGGGTTCGCGGCGGGCGCCTCGTGCCCCCAGGATCCGGCCGCCGATCCGGAGCAGACGGCGAAGGTCCATCCGTTCGAGGTCGCGCCGGATCTGCGTGGCATCGTGTTCGAGCTCGAATGGACCCCGCCGGCGTCGGGCGTGAACAACAACCTTGCCTTCGACGTGCACGCCGCGTCACCCAATGGTTGCGGCGCCCGGTACCACGGGGCCCTCGGTGAACCGGTCTTGACGCTCGTCGTGCTCGAAGGGTTCCCGGTGTCTGGTGGGAACCAGTGCGTGATCGTGCGTCCGCCCGGAAACCAGTTCACGGTGCAACAAACCTACACGATGCACGTGACGCTGTTCTACCACGAGCCCCCGCCGGAGGGGTTCACGGCGCTTTCAGCGTAAGATGCCGCCGCAGCGATTCGTCGAAACGGGTCGGCGTAATGCCGAGGTCCTTCGTCCATTCTTGGTCCGCGGCCGAGCTTCCTCCACGTAGCATCCGAAAATTCTCGAGCGTCGCGGGGAAAAACGGCATCCATCCGAGGAAGAACCCGATGAGGTACGCGACGAACCAAGGCACGCGGATGAACCACGGTCGGCGTCCGTGCGCCTTGGCGATCTTTGCGAGCATTTCCTTGTACGTGAGCCGGTCGGGTCCGCCCACGGAGTAGACGCGTCGACGCGCCTTGGGACTTTTGAGCGATTTGACGATCATCGCCGCAAGGTCATCGACGTCGACTGGATCGAAGTAGTACTCCTGCTTGCCCCAATAGGGCACGATTTTGAATTTCAGCAGCGAAGCGAACTGGGGAATGGCTCCTTCGTCGCCCGAGACGAAGCTTGGACGCACGATCGTCCACTCAAGGTCCGCGTTCCGTGTGGCCTGCTCGGCGGCCCACTTGCTCCGCTGGTACCCGGTTCCTTTCGGGTCCGCTCCGATCGCGGAGACGTACACGGCGCGTTTGACGCCGGCTTCTTCGGACTCGCGGATCCAGTTCTTCGTGCCTTGGACCACGACGCGTTCGTAGGTGAGGCGTTTGCTTTTTCGTTCGCGGATCAATCCCACGAGGTTGATCGACGCGTCGCAGTGGAGCATGTGGCCGCGCCACGTCATCGGGTTGGTGATGTCGCCCTTCACGACGGCAACGCGGCCGCCGAACTTCGCGAACGCCGTCCCATCCCGAGCGACCCCGACAACGCTGTGGCCCTCATCGAGGAGCCTCTCAACGATGTGCGAGCCGATGAAGCCGGTGGCGCCCAGGATGAAGATCCGCATCACGACCGCCGAAGCCACGTCTCGTCTTCCGCCTTGCGCCGCCGTGGCTCAAAAAGCATAAAGGACGTCCCGGACTTCTTAGCGCTCGTGTACAGCAGCATTCTCGCCAGCATCCTCCCATTTCTGCCGCTTTCGTTCCATAACCTTCTGCCGCCGATCGTCGTCGGGATCCTCGTCATCGTCGTGATCATCTTCGTCATCAAGAGCCTCCTCAAGTTCGCCATCATCATCGGCGTCATCGCATTGGCCGTCTTCCTGGCGTGGCAATTCGGTCTCTTGTCGTTCTGACGTGATCCACGTGGAACTCGACGAAACCGACTACAAGGTCCTTCGGGCCTTGCAGTCGGACGCCCGGATGAGTTACCGCGACATCGCCCGCAGCATCCACGTCTCCGAGGGCACGGTGTACAACCGTGTCAAGGCGATGGAAGCGGCGAACGTGATCCGCGGATCCACCATCGACATCGGGTACTCCCACCTCGGCTACATCATGACGGCCATCGTGGGCATGCGCATCCAAGGCGGACACCTTCCCGAGATCGAAGGCCGCATCTCCGAGGACCCCAACGTCCTCGCGGTGTACGACGTCACCGGCGAATACGATGCGGTCGTCATCGTGAAGGTCCGCACCCGCGAAGAATTGAACGCGTTCGTGAAACGGATCAACGCGCTCCCGCACGTGGAACGCACGTACACGATGCTCGCGCTCGACGTGCTCAAGGAATCGCCCGGCATCATCGTCCAGCCTCCGGCGGCGACGCCGACGCGGCGCGAGAAGTAGCGTCTTACGCGACGCAACCAAAAAGCTTGAATGGGCCGTGCGTCAGGAGTTTCCCGATGCGAGCCGCCTTGTTGGTCGCGCTGCTGATCCCGTTCACGGCGATGGCGGGTTGCTCGGTGTGCGACGTCGTCTCGGGATGTACCACGTTCTTCGGCGTCAACGCGATCCGTGACTACGAAGGAGGAGCCACGGTCGACGAGGTCGCTGACGCGTTGGAAAACATGGGCTACGACGTCGTGTCGCGCGACGTCTCGTTCGTACAGGCCTCCGCCCAAGATCCTCTTCTTTCCGTTTACGTGCGAGGTTTTTCGCCGGCGCCGGGACCGGTCGGGTATCAGCCGCCCGCCGACGGCGATCTTCGTCTCTGCATCTCGTATCTTGAGTGGAATCAGTTCCGCGAGGTGGACGGTGCGCAAGCCCGCGGCAACGAGATGCGCGCGCAGTACGCGACGCACGCGAACAGTTTCATCAAACAACTCGAAGCGAATGCGGATCTGACGCCCACGACGGAAACGATGTGGGAGACCGCCACGTACAAGGAAAACGTCGAACGCAAGATCCTATGTTAACGCCAGAACTGATACCATTTCTTCGGCGACGGCGGAGGCGTGTGGTACCCTTCGAGCACCCGTCTCACGACCTCGTCGGGCGGGATGTTGCTCGTGTCCAGCACCATGTCGTAGGGGCTGAGGTCGCCCGTGTCGTACCCATAATAGGCCTGGTACCGTATTTTCTCGGATTCTTCGCGTCGACGCATCTCCGCCATCCGGCTTTCCGCGTCGCCGCCTTCTCGGTTGACGATGCGTTCGGCACGGACCCACGGATCGCAGGTGAACCACACTTTGTACGCGGTGAGGTTCGCGCGGGAGGCGAGCACACCGGCCATGCGTCCCTCCAACAACAGCGGGGTCCCCTTGAGGAGTTCGAGCTGCTCGTCATCCAGACGTCGATCGATCTCCGGGTGTTCTTCACAGTATTTCCCGAACTGCTCGAGCGACATTCCCTGCTGACGCGCCATGTCGCGGAACATCTGCCCCGCGTACACGTAGTGGAGGCCGGTCTGTTCGCGAAGAAACGTGCACGCCGTCGTCGTGCCCGTGCCGGGGAGACCCCCGATCGTGATGGAGCGGTCGAACGCGGGCACAGCAAAGCTCCCGAGAGCCCCCGCCCATTTCAAGCCTGCCGTTTCCAGCGAAGAACGACCGCGGATGTTAATGCCGCAACAATGAGGACCAGAAGCGGTCCGGATGATTCGGAAGGGAGGTACGTGTACGGTTGGACGTCGTGTCGGACGATATTCCCGTCATTGTCCCAGATCGCCACCTCTTCGGCATGGCCGAGATGGTTTCCCTCGCGCAGCGCGAATCCGGAAAACCAAGTATCGACGCCGGTGCTATCCCTGTGATAGCGGGCTGCGCCGTGAACGATAAAGCCGTCATCGTCGTGGGCCAAGCAGAGGTCGAAGGTGTCACCGAGGTCATCGAACGCCGCGTCGAGGATTGGCGGCTTGCCGCCGCCCGTCATCGGGGCTTCGAGGTCGAGCCGGACGATGCCGGTTCCGCGAATCGACCAGGCTGCTGCGCCTTCGCGCGAGGTGACGCAATCTGTGCGAAGTCCGACGAAGAACACGGCATCATGGACGCGCGTCATCCATTGGGTCCCGCGACCGAAGGCGACCCCGTGCTCGAGCAGTTTGAGCGTTTCAGCGCCGGGATCATACCAGGCGAGGAGATTGAGGTCGCTGTTGGTTCCGTGCGGGCCGAACACCAGGACCCGTGCGTCCAGCGTCACTGCCTTCGGGTCGAGCAACGCATCGAGGACGGTGGTCTTGGATGCGGGAAACCGCAGTCGGCCGGTCTCGGGATTGAACAACGCGGTCCGTGTGGGAGGAGGATGCGGTGAAAAGTCCAGCTGGCCCGCGGGCGCTTCCTCCGCCATCACGAACAGAAGCATTTCCGAACCGACCACAGCCGTGCCACCCGTCGCGCTACCGGGGAGGCGTCGGTCGACGAGCGAGAGCGTATTCTTATCAAAATTGTACTCGACGATCTCTTCGTAGTACGTCTGAACGAAGTACGCGGAACGGTTGATCGCAACGCCTTGGCCGACCTTTGGAAGAAGGTCGCGGCCGCCAAACAACGGCTTTTCCTCGACGGATTCTGTGGTGGGATCGAAGACGATGATGTTGGAGTAAGCCGTAGGGCTTTGGCCGCCGCCTACTTTCATTCCGAACAAATGGATCTTGCCGTCGAGCACGACCGCGACGCCGCCGTCGAGGTCGGCCGGCAACTTCGCCGTGAGCATGATCGAGGTGTCGTTGGCGAGGTCCAATGCGTAGATGTGCGATGTGCCGCCGCCGAAAAAGTAGGCCGTATGATTGATGGCGGCGAACGCGAACAGCTGGTTCGAGGGCACTTTGCTTTGCAGCATCGAGAATTTGCCGGCAAAGGCAATTTCCGGATCCGCGCCAGCATTGGCCGGTGCCGCCGTCAGCGACATGCAAAGAGTGAGGAGGAGGGCAGAGGCCGGGCGATGCAAGCATTTCTGGAGCAGGTATCGACGGTTTAACCTTCGGCGTGAAAACCGCTACTCGACGGTCACGGCGCCTTCTTTCTTCTTGATGAGGTGCCAGCGGTCTCGCCAGTCGAAATATTTCAAGGCTTTCTGCAGAAGGGTTCCGAAGGGAATCGAGATGGCGGAGTAGAAGAGGATCCAGTGCGGGAGGACGCTCGACCCGAACACGATGCCGTTCGTGGCGAACATGTCGATGTGGGTGTTCCAAGGGGCGGTGAAGAACGGGTAGTCGAGCGCGGCGACGAATTCGTACAGCCAGGCGAACATGGGGATGACGATGATCATGGTGAACGCCATGGGTTTCATCTGGCCGCTTGACATTTCGGCTTGGTAGCCCATCAGTTTGGGCTGGGCTTTCTGAAGCTGCTCGAGCCGCTTGGTGTCGCGCTTGACGCGCGCTTCACGCATCGCCTTCTGGTAGGAACGCATCAAGTTCTGGATGCGGGCCATCTTGAGCCAGTCCACCAAGAAGTGGCGCACCAGCGTCGACGCGGCGATCATGATGAGGGACGCGAGTAGGATCGTCAGCACCGGTTGTTGGTAGTTGAAGCCGATGAGCGGGTTGAGAACGATCCCCACCGCGTTGCCCGCGAACTTGCGCAGGTTCTGGTCGAAGAGCACGAACAGGATGACCATGAAGAGGAGGATGTTGAGGAACTGTCCCTTGGGCATCTTCGGTTGCTGGTCCTTTTGGATCGCCATTGTTATTGCACCACGGGGAGGATCTGCTGGATCGCTTCCGCGACTCGATGGTCGTGGTTCCGGACGACCTTGACGGTCGCGCCGGTGAGCGTCGCGTAGGCCATCGCGGCCGCGCGGTTCATCTCTTGGTGGAGTTGGATCGCGTCGATGTTCTCGTTGTCGCGTTCGCGGCTCGAGTCGTTCATCCGGCGGCCGTAGATCTCGGGTGGGGTCGCTTCGACGAGGACGATGACGCTCGGGTTGAGGCTTTCAAGGACCCACGCGGGCAAGCCGGGCAGGTAGCCTTTCGGGGTCTTGACGGTGCAGTGGGTGTCGACGATGACGTTGCCCATCTTTTGGATGGCTTCGGCGGCTTTCTTCTGGATCTTGCGCTGCTGCTCAGGGGGTAGCTTGCGCATGTCGTCGCGGCTTTTGACGCCTTCTTTCTGGGCGATTTCGAACATGACGCTGCCGTAGACGACCACCTGTAGCTTCTTCGCTTCGGCGGCCGCGTTCATGACGGTGGTCTTGCCGACGCCGGGAACTCCTGTGACGACGATCGCACCCAATCGGATCGCCGTTCGAATTGCCGGTCGTATGTAAAGGTTGAGGGGACGAAGGAGACCAATGGGAGACTACAAGACGGAACCGCGCGTGCGGACGGTTGGAGCAGGGTAGATTTTGGCAGAAGGACAATCGATGGCAGCACCGGAGAGCGAACGCGGATTGGCCTGTTTGGCCTACTTGTTCCTCTGGCTCACGGGACTCATCATTCTTCTCACGGCGAAGAAGGAAGAGAAGTACAAGCGCTGGCACGCGATCCAGGCGATTGCGCTCGGCATCGTCGTAGTCGTCGTCTACATCGCTGTGAACATCATCGTCGGCATCGCCTTCGCGACCGCCTCAGCGGGCGGGTTCGGAGTTGGCTTCGCGATCAGCAGCATCGTGAACCTCGCCGTCTTGATCCTCGTGATCTTCATGATGGTCCAGACCTACCAGGGCAAGACCATCCGCCTTCCCGGCCTCGCGGGGTTCGCGGACAAGAGCGCCTAAGCCGGCGCTTTCTCCTTCGCGGGTGCCGCGGGCACCCGGACGATCGCGTCCTCGAGCACCGTCGATAGCACGAACATCGTGTTCGTGCGGATGATGTACTGGGCCGAGAGGGTCGTCTTCACGAGGTCGTCGAGGTCCGCGCGGTCGCGCAAGCGCGCCAAGCACAACCCGTCCCAATCGCCGGTCACGTCGTATACGGCGAAGATGCGTGCGTCTTTGGCGATGCCGCGCTGTGCCTGGCGCACGTGTCCTTTTTGGATGCGCAACCCGATGATCGCCGTGAGGGTCCAGCCGACGACTTCCGGATCCACCATCGCCCGGTAGCCGCGGATAACGCCGTTTTTCTCGAGTCGGTGGACGCGTCGGTTGACCGTCGCGAGGGCCATGCCGGTCTGCTCTGCCAACCGTCGGTGGCTTTGCCGCGCGTCCTTGACCAGGGCGTCGAGTAGTCGAAGGTCCTCGCCGTCGACCTTCGGTTTTGGAACAGCCGTCTCAGTCTGCACACGAAAAGATACGGAAATGGAACAATTGAAGCTTTTCTCCACCAGAAATTGTCAGTTCTGTTCCACCATGCTACATTTGGTGATACAGTTATATCCATCTGGGAGGTAAAGCGGGCCCAAGCCTAAAGGGAGGCTCTGCAACCCATGGTTGTACTTGCTGAATATATTTGGATGGATGGCACGGAGCCCACGCAAAAGCTCCGAAGCAAGACGAAGGTCGTGGAAGTCGACGCGGTCAAGGGACTCAAGGATCTCCCCGAGTGGGGATTCGACGGATCCTCGACGAACCAAGCACCCGGCGACAAGTCGGACTGCGCGCTCAAACCGGTCGCGTTCTTCAAGGACCCGATCCGCGGCGGCAACAACGTCCTCGTCATGTGTGAGGTCAACTACGCCGACGGCACACCCCACGCAACGAACACCCGCGCACTCTTGCGCCCGGTCTCCGAGAAGGCCGCCAAGGAAGAGGCTTGGTTCGGCATCGAGCAGGAATACACCCTCTTCAAGGGCAGCCGACCCCTCGGCTTCCCGGAAAGCGGCGGCTTCCCCGGCGCCCAAGGCCCGTACTATTGTGGTGTCGGCTCGGACGAAGTGTTCGGACGCGACCTCGTCGAAGAACACCTCAAGAACTGCATCAACGCCGGACTCAAACTCAGCGGCATCAACGCCGAGGTCATGCCCGGCCAATGGGAATTCCAAGTCGGCCCCCTCGGCCCCCTGGAATGCTCCGACCAACTGTGGGTCGCCCGCTGGCTCCTCTACCGCACGGGTGAGAAGTACGGCATC
>CAYOZB010000087.1:0-12829 GCA_964408365.1 uncultured Halobacteriales archaeon | reverse complement strand
CGGTCGCCGCGCCCACACCCGCGCCCAGCCCCGCTCCCACCGCCCCGAAACCCGCCACGGCTGGCGCTTCGTCACTCAAACGAGATGACGTCGTCCAAACGATCCGCAGGCTCATCAGCGAAAAGACCGGCTACCCTCCGGAATTGTTGGAAGAAGGCCTTGACCTCGAGGCCGACCTCGGCATCGACACCGTCAAACAAGCCGAACTTTTCGGATTCGTCCGCGAGACCTTCCAAATCGCCCGACGCGACGACATCCAACTCAGCAACTATTCCACGCTCGGCAAGGTCGCCGACTTCGTCCTCGACAACGTCGGCAAACCCGCCGCCCCCGCCGCCGCGGCGCCCGAGACGGTCTCCCCCGTCACGGCGAGCACCAACGGCGTCACCAGTCTCCACCGCTACGCCGTCCACTACACGGCCGTCTCCGCGACGCCGACCCCCTCGATGAACCTCCAGAAACGCAGCCTCGTCGTCTGGGCCCCGCCGAGTCTGCGCCCTGACCTCCTTCACGAATTGACCCGCCAGGGCGCGACCGGCATCCCGCTCGATGCGTTGCCCGCGACGTTCGACGACGCGAAAGCCGTCGTGGACAGCATCCGTCGAGAGCACCCCCGTCTCCACGGCGTCCTCTTCGTCCCCGCGCCCAACCCCGCCGGCACCGATTTCACCGCCGAGGATCTCGCTCCGGTCAAGTCGCTCTTCTACCTCCTCAAGTCGATCCTCACGAGTGGCAAGAGCGGCGAATTCGAATTCTTCGGCGTCGCCAGCCACCTCGGCGGAGACTTCGGCTACGGCGTCCACAACCCGATCAACCCACTCGAGGGGGCCTTCATCGGCATCGCCAAAGCGCTCCGACGAGAACTCCCGAACGCCAACTCCAAAGCCGTCGACTTCCCACCGAAGACCAGCCCCGCCGTCCTCGCTTCCACCCTCATCCAGGAGCTCCTGAGTCGCGACGAGTACGTCGAGATCGGCACGCTTGGCGGCCGCGGCACGTTGCGCCTCGCGGAGGAACAGCTTAGCGAAGAGGAACCCGGCGTCGACTTGTCACGCGAAGACGTCATCCTCGTCACGGGCGGCGGCAGCGGCATCACGAGCGACATCTGCACCGGACTCGCCGAACGGTCGAAGGCACGGTTCGTCCTTCTCGGACGCACCCATCTCATGGCGAACGTCGCCGACCTCGCGCGCAAAACCGCGTCCGAGCTCGCCACATTGAAGACCGGCATCGCCGAACAACTCAAAGCAAAAGGCGAACGCGCAACCCCGGTCCAGATCGAGCGCGAATTCAACAAGATCCAGAAAGCCGTCGAGATTCACCAAACCGTCGAACGGCTCAACGACATGGGCTGCCGCACCCTCTACCGTTCCTGCGACGTGACGGACGCGAACTCCCTCAACCGCGTCCTCCTCGACGTCCGACGCGACCTCGGACCCATCACGGGATTCATCCACGCGGCCGGCATCGAAGAATCCAAACTCATCGTCGACAAGACCCCCGAATCCTTCGACCGCGTCTTCGACGTCAAGGTCCTCGGAGCCGCCAACCTCCTCTCCGCAACCGTCGAGGACCCGCTGCGCTTCGCGACGTTCTTCGCGAGCATCGCCGGACGCATCGGCAACGCGGGACAAGCCGACTACAGTGCCGCCAACGATGCCCTCGCCAAAATCGGCCTCGCCATGCGACAGGAGCGCGGACGCGACTTCCCCGCCGTGACCATCGACTGGTCCGCCTGGGCCGATAAAGGAATGGCGACCCGCGGCAGCGTCATGACCGTGCTCAAGGAAGCCGGCGTCACCGCGATCCCACTCAACGAAGGCGTGCGCGCGTTCATCGACGAACTCACCCACGGCATGCGCGACGCGGAGATCCTCATCTCGGGTGAACTCGGCCGACTCGCCGATCCGAAACTGTTCTCCCCACGTTCCCCCGCCCCCGTTTCGTCCCGAGCGACGACCACGTTTCCTCCCATGGTGAAGTTGGCGAGCGCAGGAGGGCAGCAACAACTCCTCATCCCCGCAGCCCCGAAAGAAGGCCGGCCGCTCATCGATGAGATCCTGCAACGCGACGACCGCACTGTCGTCGCCAAACTCACCCTCGACCCCATGCGCGACCCGTACCTCCGCGACCACGCGGTCGACGGCGTCCCCTACCTGCCCGGCGTCTTTGGGATCGAAGCCTTCGCCGAAGCCGCCCAGCTCCTCGTGCCCGAGAAAATGTTCCTCGGCGCCCGCGACGTCGAGTACCACCTTCCCGCCAAGGTCCTTCGCAACCAGCCCCTCGAGGTCACGATCCACGTCGCCTTGGCGCACGAAGACAAAGACGAAGTCAGCCTCGGATGCAGACTCCAATCCGTCTTCGTCAACCCGAAAGGCGAACGGCTCGGGGCGCCCCGCGTCCATTTCAGCGGCACGGTCGTGTTCGGCGACCGTCGGTCCGACGCGCCCACCCGAGAAGCGCCCAACCTTCCCAAGACCTCCATCAGCGCGACGGACATCTACCAACGCTACTTCCACGGACCCAGCTTCCAAGTCCTCGACGCGCTCCACCCCGACGAAGAACACAAACGCATCGTAGGCGTCTACGCGTGGCCCCAAGCCCCGCTCTTCGGCGCGACGCGCGGCGAGTTCCTCACCGCACCCCTCGTGCGTGAACTCGCCTACCAGACCGCCGGCGGCTTCGACCTGTTCCTCCAACAGAACCTCGCGCTTCCAAAGGCCGTCCAGCGGATGCGGTTCTACGACGCACCGCGGCCCGGCGAACGCGTCCTCGCCATCGCCACCCACCGCGAGACCCGCGACATCGTGAGCCGCTACGACGTCCAAGTGCTCGGCGAAAAAGGGCGTCTTCTCGAGGAACTACACGGCTTCGAACTCATCCGCATCAAATCCACCGCCACCCCCGATCCCACGGACGGCGTCGTGTACAAAGCCCGCTGGGGACACGACTTCCCCCTGCCACTGGCCGGCGCCCGCGCGGTGATCGTCAGTCAGAACGAACTTGCGAAGAACCCGGTCCTCGCCGACGAAGCCCTCACGGCCGGCGAACGATCCGACCGCGAACGGTACCGCAACGAAAAACGATCCAACGAGTTCTTCGCCGGGCGACTCGCCGCCAAGGAAGCAATCGCGCTCCTCACGGACCGACCTGTGCGCGAAGCCCGTGGCATCGAGATCCGTCGACTCGAGACCGGCGAACCCGCTCCGCGCGGCAAAGGCACGGAGAACGTGCTGGTCTCCATCACCCACACCGGCGACCTGGCCCTCGCGGCGGCCGCGCGGAAGGGCCCCTACGTCACGATCGGCATCGACGCCGAGCTCATGGAAGAAAAATCGAACGCCTTCGTCACCGAGGCGTTCGCCGATGACGAACAAAAACTGTTGACCCGGCTCGTGACGAGCGGCAAGAAAACGTCGGAACTCCACGTCTTGTTCTGGGCCGTCAAGGAAGCCGTCCTCAAAGCCCTCGGGAAAGGGTTTGCCCTCGATGTCCAGGACGTCCGCGTCCAAGCGCTCGAAGACGACGGTCGATGCCGGGTCAAGCTTGAAGAACCCGCCCAGCGGTGCCTCGCAGAACTCGGCGCCCGCGGCTTGAACGTGCAGACCTGGATCCGCGACGGGCACGCCTACGCGCTTGCTTGGACCACCGCCTGAAACCCGCTGAGGAAACGAACGAGGAGGGACCAACATGGAGCCGGGCTTCATCAACGACTACCTCGCCAAACGACGCGCCCTCCACGGTCGTTGGCAACAATGGATCCACGGCCACGAGACCCTCGCTCGCGTCGCCACCGCGTTCCTTTTCGCCGGCATGATGGGCGCCTTGGCCCAGATCAGCATCCGCACTGCCCTCTCCCCGGTCCCGTTTACTATGCAGGTGTTCGGCGCCTCGCTCATGGGGGGCGTCCTTGGACGAAAATGGGGCACCATCAGCGCCTTGCTCTACGTCGCCCTCGGCATCATCGGGCTCCCCATGTTCGCCGGACAAGGCGCCGCGTGGGATGGGTTCCATCCCTTCGGCGGATTCTACGTGTTCGCCACCGCGCTGAGTTCGTGGTACATCGTCGGCTTCGTCGCGCAGGCCTTCATCGTCGGCAGCGTCGTCGATTCGCGACGCCACGACCGCAACGGTCTCCTCGTCGCCTTCGCCCCGGTCGCGGTCCTCGGACTCCTCGGCTTCATCCTCCTCGACGCCTATTTCCTTCGCGACTACCAGCAGATCTACCCGACGAGCGCATTCCCCAACGCCTGGTTCCTGCTGCTGACGCTGGGTTTGGTGTTGGTCGTCGGTGGGGTCGCGTGGCTCGCCTTCACTCGAAAAGCCCGACAAGAACGGATCGAACTCTTCTTCGCCAACATCGTCGGACTCCTCGCGCTCTACGCGATCGGCTCCGTCGGCTTCCTCATCCTGTGGCACACCCTCGGGAACGGCCCATTGCCGCTCTCCGTCTGGCTTGCCTACACGGTGTTGCCGTTCATCCCCGTCGACCTCGCCAAGATCCTCCTCGCCATCGGCGTCCTCACGCTCGTCCGCCCCACCCGCAACGACCTCGACGAGCATGGCTGGGACGAATCGAAGGAGGTTTCGCAGACCCATGTTTGAAAAGATCCTCGTCGCAAACCGTGGAGAAATCGCCCTCCGTGTCATCCGCACCGCACGCGAGATGGGCATCCGCACCGCCGCCGTCTATTCGGAAGCCGACGCCAAAAGCTACCACATCCGTCTCGCCGACGAAGCGTACTACTTGGGCGACGGACCCAGCCGCGACACGTACCTCAACGCGGACAAGATCGTCGACATCGCGCGCGAGAACGGCGTCGACGCGATCCACCCCGGGTACGGGTTCCTGTCGGAGAAGCAACAATTCGTCGAGAAAGTCTTGGCTGCCAAGATGAAATTCATCGGACCGCCCGTTTCAGCGATGCAGAAGATGGGCAACAAGATCGCCGCCAAGAAGTCCGTCCACAGCCTCGGCCTGCCCGTGACGCCGGGTGCGATCGACCTTGTGACCGACCCGAAACAGGCGGAAGAGATCGCCCGCGAAGCCGGCTACCCCGTCATCGTGAAAGCCGCCGGCGGCGGAGGCGGCATGGGCATCGTCGTCGCGCAGACGAAGGACGATCTTCTGAAGGCAATGAAGGCGGCGAGCGCCGTCGCAGAAGCGAGTTTCGGCGACGGCAGCGTGTTCGTCGAAAAATTCCTCTACAAACCGCGGCACATCGAGATCCAGGTCCTCGCGGACCAACAGGGCAACGTCGTGCACTACGGCGAACGCGAATGCAGCATCCAGCGACGCTTCCAGAAACTCGTCGAGGAAGCACCCAGCCCCGTCGTGACCCGCCAGATCCGCGAAGAGATGGGCCGCGTCGCCACCGAGGCCGCAAAATACGCTGGCTACCAGAACGCCGGCACGGTCGAGATGATGTGGAGCGAGGGGAAGTTCTACTTCAACGAAATGAACGTGCGTCTGCAGGTCGAGCATCCAGTCACCGAGCAAGTGTACGGCGTCGACTTGGTCCGCGAACAGATCCGCATCGCGTCGGGGGAACCACTCGGCTACACGCAGGAAGACATCGACAAACGCCTTCGCGGATGGTCGATGGAAGTCCGCATCAACGCGGAAGATCCGTACCGCGACTTCTTGCCCACGCCGGGCGTCATCGACCGTCTGCTGCTCCCGTCCGGGCCGGGGGTCCGTGTGGACGCCAACATCTACGCCGGGTACGAGATTCCCAGCCTGTACGATTCGATGATCGCGAAGCTCATCACGTGGGGCCAGGACCGACCGGGTGCGATCGCGCGCATGACGCGCGCCTTGAAGGAGTTCGACGTGGGCTCGCTCACGACCACGATCCCGTTCCATAAGATCGTCATGAAGAACGACGCGTTCCGCGACGGGGACATGTCGACGAGCTTCGTGAAGGACCAGCAGATCCTCGAACGGTTGATCGAGGAAGAAGCGTTCTACAAGGCTCGCACCGAAGAGGTCGCGGTCGCCATCTTGGCGGCCCTTGAAGAGCAGCCGGGCGGCGCGTCCGAGTATGCGCGTCGTCACGCAGGGGTGCCCGAAACCACGCCGGAGCCGGGCGTCGCGGTCACGGCCTCCGGTTCGCGTTGGGCGCAGGCGGCGCGGCTCGAAGCGTTGCGGAGGCGTTGACCATGGTCGAATACGAGATCAAGCTCGCAGGTCGCCTGGTTCCGATCTCCTTCAACCCGGAGAAGAAAGAGGCGGAGGTGGAAGGGAAGAAATTCCAGATCGCGACGACCCGCTACGGCAACCGGGTGATCGTCGACGTCGGCGGTCACAACCATTCCATCGAGATCATCCAAGGTCGCGTCTACGTCAACGGGGAGGAGACGCGGTTCATGATCCAGAAGAGCCGACCGCGGATCGGCGGCAAACGTTCCTCTGCAGCGGCCGTGAAAGGCGCGCGATTGAAGCCTCCCATGCCGGGACGGATCGTGTCGGTCGACGTGAAGGTCGGCGACCAGGTCAAGAAAGGACAACCCTTGCTTGTCTTGGAAGCCATGAAGATGCAGAACGAGGTCTCCGCTCCGACCGACGGTCTCGTCAAATCGGTCAACGTCAAGCCGGGCCAAACGGTGGACGCTGCGACCGTGATGGTCGAGATCGAATGAGCCCGCGCGGCGGACCGCTGTTTCGCTTGGTCATCTGCGAATCGTGAATTCGACGACGTCGCGTCTGCGCCTAAAAGGCCTTTTCGCGTAGGGCGTTTATAGAATGGGCATCGAAGGGCAAGGGACAGGGTTGGCTACTGTGTCGCATAACCCGACTATTTCCAAGCGGAGGCTCCAAGCGGCCGTTGGATGTGGCGTCGATACGGAGGGGGGCCTCTAGCATGGTGGATTCTGGTCTTCTCTTCGGCGCGGCGCTTTCCTTCGTGAACGGAGCCGCCTTTGGTTGGGTCGGACGCGTCGTTTCCCGACGGAAACTGCAGGGCGAGGAAGCCCGCGCGAACATGGCGTTCGTTCTTTGGTGGTACACGATCGGCGGCTTGAGCGTCGTCGGATCCGGATTCAGCGTCGCCGCCGCGTTCGGGCACACGGACCTCGCTCTCCATGTGACGCTGCTCCAGGTCGCACTGATCCTGCTCTTCATCGGCCTTTGGGGACTCGCCTATTACCTCGCGTACCTCTTTACCGGAAACAAGGCTTGGTTCTCCATCCTGGCCGTCTTCTACGGCGTGTTCTACGCCTGGTTCGTGTACCTTGTCATCAAGGCCCGGCCGAACGAGGTCATCCTCAACAAGTACAGCGTCGAACTCGGCTACGAGGTCGAACTCCAGGACACGTCGCCGTATGTTGCGTTCATCGGACTCCTCTTGATCCTGCCGCAGATCATCGGGGCCCTCGCGTACTTCAGTCTCCTGTTCCGTGTCAAGGCGGCCACCCAGCGGTACCGCATCGCCATGGTGGCGGGCACCTTCCTCGTCTGGTTCGGCACCTCCATCCTAGCGAGCGTGCTGAACCTCCGTGAGACGACCGATTGGTACGGTCCCGTGAGCCAACTCATCAGCATCGCGGCCGCGTTCATGATCCTTCTCGCCTATCGACCACCGCGCTCCATCGTCCTGGCGTTGGACGCCCGCGAGGCCAAATCGAGCGGGGGCGGCGCTTGAGCCGCGGTCGCGAAGAGGCGACCGCACCCGCCGCGCCACCCGCCGCGAAGAAAACCTCAGCACAGAACGAAGTCGAACGTCTGCGCGAACTCAACGAATTCAAGAATCAACTCATCAACAGCGCGGCCCACGAGCTCAGCACGCCCCTAACGCCGATCCGGCTGCAGCTTCACATGTTGAAGTCCGGCGAACGAGGCGCTCTTTCCGACCAGCAACGATGGTCCATCGAGGTCGTCGACCGCAACGTGGAACGCCTAAGCAGCCTCGTCAAGGACCTCCTCGACGTTGCCCGCCTTGAAGCCGCCCGTTTTCCGGTCGACATGCGACCGACCGAGCTCGCCAGTATCGTCGACGAAGCCGCGGAATCGTTTCGCGAACCCGCCCAGCGCGCCGGCCTGAAATTCACCTCCCATGTCGATCCCGGATTGGTCGTGCTCGCCGACAGTCGACGACTCGTCCAGGTCCTGTTCAACCTCATCGGCAACGGCGTCAAATTCACCCGGCCGCCCGGCTCGATCAAGGTGGAGGCGCACCGCAGCGGCGGCGAGGTCACGGTGAGCGTCCAAGACGGTGGCGTCGGCTTCGGTGCCGAGGATCGCGAGCGTCTTTTCACCGCGTTCACCCAGATCTTCAACCCCGAGATCGGGTACGCCGCGGGGGCCGGGTTGGGCTTGTACATCAGCAAAAGCATCGTCGAACTGCATGGCGGACGGATCTGGGCGCACAGCGACGGACCCGGCAAAGGTTCGACGTTCTCGTTCTCCGTGCCGCTTGCCTCTCGAGGCGACGCGGCGCAACCCATCGTGAAAGCGGTCAAGGTCGGCGCTGCGGACGACAGTTTCACCCGTCGTTTGCGCGAACTCATCTAACCGGCGGCCGAATCCCTCATTACCCGGGCCTCGGATGGGCCGGACCGCTGATCCCCCTTGACCCAAACCATCGTCGCATCCCAAGAACCGGTCGTCCGCGTCGAGAACCGCGACGGCATCGCTGTGGTGACCGTCAACCGGCCGAAAGCCCTCAACGCACTCTCTCCCGACGTCGTCGCGGCGCTCGAGGCACGGTTTGCCGAATTGGAAACGGATGAGACCGTCCGCGGCATCATCCTGACCGGCGCAGGGGAAAAAGCGTTCATCGCTGGCGCCGACATCGCAGCCATGTCCGCGCTCACGCCGATGCAGGCCCGCGCCTGGGGTCGCCGCGGCCAGACGCTTCTGTTCAAGATCGAGAACCTGCCGAAGCCCGTCATCGCCGCCGTCAACGGGTACGCTCTTGGTGGCGGGTTGGAAATCGCGATGGCGTGTGATTTCATCGTCGCCGCCCCGGAAGCCAAGCTCGGGCAGCCCGAAGTGCTCCTCGGCGTCATCCCCGGCTTTGCCGGCACGCAGCGTCTTGCGCGTCTCGTTGGCGTCGGAAAGGCGAAACAATTGTGCATGACCGGAGAACAGATCACGGCGGAGGAGGCGCACCGCATCGGTTTGGTCGCGGAGCTTGCGCCGCGCGCCGACATCGTGGCGCGTTGCGAACAGATCCTTCGCAAGATCCTGGACAATGGTCCCATCGCGGTGCGGTTGGCGAAAGAAGTGATCAACCGGGGGGTCAACATGGACCTCGAAGCCGCGGCGAGCCTGGAACTGGATGCGTTTGCCTTGTGTTTCTCGACGTCCGACCAGAAAGAAGGGATGAAAGCCTTCCTCGAGAAGCGGAAGGCAGCGTTCGGCGGCCGCTAGGTGCGGCCGCGGGTCATCCGTCGACGACCGCGCTGAACTGCTCCGGCCCATCGTCGTAGTAGAATTCGGTGAGGTACTGGTGGAATACCTGTTGGAAGGTGAAGCCCACATCGGCAGGGGATGCCGTGCCGAGGGTTTCGGGGGAGGAGAAAACGCGCGTCATTAGCTTGCATTCTTCGAAGCTGCACTCGTTGTTTCCATTGCAGCTTTCCCCTGTTACATTGTCCATCTTCTCCGCGAACTCTTCGCCGGCGAGCCGACCACGCAATGGACTGTGCCCCGCTGTGCGAGCAAAGCGGGCGGCGGCAACGTTTGCGCATCCATTTGCCTCCCAGTTGATGCTGAGGGAGGAGCCAAACGCCTGGTTCGACGTCCAGACGGTCTCGAAGACGCCTGCGCTCCATGCCTCGACGGGACCCGTGGTTTCCCAAACAAGTAGGAAATTGTCGGCGTTCGTTGGGTCGCCGACCTCTTCGAGGGCACCGCATACCGCCACGCCTTGGTAGACGGTCGGCGGGCGCCAGCTCATGCCGCAGCCAAAGAGTCCGGATTGGGTTTTGATCTCGTAGAACGGCGTTTCGATCGGGATCAGGACCAAGATGATGTCGACCTGCGTGACGACGCCCGAGGCGACTTCGATCGATTTGCCCGCGGAATTGAAACCCAGCGCCGACACGTAAAGCGGGTGCTGGCCCGCCGGCACGTGGCTCAATGAGAACCGGCCGGCTTCGTCGGTCGTCGTTTGGATCTCGGGCAGGTCGCCCAATGCGACGATGGCATTCTGGACCGGAAGGAGGTTGTCGTCGTGCACGAGGCCTTCGATCCCGCCGTTGGTTTCGTCGAACTCTGCCGGCTGGGCCTCCGGCGCCGCGACTGCGGCCGTGGTGCCTTCGGCCACGCAACCCGACAACGCCGCGATCATCAAAATTCCAAGGAATCCACTAGCCACGAAGCGCACTGCCTGCACCGCCATGGCGGACGAGGATGTGCTACTCCTTAACACTTCGTCAAGCCGGTTGAATAGCCGCGCCCCGGCGGACCGTGAAAGCGGCCATTTCCACGCTCAAGTATTGTCCAATGCCGTGAATTCAGGCGGGCCTTCTTCGAGGTAAAATTCGGTGAAGAACCGTTGGAACAATTGCTGGAACGTCACGCCGACAACCGGTCAAGCGGCGTTCGTTTAATGGAGTGGTCCGGAATGTCCCGGCTCGATGCCGAAGTCGTACGGGCACTTCATCGCCGGACGTTGGACTGCGTCGTCCACGAAAGCCACGATCGAGAGCCGCAGTCCCGCCACGCGGAAACTGTTGGCGACGTTCCCGCAGGGCACGCGCGCCGAGGTCGGGGACGCGGTTGCAAGCGCGGACGCTGCGCGCGGTGCGTGGAAGCGCATGCCCGCGCCACGGCGCGGCGAGCTCTTGCTCAAAGCGGCGCAGATCCTTCGGGAAAAGAAGGACGCGCTCGGCAAACTCGTCGCGCAAGAGATGGGGAAGATCGTGTCAGAGGGTCGCGGCGACGTCCAGGAGGCGATCGACTTCTTCGAATACGTCGCGGGCGAAGGTCGGCGCATGTTCGGCATCACGACGCCCAGCGAACTCCCGAACAAACTGTTGATGACGCGTCGTGAACCGTTTGGCGTTGTGGGTCTCATCACTCCGTGGAATTTTCCGATCGCGATCCCGGCGTGGAAGAGCGGCGCCGCGTTGGTGTGCGGCAACACGTTCGTGATCAAGCCGGCGGAGCAGACGCCGTTGTGCGCCGCCTCGTTCGTCGACGTGTTGCACGAGGCCGGCTTCCCGAAGGGCGTCGTCAACATGGTCTCCGGTCTGGGGGAGGTCGCGGGCGACGCGCTCGTGGGCGACGACCGCGTGCGTGCGATCTCCTTCACGGGAGGCGTCGAGACGGGAAAGATCGTTGCGCAGAAAGCCGCGGGACGTCTCGCCGCGTGCGGCTTGGAGCTCGGCGGGAAGAACCCGATGATCGTGATGGACGACGCGAACCAGGACCTCGCCTTGGAGGGCCTCATGTTCGGTGCGTTCGGCACGGCTGGCCAGCGTTGCACGGCGACGAGCCGTCTTTTGCTCCACGAGGATATTTTCGACGGCTTCTTGGAGCGGGTCGTCGGCGCGGCGAAGAAGCTGCGCCTGGGGGATCCGACGGATCCGGACACGCAGATCGGTCCCGTGAACTCGGAGGAACAGCTTCGGAAGATCCTTGGTTACATCGACATCGGAACGAAGGAAGCGCGACTCGTCACGGGTGGAAAACGTGCGGAGAAGGGTTGGATGGCGAAGGGGTTCTTCGTCGAGCCGACCGTGTTCGTGGCTAAACACGGGGCTCGCATCAGTAAGGAAGAGATCTTTGGTCCCGTGTTGACGGTCGTGAAGATCCGAGAACTCGACGAAGCGATCCGCGTCGCGAACGACGTGCAGTACGGTCTTTCGTCGTCGATCTACACGGAGAACGTGAACCAAGCGTTCCGCGCGGTGGACCAGTTGGAGGCCGGGTTATGTTACATCAATGCCCCGACGATCGGCGCGGAAGTCCAGGTGCCGTTTGGTGGCGTGAAGGCGACCGGCAACGGGACGCGGGAGGCGGGTCCGACGGCGATCGAGGAGTTTAGTGAGTTGAAGACGGTGATCGTCGAATATTCGGGTCGGTTGCAGAAAGCGCAGATCGACACGGAAAAGTTGTCCGAGCCGACGTAAAAGGAAGGGGAGAGAGGCGGGCGCTCGGGGTCTAACCGAGCGCGGTGTCGCTCAGCGGGGTGCGGTATTGGATGCTCTCGGTGGTCTTGTCCTTGCACAAGGCCCACTTCTTGCCCCAGTCGTAGAGTTGTTGCAGGACGCCGGCGAGGTCCTTGCCCTGTTCGGTGAGGCTGTACTCGACGCGGACGGGGCTTTCGCTGCTGACGCGGCGGTCGACAATGCCCTTCTCGCCCATGTCTTGGAGGGCTTGGCTGAGGATCTTGGCGCTGATGTCGCCGACGGCTTCTTTGAGTTCGTTGAAGCCGCGGGGCTTGTCAAGGAGCCGGTGGACGATCACGAGGTACCATTTTTTCCCAAGGACTTTCGCCGATTCCTTGATTGGGCAGAGGTCGACCCGTGCCTGGATCAGGAGGGGTTTGTCGTTGGCTCGAGGGATTGCTTTCGTTTCCATATCTGCTATCTCCAGTATATCGCTTCAGCCTAGATAAGGCTATCTTTTAGTTAGCTACTATCCATGAAATAGTCTCTGGGCTATGCTTCGAATCTCTCAGAAAAGCCAAGCACCGGCCGCGCTTGTACTAGGCAAACAAGAGGTCAAACGGGCCTCGGTTGGGTGAACAACCTGCGGGACAACACTCTTCGAATCGGCACGAACGCCCCCGCGTTCGAAGCGAAGGACCAGACGCAAAAGGGCCACCGGCTCGACGACTACCGCGGACGCTGGGTCGTCCTGTTCTTCTACCCCAAG
>CAYOZB010000086.1:0-12840 GCA_964408365.1 uncultured Halobacteriales archaeon | reverse complement strand
GGACGACCGCGCCGGGTTTCTCCAAACCCGTGACCGAGGACTTGCCGGGTGGGGAGCGGTCGTGTTCGTGGGGCAGGTGGGGGTGGGCTTCTTCGCCGTGGGCGTGGCCCCAGCGCAGGACGCCTTCGAGGAGGAAGAACGCGAGGAATCCGCCGAGCACGAGGAGCCCGATCTCGATGGGGAAGCCGCCGCGGTGTTCGACTGCTTCGGGGAGGAGGTGGAAAAACGAGTCGCCGAGCAAGGTGCCGGCGGCGAAGGCGACGAGGACGAGGAGGATCCCGTGTCGTCGGAGCGCGGGCAGGAGGAAGGCGAGCATGCCGACGAGGCTGATGGCGCTCACGAGGAGGACGCCGAGGATCGTGTTGACTTCTGGGCTGGGCACGGGTCCGGCGCACACAAGGCTTGTTAATAACATTTCCTGATTTGCTATTAGACTGGTGGTGCGAAATTAATAGGAATCCGGGAAAACCGCGCCCAGGCGCTTGCTTCGGTCTCCTTTTATCCTACGGTCCGGGTTCCCGGGCGCCGGTTGGCCCTGATGGAGGAACGGATCGCGATCGTGGGCTCGGGCGGGTTCGGCACCGTCATGGCCAAGATGCTCGCGGAGAACGGACACACCGTGTACCAGTGGGTCCGCAACAAGGAACTCGCGAAGACCATCGAAACGAAACGGGTCAACACGAAGTACCTGCCCGGTTTCTCGCTTCCCCTCAACTTGTGGATCACGACGGAGCTGGAGACCGCGTTGGCGGACGCCACGATGGTCGTCGCCGCAGTGCCTTCGTTCGCGATGCGCGAAACGATGCGCGCTTGTTCCAAGCATCTCGAGGACGAAGCGGTCGTGCTAAACGTCGCCAAGGGGATCGAGCACGACACGTACAAGCGCATGAGCCAAGTGATCCGCGATGAGGTCGCCCCGTCGAACCCGGTCGCTACATTGTCGGGACCGAACTTGGCGGAAGAACTCGCTCGCGGCATGCCCGCGGGCACGATCGTCGCCTCCGAGGACAAACCGGCGCTGCCGCGGCTCGTCAAGACCTTTTCCACGAATTTCTTCAAGGTCTACGCTTGGACCGATCTGATCGGCGTCGAACTCGGCGGGGTCCTCAAGAACATCACGGCGCTCGCGGCGGGGATGAGCGACGGGTTCGGCTTCGGAAACAATTCCAAATCGAGCCTCATCACGCTCGGCTTGCAGGAGATGCTGACGGTCGGCACGCACATGGGCGCGCGTCGCGCCACGTTTTTCGGCTTGGCGGGGCTCGGGGACCTTGTCGCGACCTGCTCTTCCGCGTTGTCGCGAAACCACTTCGTCGGCGAGCACCTCGCGAAGGGCGAATCGTTGGATCACATCAGGACCCTGTTGAACGGCAAGATCGCGGAGGGCGTCAACGCCACGCGGTTCGTGCACGAGTACGCGATGCGGGAGAACGTGAAGCTGCCGCTCACGAACGAAATGTACCATCTTCTATACGAGGGCAAACCCGCCAAACAGGCCATCCAAGACCTGCTCAAGGCCGTGTAGCCGGCGCGCTAGAAGCACGCCGGGAACATCGCGTCCGAAGTAACGCCCACGGTCGCAACGCAATCGGGGCCCGTGGACGGACTGCAGAATCCTCCGCCCGATCCATCGAACACGCACGCGCATCCGAAGTAGTTGATGTCCTGAACGAACAAGCCACAAAATTGGAGGGACGATCCCCCGAGTCCGGACATCTGACACAAGACTCCCACGTCTCCGCTTTCAACTTCGCAACCGTTGGGACAATCAAAAACCGTTCCCACACAGATCGCGTCGTCGGCGACCGCCATCGGCGGGAAGAACGCAAGCGCGGTCATTGTCAAGCCTAGGGTTGCCAGTAGGGTTCGTCCAATCACTTTGCCGCCTCCACATACCCGCTCTGAGCGCAGGTCAAGCGTGTGAACGGCTTCCCGTTTAAACGCCCGCCCCGTGGAAAGCGCCATCGAGGCATTTTCGCTGCGTGCCTACCTTTATTGATCCGGGACCGCCGTGAAATCAACGGGCCCGCGCAGGTGGTAGAAGAACGTGAGGTAGTTCGAGATGCGTTGGTCGACAACAACTGCGAAGTCTACCGGCAAGGACTCGAAGCTAGAATTGGTTGATTGAGGTCGGTTCACCGTGTAATAGAACTTGCCCGGCGTGGGATCGAAGATCTCGCAGCCGCCATCGTTCTCGATGCCGGGTTCGACCCACATGCCGAATCCAGGGCCACCTTCGCCGGCGAAATAGAGCACCGTCGGCGTCGCGGCATTGTTGACGGCGTTACAACCTAGGAAGAGACCCTCAGGGTTGCGGGTGGTGAAGCGTTTGTCGCCGGCTAGTAGCGATGCTTCCCACCAGACTTCGTATCGCATGTTCGCAAGGCCGGCGTTGGGGACCGACCACTTCAGATCGGGTCGGTCAGCAGTGATGTTCTGAGACGTCACCGTGTTGACGGGCGCGCACGGGGCGTTCGAGGTCGTGCAATAGGTGTGCGTCACGTAGATCTGGGTCTCGTAGTAGGGCTCGCCACCGATGGGATCCGTGAGCGTGAGCCAGATCATGTTCGGAGAATCATGCGTCACATCTACCATGCCCGACTTTGCTTTGAAGCCGGCCCCTTCTGCGAAGACCTCGTACTTACCGAGTTCGACGGGGCCGATGAGGAACGCTCCCGCCTCATCCGTGGATGCGGTGAGTTCGCCCGGCATCGCCAAGATCGACACGTTGTACAAGGGGCGCAATTCGACGTCGGTAACGACGCCCGTGATGCGCAACGCGTCCGGCGATAGTTGCTCGCCCTTGGCCTGGGGTTCAGACGCTGTTCCGAGGCCTTCCGAAGCCACGCAGCCGGCGAAAATGATCAACACAAGCAGCCCGCTGCCGGCCTGCCCCAAAGTAGCCATGCGAAGCCAAGGCACGTTGGGCGTTTATTTCGGTTCTGTTCCCCCGTTCGAGGATGCTCTTAAGCCCCTACGGTAACCGAGGCACCGTCGACGGGTCGAACGGCCTTCGCGGGTCCGCCCGATACGCTTCGAAGTCCCGCTTCGTCCGGATGCGGATCCGAGCAAGGTCCACGCCTTCAAAGTTCGCTGGATAGGGCGCCAGCAAGGCCTTCGATTCGTCGTATTTCCGCAAGGCGCCGATCGAGTTGCCGTTTCTCCAATGATAGTACGCGACGGCCAACAGGATCAAGCCGTGAGTGAAATCGCGGCGCGGGTCGGATCCTGGTTCCTTCTTTTTCTCGTGCTTGACCTCTTTCCAGGCTTCCTCGAGCTTGTCGTGGCATTCGAAGAACTTGTGCTCATTGAACAGTCGGATGCCTTCGCTGAGGATGCGTTTGTATTCGGCGTCCGTGATCAAGCCGGCTCCCGCCGCGTGCGGATCCAACGGTTCTCGCCGATGTCCGGATCGAACCGCTTGAACCAACCTTCAGGGTTGTTGATGTTCGACTCGATGTCTTGAAGGAATTTCTTGGTCTGCGAGTCGACGTAATCCCCAAGGTGAAGGAGCATCGCTTCCGCGGTGGCGGGCGGTTTCGGGGAACCCCATTCGCCCTTGCCGTGGTGACTCAGGATCATGTGGACGAGATCTTCCTCGATCGGCTTGGGGAACGCGTACCCTTCGGCGCGAAGTTCGGCGCACAGTTGGCCGATCCATTCCGCGCCGATCACCAAGTGTCCGCGCATGCGTCCCTCGTCGGTGACGCGGATCGAGGCGCCGACGTCATACTCCTTCAATTTTCCAAGGTCATGGACCGCGGCGCCGAAGATGGCCAAGTCGCGGTCGAGTTTGGGGTAGCTGTGGCAGACGGCTTCGATGACGCGCATGATGCCGACGACGTGTTGCACGTTGCCGCCCACGTAATTGTGGTGGTGGAACACGGCGCTCGGGTGGACCTTGTATTTTTCGCCGATCGCGGGGTCGCCCCAGATCTTTGTGCGAAGCTTCTGAAGATGGACGTTTTGGATGGAGTCCATGAACTCGTGGAACTCGGCCCAGTTGCGTTCGATCTCCGCCGCGGGAAGGGTGGCGACGAATTCTTCTGGTTTGAATTCCCCCGGGCCAAGGAGTCGGAGTTCGCCGAGTTCGAACTTGGGTCCGAAGTCGTCGACCTGGAACCGGTCGATCTCGACGCAGTTGCCGATCGAGAGTTTCTCGGCGAGTGGTGCGCCTTTCCAACAGATCGCCGTGACTTCGCCGCTCTTGTCGCCGAGCGAAAGTTGCAGGAACGGGCCGCGGGCGCTGGAGCGCACTTCCGTGCCGCGCACGATGAACCGTCCGCGTCCATGCGTCCCGGGCGTCTTGAGTTGGGTCGTCGTGGTGAACGTGTGGCCGCCGGGGACGGAGCTCGCCGGTGCGGTAGCCCCGATCAGCCGGTTCGCAGGCTGGAACGGGTTGTCCTTCACGCGCGCCTCCATTCCTCGAGGACAGTCAAAAGGTCTTCCACCTTCTCAAGCACACGATCCGCGACGTGCGCATCGTGCGGTTTGCGTCCGCCATACGCTGCGAACGCGGTCTTCAATCCGGCTTCGCGGGCTCCTTTGACGTCTTTCTCGGGCCAGTCACCGACCATCAACACTTCAAACGGCTTCAACCCGAGCGCGTCCACAGCCATCTTGAACGGCAACCCGTCCGGCTTGTGCCGATTCGTGTCATCGAACGTGTACACGACCTCGAAGAACTCGGCCAGGCCCAAGGACTGCAACCGCTGCCAGCCCTTGAGACGCGGCGCATCGGTGACGACGCCGAGACGCATCTGACGCCGCATCAGTTCCACGAGCGTACGCCGCACACCCGGATACGGCGTGAGGAACACGTCCTTCGCGCGAAGGTACGCCTGCACGCCCGCGGCAAGGATCTTGTCCTGCACGGACTGAGCGTAGCCGAGGCGGTTCTCGTTGAACCGCTCCAAGAAACTCGAAAACGCGTCGTCGGACTCGATACCGTGGGCCATGTAATGTTCGAACAAGGCGCCGCCGGCTTCTTCGATCGTGCGGTTGAAGTTCGCTCCTGCGCCGATCATGGCGCGGGCGGCTTCGTCGCTCGCGACCCGTTTCATGCGAAGAAAATCGACGAGCGTGTTATCGAGATCGAAGAGGATCCCCTTGATCATGGCACGGTCCCCTGGATGATCTTGATCCCCGTGCCCTCGAACCGTTTCCGGAACGCCTCGCCGCCTTCCGTGTGGATGGGGATGAGGTACTCGGGTTGGATCTTGTCGATCCAGTGAAGGATCTCGGCGCCCGGCATGTGCCCGCTCGCGTGAAACCCTTTCTCGCCGACCATGCGGAACTTTCGTCGCTTACCGCCTTCGATGGGTTCCATCTTGAAGCCGACTGTCTCGAGCCCGAAGAACGTGAGCCAATTGTACAACCGTTCCATGTCGATCTCGGCTTCCTCGCTGTACGCTTCGC
This sequence comes from uncultured Halobacteriales archaeon, assembly GCA_964408365.1. Classification (GTDB taxonomy): domain Archaea; phylum Thermoplasmatota; class E2; order JACPAO01; family JACPAO01; genus JACPAO01. Next base: position 7,422 of record CAYOZB010000086.1, on the reverse strand, counting down.
TCGAGGAATAGATGTAGCAGCCGCCCTCGGGCATGACGTCGAGGAGATGTTTCATATCCCAGAAGCTGAAACAGAGGATGAGCTCGGCTTGTCGCTGGCGGATGTCTCCGACGTGGATCACGTACTCGTCGTAGGTGTGGAGGACGAATTTTTCCCACCCGTCGGGTTCGGCGCTTGCCGGAGGATCGAAGACCAGCATCTGTTCGTGCGGCAACGGCACCAATGGGTCCGCCGCATGCATCGCGTGCAACAGGTACGCGTCCCTGGGCGTGACGACCAATCGGCGACCTGTGCGGCGGGCGATGGAGAGGAATGATTGCAGTCGTTCGATGTTGCGAGGACCAAAGTCGGCGACCACGAGTTTACCCCGGAACCGTTCGACGGCTTCGAGGGAGTTGCGTTCCACGTCCTGCTCCGTGGTCGCGGCGGCGAACGCTTCGTCGCCGTGATGATCGTGGCGCACTTGGGTGCCTTCCATGAGGAGGACCCACGGTCGGCGCCGTTCGAGAGAATTGAGGAACGCGCGGCTTTGGTCCGCGTGCATTCCGTGCGAACGGATGTCGCCGGAATACACGATGGGTCCTTGGGGCGTCTCGATGGTGTAACCGGCAGCGCCGAGAACACTGTGATCGACGACATGGGACGTTGCGTGGACGCCACCCGAGGAGGGCTGGAGCATCTTGATGTCGCCCGCCAGCAATTGCCGCGTCTTCTTCGACTTCGACAAGTACGGCCGCGTCGGCGGGTCGCCCCAGAACGTGCCGAACGAAGCCGGGCCGTTTCCGTCGGTGAGGAAGAGGTTGCGTCCGACGAGTGGTTTTTCGGTGTCGGACTTGAAGACGTGCTGGTTCGCGACGACGTCTTCCTTCATCGGGCTCGAGTAGACGCTTTGCTGGAAAATGCTGGAAGGCGCGGAGTCCTGGACCGCTTTGAGGATCGCAGCGCTCATGCGCGAGGAGACCATGGGGATCGTGGGATCAAGGAGCCCGATCAGTCCCCCATGGTCCAAGTGGGCGTGCGAAACGTACACGCCCGTGACTTTTCGCACCGGCAGATCTCCACCGCGCATCAAGCCGGCAGGGATGATGTCGCGTCGGTAGAGGTTCTCGACGCGCGGCACGAGGCCGAGTTTCCAGAGATCCGCCAACCCGTAGGCGGGTCGGGGTTTGATGTATTCCTCGAAGTAGCGTCCCCAGTGGCCATAGTTGATGCCGAAGTCGAGAAAGATGCCTTCTCCGCCCCAGCCGACGAGGATCTTAGAGCCCCCGATCGAGTCGCGTCCATCGAGGACGTTGACGGTAACATCCCCGAGGCCAGCCACGATTTCTGACTAGGCACGTGCCCCCTCTTAAGGAGAAAGGGGTCGAGTGAATGTGGAACGATGTGGATGATCGGTTACGCGTCCGCGAACGCGCTGTACCCTTCCGGCGGCAACTCGCTGTAGTAAATGGTCACCATCATCTCGAACCGCATGTCGTACGCCAACTCGGCGGGCGGCACGGAAGCAAAGGGAATCGTGATCCAGGTCCGCAACAAGTGGTCCATCGTGGGCTCCTTGTGCTCATCAGGCGTGGCGCCGGGAATCTGGCCGCCCGGGCCGTCTTCGCCGCGGACCCACGTCAAGCTGATCGGGGAGCTCGACGAACCTACGTCCGCCCACCAGTGGGTTCCCGGCCTGCCGTCGTAACTGAAGATCTGGTTCATGTTCGGGTTCGTCGCCGCGCTGCTCGGCGTCCACCGGCTCTCGAACACAATGGCGGTGAAGTCGTCGCTCGTGAACTTCCCGAAATTCCAAATGACCTTGTCGTTCGTCCAGACGCTTGTGATGGTCGTGTTGCCGACGACCGGGAGGAACCCGCAGGCGCCGCTCGAGAGGGGCGTGGACATCCGGCATTGCATGAACCCATTGAATGGACCCAACACTTCGACCCGCGGTTGAGTGATGGCGATTGGGGCAAGGGTCATGGTCGCGGACGCGATCTCGCCTGCGACGACCTCGACCTGGGTTGCACCAGCTTCGAAGCCGAGGCGCGCCGCGAACAAGCTGTATTTGCCGGGCGGAACATTGCTGAACGAGAAGCTGCCGTCCACTGCGGTCGTGGCCGTCAAGGCCGGCGGCAAGAGCTGCAGGATTACGCCAGCCAACGGGACCCCTTCGTCGTCAATGACGTGCCCCTTCACGCCGCCCGTGTCGTCACCAAAGCCCGCCTCGGGCGCCGACGAGGGAACGACAACATTTTGGGCCTCGTCTGCGCCAGCCGCAACGCACCCAGCCGTGACGAGGAATCCAAGGACCAACAACACAGGAAAACGCCGACCAGACATGGCATTCCATACGTCTTCCCGCCCCTATGAAAATGCGCTGTCGCCGGTGTGCGCTGCCGGGGAAATCGCTGTTGACGGAATGTGTTCTTAGCTCTGTCCTCGGCCCGCACCGCCGAACCAGTGGACGGTGCGGGCGCTTTGCCGTCCAACGCGCAGTTGGCCCTGTCGTTCGAGGGTCAACAAGTGATGCCGGACTAGCGAATCACGTGAACCAGAGGAAGACAAGGCCCAAGGTGACGCCGAAGACCACGTGATTGAGAAAGTGTCCAGCCCACGCGCGCCAATCGACGGGCCCGGGGACGAGCCGAAGGACGCGGAAACCGGTGAAACTCACCAGGAACGCCGCGAGGCCAACGACAATTCCCAAGACCGGGAAACTGTCGCCGGGGACGAACCCCTTGGCTCCGGCCAGGCCGAACACGGCGCCATAGAATGCGCCGAAGGCAACTTGGACGACGATTCCGGCAACACGCAAGGCGGGCCTGCCCAGCGGCCGACGGAGGATCGTCCGCGCGAAAGATTCCGGCGGAAGCTCGCTGCCGCGTGCGACGGGGAAAAGAAGAGCATACATCACGCTGCTCGCGAGCACACCCGCTGCGACTCCGAGGAGGATCGGCGCGGGCTCGGCCATGGGCGTCCGCGCAGCGTCGGCGCGGACGTTTCAACCTTTGCGTTCGGCTACTGGTTGCCCTTCGTGACCGTGATCGTATGCGTCGCCGTCGACGTCGCTCCGTCGGAGTCTTGCACGACGAGCGTCACCGTGTACGTGCCGTCCTGCTTGTAGCGGTGCGTAACCTCAACGCCGGACGCCGTCGTGCCGTCCCCAAGATCCCACGCGAAAGACACGATCGTCCCGTCCGGGTCGGCGCTCTCGGCGGCGCTGAACACGACGTCCTTGTTCTTTTTCGCCGACGTCGGGCCGCTGATGGCGGCGGATGGTCCCGCGTTGACGATCTCGATGTCGTGCGTCGTGGTGCCGGTCGCGCCGTCGTCGTCGGTGACGGTCAGGACGACGGAGTACGGGCCAAGGGATGTGTACGTGTGCAAGACGCTCGCTCCGGCTCCGGTCGTGCCGTCGCCGAAGTCCCACGCGTACGACACGATGACCCCGTCGGTGTCGTCGCTTTGCGTGCCGTCGAACTGGACGTCGTCGCCGCGGGCGGATGAACTGCCCGCCGCGATGACCGCCGTAGGCGCTTCGTTGCCGCGCACCACCGTCACGCGGACCGTAGCGGAGTCGATGAGCGTGCCGTCCCCTTCGAGCCAGCGTGCCTCGACCACGACGGACGTGCCCTCATACGGCGTGAAGTCGACGTCCCCAGCCCACGTATCGGACGGATCCGATGGACCCGTCGGACCGACCGGGAGGTCGGGCGCCACTTTCGAGCCAGCGATCCAGATTTCGACATGCTCGGAACCCGGGACTGGGCGGACCGTCACGGCCGTGTCGTCGTGGTCCGCACCGCCTTCGGCGTCCGTGGCGGTCAGTCGGAACAAGAGCTCGGCGTCGGATCCCACGTCAGGAGCGGTGAACGACGCGGTTCCATCCCCGCTGTCCGTGAGAGTGACGGCAACGCCGCCGAGCTGCGACCACTCGCAGCTTGCGAGGTTCGACTCGGGATCCTCGCATGCGCCGACGAGATTGACCTCCTCACCTTCGGTGACGGTTTGGTCGGTCCCCGCGTCCGCGACGGGCGGTTCATTGGGCGGCGCGACGGTGCTTTGGATGGTCATGCTGGACGCGTGCCCGTCCTCGAATCCCATGTTGGCGCGGGCGGAGCCTTCGTGGTAGACTTGCCACGTCAGCGAGGCGGTTTCGTCGAATCGGGAGGTCAGCTCGAACGCAATGTCGTACTCGACCCACCCGGACAACCAGGTCAAGGGATCGATGAGCTGTTGGTGCGACCCACGTCCGACCTCGATGCCGTCGGCCCGCAGCACGGCGGTCACCGTGCTGAGGCTCGTCACCGTTTCATCGTATTGGACAAACACGGACACGTCGACCTCGTCTCCCGCGTTGGCGCCGCGCGTTTCGACGGTCGCCGGGAACGTTCCAAGCTCGCCCGCGATCTCTCCGAGTGCCGCCAAGGCGAAACAGGGCCCGTCAAAGTCGCCGGGGCTGTCCGTCTGATCCATCGACTGGCCCTCGAGACAGGCCGTCTGATGGGCGTACCAGGTCTCCGGGTTCGGCGTGCCGCCGCCTCCTCCCCCGCCACCTTCGACCGTGTCTCCTTCGAGAAGGAAATCGACGATGAGGCCGGCCTCCGTGGCCATGGCCGCAGCCTTCTGGACCATCGTGCCCGCCGTCACGGGGTGTCCGAACAGGTGCGTGAGGATGCCCATGGCGTCGCGGGACTCGACGACCTCAGACGTGCTGGTGCGTGCGCCGAAGTTCACCGCGGAACCAGAATCCCCCTGCGAAGCCGGAGTGTCCGACACCCACGAGCCCGGGTAGTCTTCGTTCGCGAAACTCCACGTGCCGGCGCGCGCCTTAGTCAAGAAGGTCTCCCCAAGACCGACGCCGTTGCCGTACACGAAGGTCGGGTTTCCGAGGATCTCCGCGTCGGCGGTGGGCGGTGTCCACGTGCCGACCGGTCCGTTCCAGACCGGCATTTCCGGACGGATCATGGATTCCAGGGCTTCCGGGATCTTCACGAGTCCGAAGTCCTCTCCGTAGATCTGGGGGCCTTGGCGCGCGTACGCGACGCTTCCCAACGGGACGATGTCCCCGATCGCGTTCCCGATCGTGCTTCCCGTCACGGCGTCCGCGAGTAGGTTCCCGCCACCGAACGCGCACTGCGCGACGCACGCTTGGACCGTGATGTGGGACGTAGTCGGCATGTCCGCGCCGGGTCCATGCGTGGCGACCTTCGTCTCATCGGTCCCCAGGAAGAAACAGTGCCCTGCGGCGCCGAGGTAGTAGTCCCCGTTTTGGTCCTTCCAAACATAGTTCGCCGTGCACAAGCCGACGAACCCGTTCGCCCTCACGAGAACGGGAGTGCCGGGCCCGAGCCCGTCCGATGGGCTGGGAACGGGCGGTCCCGTACGCGACGCTTTGGTGCCGACCGCCCCGTCGGGAGTCAGATCCACCACCAAGTCTGGATCGACGAAGGCGATCGCCTTGCGCGCCTCACCAAGGGAATCGAGGGCGGGCGCCGTCGCCGAGGCGGGGTTCCCGCCGGACGACGCATCGCGCGAGACGCTGCCGGAAACCGTGGCAACGCCGGGCTCGAGCGTCGTGTTGTCCTCGGGTTCGAGGATGAGGATCATAGCGCCCGCGCCGGAGCCGACGATGACCGTGACCGATTCTGAGGCCAGGAGAGACCCGTCGGCGTCGAACCACTCGGCCGTGAGGCTCTGCTCGCCCGAGAGTCCCGCAAGGTCGATGTCGACCGCGAACGGCGCGCTCGGGTCTGCTGCGCCCGTGGAGACGGGCTCGCTTCCAAGGACGGTTTCGCCGAGGCGCACTTGGACGCGTTCGCCCACGGGACCGTCCGAGATGGTGACGGTGGCCTCGTCGGCGTCCGATCCAGTGCCGTCCGCGACGCTGAGCGTGACGACTTTGGCCCCGAGCGAGGTGAACGTGACGCTCGTCGCGCATGCGGAGGCGTCCGCGAACGCGCCGTCGTCGGACGTGGTCCACGTGCAGGTGGCCGTTCCGTCGCCGCCCGTGAAAGAGCCGCTGAGTGCGATCGCAGCCCCGGGGCCGCCCGCGTAGGGGCCGCCAGCGTCGGCCGCTAAGCCTCCACTCGCCCCGAACGTGAACTGACCGTCCTGACCGTCGGGCGCCAAGTCCGCGTGGCGAAGGACACACGTGGTGCCGGCGCCGCAGTCGTTCGCGTCGACGTACACGCCGACCAGTTGGTCGCCATCGGCGGCGTCGCCGAGGTAGGACATCGGGAACGATACGGTGACCGCGTTGCCGTTGCGCGCTGCTTGCACGTCGGTGCGCGTGGGATCGGGGAAGAACGTGGGGAAGGTGAATCCGGTCGGATCGTTGCCGCCCACATCCCAGAACGGGAGGAGCTGGCCGTCGCTCGTGTACTCGATGGACACCAGTTGCCGGGTGCCGGCGAGGAGTCCGAAGTCCGGTTGGAAGTAGAAGTCGTAGAAGACCGATCTCGCAGCGTGTTGTCGACTTTCTGCGTCGGCCACTTCGACCGAAAACACGAACCGGTCGCTTGCCTGGTCCGCTCCCATGCAGAGGACCTCTTCGGCCCCGAACGCGAGGGAATCGGAATCCGAGTCGGAGGAGATCAACGTCAGTTCACCGCACGCGGCGGCTGCCGCGCCGATTCCTGAGACGCTGCCCGTCGGCCGAAGGGTCCCCGTTCCAGTGGACGCGCCACCGGAAACCGGTGCACCCGCGCCCGCGTCTTCGCCGCCCAGGAGGAGGGCGCTTGCTTGCGTCCCGCCGACGAGGACGTGCATGTTCTTCTCCATCCAATCCATCTCGGAATCGCCGGACAAAAGGAAGGGTGTGACCTCGACCTTGAGGAGAGCCCCTGCGGCCAAGGTCGCGGTGCCCGTGATCGTGAGCGGGGTGTTGCGCACGGTCGTGTCGCAGACGACGCGCGTGGGATCTTCTTCCGTGTAGCGTGCCTCGCCCAGCAAGGCACCGCCGGCATCACGAAGGCGCACGAGGAGTCGGCTCGTCGAGCCGGCGCCGGGAACGCCAACGCTCGGCGACATCGGGGCGGCTTCGTCGCAGGCCCAGTACAGATCGACGGTGACGCCGTCTGCAAGGTCCACGGGCGCGCCGGTCGTGCCCGCGAACTCGAACGCGCAGGCGCTGGCGAGGAACGCGGTTGAGGAGTATGCCTTGCCCGCGTCCGGGACGGTCGGAGACGTGGTGTACGTGTAACGCTGACCGCAGTCGGTGAAATCCGTTCCGCCGCGCGTGTACGTGGACCCGAAGTACAGGGTCGAGCTGACAGGTCCGCCGGTCACGGTGACGGTCGCCTGATCGTTGGCCGTGTCTTCGCCGTCGGTGACCATCAAAGCGATGGTGAACGCGCCCGCCGCGTCGAACGTGACCGTCGTCGCGCACGCCGCTGCGTCTGCGAACGTGCCCGCGCCGCTCCACGCACACGTCGC
>CAYOZB010000085.1:0-12911 GCA_964408365.1 uncultured Halobacteriales archaeon | reverse complement strand
CCGCAAAGAAGAGCATGACACGCCGACACGTTCGTACCAAGGGCGGCGGCAAGCCAGCAGCCTGGACGAAGGGTCGCTGCAAGACCCGACGCGCCGCACCATAGGCCCTCTTTTTCCATAGAATCAGCCGCCGCAGCGTCCAATGGACGTCGCGGCGCTCAATTTTCTTCGAACGACCGGGATTACGCCTCTTACGCCGCCGCTGCGATCAGCGTCACGCAGACCTTGCATGTACTCTCACCGTTCGTGCCGATAACCCATTCCCCTGCCTGTCCATCGAGCCGAAACTCGATCGGAAAACCAGAATAAGCGTTTTCACGCGGGACCTCCGCGATTTCGAAATCTTACCCCTCGCCGGCCAAGTCGCCAAGCAAAGGCAGCATCGTCATCCGGGACCGGAACGACTGGATCGTCAACGCGATGACGAGGATGGAGTAGGCGACCGTCTCGAGCAAGAGGACGACCGAGAAGAAGAGGAAGAACGGCGAGGTGCGGCCCGAGGTCTGGTCGAAGAGGAACAGCAGCGCCAAGGTCACCAGCACGGCAGCGACGGCGGTCCCGAACAGGAAGAGGCCCTGGCGTGTGTGGTAGGCCAAGAAGCGGCTCTTCTTTCGCATTGCGAGCGGCACGATCACGAAGGGACCCCAATAGGCGAGGGCCGCCAGGGTTTTTTCGCCTCCCGAGGGCGTTGCTGAGGGGGCCATCGGCGCCGGCGGGGGGACCGTGGCGGGTGGAGCCGGCGTTGCGGCCGCGACCTTCTTGCCACCCGAGGAACGACCCGACGCCACGCGCTGGCCATGCCAGGTGCCGATTTTCTACGTTTCTAAGCGGCGAAACCTCGGCAAAGGGTTCGCGGTTCGTTCCAAAAACACATTACTTGCCCGAGGAGACCGCGGACTGCTCTGAATGAACGGGACCCGCTGGCGTTTCTGGGCGACCACCGTCCTCGGCCTGGCCGGAATCGCGTTTCTCTACGTGATGCTCGGAAGCGACGGCATCGCGACCACCCTCGCCAACGTGGCCCCCATGTTCCTGCTGTTCGGATTCTTGGCCTACGCGTTCTTCTTCATCGCCCGCGGCATCCGGTGGCGACTTTTGCTTCGGGACATCGCGCCCGCTGCGAGCGTCGCTGACACGACCTCGTTGAGCGCGGCGGGCTGGCTTGTGAGCACCTTCGTCCCGATGAAAGCGGGCGACGTGACCCGGGCCGCTTTTGTCGCTCGTCGCGCCAAAGCCAGCATGGTCGGCGTCGTCGGTAGCGTCGCCATCGAACGCTCCCTCGACCTCATGGGCCTCGCGCTCTTCTCAAGCCTCTCCCTCCTCGTCGTCGCCGTGTTCCTCAACCACGGCCTCCCGACCGCCGTGACCCAAGGCATCGCCATCGCCTGGGCCCTCCCCATTGCCGGCGTGTTGACACTCCTTCTCGTCGCACGACTCATCAAGGACCCCGACCCCAAGCAGGGCTGGAAACGATTCATCCAACGGTTCGCCCACTCGGCCGACGAACTGCGAAAATCCCCCGAACGACTCCCCGTCCTCATCCTTCTCACCGCCGTGACCTCGTTCGCTCAGATCTCCATGTTCCTCTTCCTCATCCACGCCATCGCACCCGACCTCCCCATGGCGGTCGTCGCCCCAGGGGTACCACTCTTTCTCCTGAGCTTCATCATTTCCATCACGCCCGCGAACCTCGGCACGTACGAAGCCTCCTTCGTCGCCGTCTTCACCCTCCTCGGTCTCGACCCCGTCACCCTACTGCCCGCCGGCTTCGCCCTTCACATCCTCACCGCGAGCATCGTCACCATCCTCGGCACGATCGGCTTCCTCCAATTCCGCCTCTCCAACCCCGAACCCCCCACCCCCACGCCCACTCCTGCTCCCGTGCAGGTGCCGCCGTGAACGTACCGCACTTCTACGCAAACTTCGTCCCCAGCCTCCGCGAAGGGATCAGCCGAAACATCCAGGCCCTCCTCGCCGCGCTCCAACGCGCCGGAGAAGACGTCACCCTCGAAGCGCCCACCGCACGCCTTCGACACTTGAACCACCGAAGCACCTACCTCATCAACGGGTTCCTCAACCACAAGATGCTCGTCGAGGCCCTCAAAGATCCCCACGTCGACCTCGCCCACCAACACGTGAGCATCGCATCGATGGGACTCTTCGCGCAACTTGCCCGCGTCCGCGCACGCACACGCATCCCCGTGGTGCTCCACGCATGGAACGCCGTGCAACGACGCGAAGACATCCACGGACCGATCCCCTACAAGGAACGCGTCTACCACAAATTGTTCAACAACCGCATCGCCGCCCGCTTCGGCGTCCATGGCGCACCCGCCGTGATCGTCTCCAGCCAATTCCAGGCCCGACAACTCCAGAACGCCGGACACCGCGGCGCCGTGTTCGTCATCCCCAACGGCGTCGACACCAAGACCTTCCGACCCGCCACGTTCCTCGAACGCGCCATGGCCAAACAAGACCTCGGCGTCGCCGACGCCGACCTCGTCGCACTCTACTACGGCCACCTCACCGCGTGGAAAGGCGTCGAAACATTCCTGGAAACGCTCCCAGCGTTCTTCATGGAACACCCCGGCGCGAAGGCGCTCATCTCCCACACCGCGTACGGCCACGGCGAAGCACGGCTCCGCGCCAATCTTCGGGCACTCGGAATCGAAGACCGCGTCGTCGTCCACGGTCCCCAACACGTCCCGACCCTTCTCGCCGCCGCCGACATCGCCGTCGTACCCCCCCTCGCCGCCGTCGGCACCGCGTGCCACCCCAACGTTCTCCTCGAATGTCTCTCCGCGGGCGTGCCCGTCGTCGCCAGCAACGTCGGAAGCATCCCCGAAGCCATCGACGACAAACGCACCGGCCTCCTCTTCCAGCCGGGCAAGACCGACGACCTCGTCCGCAACATGCTCCTGCTCGCCAGCGACAAGAACCTGCGCGTCGCGCTCGGCCACGCGGCCCGCGCGGACGCGCTGAGCCGATTCCACTGGGACATGGTGGCGGAACGCATTCGGGATCTCTACGAAGTTGTCGTCGACGCGAACATCCAAGGCGTCCCCCTCCCGGTCGACAATCCGGAAGAAACACCCGACGCGATTCCCTGGGCGGCCTGAGACGACATGAAGACCGCAGCGCTCGCATCCGTCATGCTCGCCTTGATTCTCCTCGCGCCATCGCTGGACGCGAGCCACCGACCGCGACACACTGCCAGCCCCTCCCCGACGCCGACGACCTCACCTCCCTCGACGACGCCGACAACGCCCCCCACCACGCCGACCACACCTCCACCGACGACATCGAGCACGCCCACTCCGACGCCATCAGCAACGACGTCGACCACGCCACCGATGTCCTCGACCCAGACGACGACGTCGCCCCCGCCGACAACGTCGCCCAAACCCCCGCCGACAAGGGCCCCCAGCACGCCGGAAACCCCGGGAAGGCCACTCGATCTGCCCGCTGAACCGGTGCCTGACTCCCCGTTCGGCCACGTCGACATCGAGCCCTACCCGCACATCGGCGCGGACCCCTACCCGATGAACGTCACCGTCACGCTCAAGCCGATGCACCTGTCGAAACTCCACCGCCTCATCGTGCTGGTGCCCGACCATTCGTCGTCCCTCATCGTCGAACTCGGGGATCCGCACCGGCTCGATGGCACACCGATCCCCATCTTCGAGGACGGCCGCGCCAACGGGAGCGCCAAATACATTCTCGAGGGGTCGAACGTGATCGATGCCGGCGGCGCCTTCGTCGTACCCATTGTGGTGAAAACCACGTCGAACGGCCGGTTCCATTTCGGCGTCTACGTCGCCGGCTTCGACACCATGTGGGAAGAATTCACGGTCTCGCCGGGATTCACCGCAGAAACCTTCGGACGCTCCGCGGTGTCGGGCGTCGGCCACAGTCGCAGTCTTTTCGACCCACCGTTCCGGGGAGATGGCAACGCGATCCCCTCGCCATCGACCGCATTGCTTGCCGCCGCGGTGATCGGGGCAGTCTGCCTGTTACGCCGTCGGTCGCGGGATCTCGTAGACGAAGACACGCCCTGACGGAGAATTGGGCTGGTATTCCGCCACGAGCTGCGCGTTGTACTTGATGACGAGTCCTTCCATCCATTCCGTCTCATAATCAAGATCCAGGTACGTGTCGAGCACGATGAACCGCATCCGACCGGCCCGGATCTCGTCCTCGATGAACCCATGGTCGTTGTGCCAATGGTACGTGGGATGCTCATTGTAGAAATGGAGCGTGAACCGACCGAGGAGCGTCCCGATCTGCGCCGCGTCCGGGTCCATTTCATGGATCAATAGGGCGGCTTCCTTGATGCCGTATCCGAAGGGCCGTTCGCTGGGACGGTCCGCGGCGCTCTGGCTCACCGGCACGGCGAGGAACACGAGCACAATCGCGATCGACGCGAAACGGTAGACCGAGCGCGCCCGGACGGACGTGGCTTCGTCGGGCCAGTTGCGGACCCATGTGGCCACCTCGACAAGCATCCACGCGCCGAGGAACGCGACGGCAGGCACGACGGGCATGATGTAGAACCACTGTTTGCGTGAGCCCAGGATGAAGAACAGGCTCACCACGAGCGGCCACGCGAGGACGGCGAGCATGCCGACGCGGGCGTCGCCCCAGCGTTTGGAGAGTCGGTTGATGCGCAACGCGCCGGCGACGGCGAGGATGAAGAAGAGGATCCCGAACTGGTCGGACACGCCGATGTCGGGACTGGACAGGTAGTAGTGCCACGGGGCGTTGGATTCAGGGGCGCCGATGCGTGCCGCTTGCCACCCAAGTTTCTCTTTTAGGTTCACGAGGCCGTTGAGGTAGGCGAGGAATCCTAAGTACGCGACGCCCGTGATGAGGGGCGGTAATGCGGCCAGTCCGGCGTGCCCGAACAAGGTCCTGAGTTCACGGGGCACGAGTGGTTCGTGCCGGAAATGCCGACGGAGAGTGCGTCCGAGGAGCCACAAGAACGGGAGTCCTAGGATGGGCACGATGAGGATGCCGGGGAGTTTGCTCATGATGGTCGCGGCGGCCGTCACGCCGACGACCGTGGCTCGGGCGTTGGAGGGTTGCCGGCTCCACCAGACGAAGGCGAGGACCGCGAGGGTCATGAAAAACGTGAGGCCGACGTCAAGGAAGGCGCGTCGGCTGAAGTCGACGTGCATGGGAGCGAACGCGAGGAATGACGCTGCGACGATCCCGACAGCGCGTCGCTCGAGCAAGGAGCCGAGTGCATACAGGACGGCGCAGGTGAGCACGCCCAAGATGACGGAGATGAGCACGGCGCCGGTTTCCATAGTGCCCGTGAGTTTCGAGCCAAGAGCGAAGAGGTACAGGATGAGGGGTGGTTGGCTCACGAAGGGGGTCGGTCCGAACTGTTCCATGCGTGGATACGCGAGGTAGAGGGGATCGTTTGCGAGGTACATCGCGACGGTGGCGTACTCCGCGTCGTCCCCGTAGTAGTGGAGGGACCCCCAATTGGGCCAGCGGACCGCCAAGGCGCACAGGAGGAGGACGGGGAGGAACCAGTGACGGCGGATCAGGTCGACCGTGTAGGATTCGATGCGGGCAAGACCGGGGCCCCAGCGGCTTGGATCGGGCAGACGGATGCGCAACCCACCAATGGAAAAGTCGGGTTCGGGGGCTCGTTGCACGGGGTTTTGTCGCGTCTTGGGTGTAGCCTCTTTTTGGAACGTCACTCGAAGGCGTTTTTGGTGCCGTTGCTGGAACCTTAAAGAGCCTCCGGGGCCTGCCGCCGACGATGCGCCGCTGGGTGGTCCTAGGAGTGGTCGCGCTCCTTACAGTGGCCACCCCCGTCCAGGCGGCGACGCAGGACGAACTCCTCGCGTCCTACGCGGCCTTGGGTTCGGACGAATTCTTCGAACGCTACCCCAGCCTCCTCTACATCAAACTCAACGTCACCCAACGGCTCCAGACGTCGGCCCAAGTGCCGGGGACGGAACTTGCGCAAAACACCGCGCTCTTGCTCGTGTTGCAAGGACTGGAGCAACTGGACGCGGAGACCCAGGTCGCCACGGTACAATCGATTACCGCGGGGCTGGAACAGCTCACGTTCCTGCGACAACGTCACGAGACCACCGCGGATCGGCACATCGCCGACAACCGCGCCCTGCTGTTGCGCGCGGAAGATGCGATGCTCACACTCTACATGCTCCACGCCGAGCAACTGTCCGCGCAAGGCGCACGCACCCAGGAACGCTTGGAGCTCCTCGAAGGAGCCATGGAGGCCGCCGAGACGATCCACGACGCCGCTTCGTTCGCCCGCTTGTCGCAGACGCACACCCGCGTCCAATCCCGCTATGAGGCCGACATCGCGGACGCGGCCGCTCGACGCGACAAAGTCGCATTCCTCCTTGCCAACCCGGTGCCCGTCCTGAATCCCGGCTTCCCCACGTTTTATTCGGAGCTCCTCAATGCGGTCGAGGCGCTTCCGGGTGCGGAAGACCGGTACACGGAGCACGGCGAAACGGAAAACGCCGAAGCGGTCCGGGTCTTGCGCATCGACGGCACCGACTACGCGCAACGCTACGGCGTCGTCGCCGCGGGCGTGTTGATGTTCTGGGCGCTCGTGTGGATCAGCGTCGCGAGCCTGGGGCTTGCGCGGATCCGCCGTTGGGCGTACGACAACCGCCACGCCGGATTGGGCGACGAGTTGGGGGCGGACGTGTGAATCGACGAACGTTTTTCGCCGTCGTTGCCGTCGTGACGCTCACCTTGACCAGTGCGATACCGACCGCATTGGGCGACCTCGTCCAAGTCGGAAGCCCAGGAACCGTCGTTCTGAACGTGGGAGCGGGCCAACCCACGCAGGCTTCAGGCACGGCCACGCTTCAAGTCCAAAATTCCGGCAGCGTCCAGGTCACGGTGACGAACGTCGACGCCTCCGATCCGCTCCCCGGGTACGTGTTCGCGACCTACAACGGCTTCGGATACCCCACGATCAACCCCGGCGGGTCGGCGCCCATCCCTATTCAGGTAACGGCCACGTCGAACCAAGGAACCTCCGACACGTCGACGCCTAGCACCGTGACGGTGACGTACAACGAACCCAGCGGACCTTCCCAAACCATCACCATGTCGGTGCCGGTGAGCGTCACCGACTGGCGCCAAGCGACCCTCGACATCGCCGCCTCCCAGACGGTGACCCACACGATGCCGTGTCCCGCCGGCTTCGACTCCTCGCGGGCGGATTTCAGCATCCGTGTCTCGAACGGCGGTGACTACCCATTGAACGTCTACAGCCTCTACGTGAGCGGCATCCCGTACTTCGTCCAAGCGTTAAGCAGCACCTCGTTCCAGGTGGCTGCGAATTCGGGCGTCGACCGACAGTTCCGGATCACGGTCCCGAGCGACGCCGACGAACGCACGTTCTCCGGCACCGTGTCGGCGAGCTCCAACTCCAACAGCGACTCGGGGACGTTCAGCTTCGTCGTGTCCTATCCGGTGGACGTGGTGATGCCGACGCAGACGACGCGTCATGACTTCGGCCAGGTCGAACTCATGCGCCCTCCTGAACACCCCTGGTCGCACCTCATCGAGGAACGCTGCGGCTACAAAGCGGGCACCGTGACCGTCGACACTCCCTTGCCGCCGGGTTACGTGTTGGTCGATCCGAACCCGCTTCGTATCACGGAGGGCGGTTCCTCGTTGCTCCGGATCATTCCCCGGTTCAACTCGTCCCACGCGAACCTGCTTCTCAAGCCCCAGGATTTCCAAGTGAAGTTCCGCACCAACGGCGCGACGAACCCCACGTACGATTTCCGCGCGACGCCTTCGTTCATCAGCGTGCAAGAGATGAAGTCACGATTGGCGGAGTTGGCCCAACAATCACCAAACCCGGCGGGAAAAGAGGTCGCCCGACGGACGTTGGATCTGGTGGTGAACCGGACCGTGGTCCGGCCGCCCACCACGGCCGTCGATCTGGAGGACGCGGGCCGTATCGTCGGCCTCGCGGAACCCGTCATTCTTTCGGTTGAACAGTTCGCAGACATGGAGACCCTCAACGCCGACGGGCGGCAGGAACAGGCCGTGCAGTCTCTCAGCTTATTGGCCGCGGGCCTGGAGTCGCTCCGCAGCGTGTGCAACGGCGTCGTGTTCGCAAACGACCGAACCGAATGCTTGGCAATCATCGGGCTCCTCGAAACCACGATGGCCGCATTCGCCGAAGAGGCACGACGCCATTTCGAAGGCCTCACGGGCGGCGGGTTGAGCGAGCTCGGGGAGCTCCGCGCAGCAGAATCCCTCGCCCTCGTCTTGGGAGCCTTGGGAGACGACGAGGGGGCGGCGATCTTCGACGCTCGCGCTCAGCAACGGTTTGCGAATTTCACCACGCGATTGGAAGCGGCCGACGCGCATCTTGCGAACGTCGAGGCGCGGGAGGAACTTCTCACGCCGGGTGGCTTCGTGGCAACGGAACTCGGGTACGTCGCATGGCACCCCTTCGGGATCCTGTTCATGCAATCCTACGAGGAGTACGCCCATGCCCAGTTCGAGGCGGCCCGCAACGAACTGCGATCCGCAGGCGACGAGAACCGCTTGCGCGACTTGGAGGCGGAAGCGAGCGAGGTCGACTCCAGCCTCGCCACAGGTCGCGTCTTAAGCCTCGCGGTGACGGTGCTCTACGGGCTCGCATTGGTGGCCGTTGGGGTCCGGGCCTCCTCCGGATGGATCCGCAGCCGCGGGGACCGTCGTCTGGTTTCGCGCGGAGATGTGGTTCTCGGCAAGACGCCGCCGATGGTCTAACCGCGAAGCCGAGCGACCCAGATCGGGTCGCGGACGACCGTGCGAAGGACTTCCAACATTTCGTGTGCCCGGTAGAGTTGGGCGATGCGTGCGACGCGGTCGCGGGCGGGTTTGTCGAGGCCTTTGTTCGCGATGCGGGTCCACTCCTGGAGGAGGGGCATGCGTTGCGGGGGGAACAGGGAAGCGCCGCGGGTCAGGGCGTCGCGGAGTTTTCGCGTGGTTTCTTGCGCATTCGCGTCGAGGCCCGGGAGTGGCATGGTGACCCACGTTTCGAGGGGAGGCGCGGTCGCGGCGTCGATCGGCGCGGTCGGCCCTGAGAGGTTGGCGAGGGCGGTGAGGATGCCGCGGTCTCGGAGCATTGCTTCGCCCTCGGCGATGAGTTCGGCGCGTTCGGCGAGAAGGGTTTCGTGCCATCGGACGGGGGACAAGGGGCCCGGCAGGAGCAAGGGCCCCCAACCTGTGGAGTCTTCCAGGAGTTCGGCAAAGGATTCGTCGACGCGGCGGATCCACGTGGCAAGCAGGGGTTGTCGTCCTTGGCAGGTTTCTAAGAACGTGCTTGCGCGTTGGGCGATGTCGCGTTCGCGCGCGCGGATCTGCCCGGCGGGTTCGTAGGCGTAGTAGACGCGGAGTTCGACTTGGCGTCCGTCCGGGGATTGACTGAACCGGCTGCGGCCGTCGACGAACCCTTCCGTCGCAAGGACGGTTTCGATGAGGTCTTCTGCTTCGAGTTTTGTCGGAACGATGAGTTCGCCTTGGTCGTCGGTGCGGCCCGCGACGATGTTCGCGCCGCCGCGTGTCACTTGGACGGGGATGCGGGGCAGGGCGGAGCCGCTTCGGCCGCCGACGACGCGGATCCGGACTTCGGTTTTTTGGACGGGCAGTCCGACTTCGGCGGCTTCGCTTTCCAGTCTGACACGTTGCGATGCGTGTCCGGGGGCGCGCACTTCGAGGATGTCGCCGCGGAGGCCGGTCAGGATGTATGCTCCGGGTTCGCCGGCTTTGTCGCTTCGGAGGAACCCGTTGCGGGCGGGGCTCCAGAACCGTGCGTCGGAGATGGGCAGCCTTGATGCGGCGTCGAAGACGATGATGCGGCACATGAGTGCCTCGCCGGTCAGGGGCGTTGGTGTCGGGGCGACGGCCGCTGGCGTCGTATTGGTTGGTGCGGGTCGTTTTGCGGGTGCTTCTTTGCGTTCGACGTTGGTTTCGACTGTTCGGCCCGCGAATCGTTGCAAAGAGACGTACGTGCTGGCGGCAACAAGGGGGAGGAGAGCGAGGACGGCGATGCGGTCCCAGTGGATCGGAGTGGGGTCTGCGACTGCGCCCGGTTGGGACTGGCCCAGGAAGGCGCCGCTTGCCTGTTCGAAGATGCGTACGCGATAATAGGCTCCGACGATCTGTTCGGAGGGGATGTTGCTGAGGGTGACGGAATCGTTTCGGAGTGCCCGGACGTTTCCGGCGTGGACCGGTTGCGGCTGCGCGCATGCGGGTTCGGGGCAGGCGTCGACTTCCAACGTGTAGGTGACGCCTTGTTGGATGTCGTCGTCGCTCATGCGGATGTTTCCGTCCCAGGTTGTTTCGGTCCAGAAGGGCAGTGAAAACAATACGGCAACGAGGATCGTCGCCAGGGTTCCGCCGCCGAAGATGAACAGGTTTTTCCTCAAAGGACGTCACCTTTTCGTCGGGGACGCGCCGAGGGTTCTTGATGCGTTGTCGAGGGCGCTCGAGGTTCGTCGACGGTGACGGGCGGCGGTGAAGGTGGTGGGGTCGCAATGGGGCGGGCGCGTAGTCGCAGCAACGCTTCGACCGCGGCCTTGGAGTCTCCGGCGCGTTGGCGCTCTTCCGCCAAGCTTCGGATGGCCAGCGTTTCGCCGGTGGCGCCTTGGAGTGCCATGAGGGCTTCTTTGACGCCGAGGACCTGGTCGTCGCGGACCCGGTTGATGCGTGCCGTGACGTCGATCCATCGGAGTTCTTTGCTCAACCCTGTGCCGGCGTCGAAGGTGCAGAGGCCGCGTTCGCGCAAGGCGGCAAGGTCGCTGCTGTGCCGTTGTTCGCGTGGTTCGAGTTCTTGGGCGAGGGAGAGGACGAGGTGTCGGCGCAGGTCGCGGTGGACGCGCAGGGCGTCGAGGAGTTGCTCTTTGGGAACGCGTTCGGGGCGTCGCGTGCGCAACTCGTAGAGGCCGCTGGCGCGGGCCCGTCCGACGTGGGGGGCAAGGTTGGCGAGGTTGGTGTGGAAGGTGTCTTGTTTGGGCCAGGTCCAGCCCCAGTCTTTGTGGAGTCGTGCGAGGAAGGTGGTCATTTCGTTGGCTTCGGCGATGACGACGTGGACGCGGCGGGAGGCGAGGTACCGGGGGAGGGCGTCGACTTGGGCGCGGAGCCATTTTCCGCGCATCACGAACCACAGGACGACGATTGCGAGGGGGAGGATGGCGAGGGCGATGAGCGCGGCAATGGAGCCGCGAAGGACGACGATGGCGATGAGGGAGAACAAGACGAGGGTGAGCGTGCCGATGATGGGCCAGAGGGCGATGCGGTCGCCGGTGGTCATGCGCCACCTCGCAGGACCGTCCAAAGTGGCGAGAAGAAGGTGAGGAGGAGCCCGAGGAGCGCGAGGCCGCCGCTTAATGCGAGGGTGAGCCAGAGTGGGGAGACGGGTTGTTCGCGGGAGGAGTATCCGATCCAGTATTCGGCGCGACGCTTCCAGGATCGAAGGATGAGGGCGACGCCGCCGAGGCTCGCGGCGGCTCCCAGGAGTGCGGCCCCGATGATCAAGCCAAAGGTCTGGACGCGGACGATTTGTGCTGCGCGTTGGCGTTCCTGGTGCTCCGTGCCTGCGGCGTTTTCCCATTGTTCTTCGATCGTGGTTTGGTTGTGATCGACGAGGCGTCGCAACGAGTCCAATTGCTGCCACGTCGGGTAGGCCGAACCGTCGGTTTGGGCGGTGGTGAGCGGTCGCAGCACGCTGGTGCGCAGGGGGGAGGTCTCGGTTGAATAATTGTTCCAGGCGGTTTCGATGTCTGCGAAGGACCAACTCGTCTCGTTGGAGGCGAAGCGTTTCGCCCACGTGGAGCGCAGAGTGATGAGTTGGTTTGCTTCGATGGCCCAGGTCTGCCACACGGCGGCCTGGTCGGCGGCGGCGCAGAACGGGACCACGGTCCCATCGAGGGTCACGCGGAGTTGGACGGCGTCCCCGAGGCACCCATCGCGGAAGAAAACGGTCACCGGCGCCGCATCGTCAAAGATCGTTGCCGTCCCGTTCTGGTACAGAATGATGCGGAGCGTGGTGAAGGACTCGTTGGCGTGGTACGGGGGCGTCGTCGAGGCGGCCAACGTGCCGTTGATCCAACCGGCGCCCGTGATCGTTGCGATGCCGATGAGGCCGTCTTGGAGCGTGACGTTTCCTTTCGTCAGGATGGCGCGGGCGGCGATCTCTTTTGCGGATTCTGCGGGGGAGCGGATGGCGATGCGCAGTTCGAGCGGGGCGCCGATTGGCACGTACGCGGCGCTTCCGTCAGGGGCGGACTCGGCGCCGATAAGTTCGGGTCGTCGGATGAGGTTCGGAAGGTTCCGCAGAAGATCGAGTGAACCGTTTGCCGGGTCGACGAACATCTGATCCTCAAACCACTGTTCGCCCGTCTCGTTCGGGACGAAGGCTCGCACCCGGTATTCCCCGGCCGGGACGTCGACGTCCGCGACGCCTTCTTGGTCCGTCTCGAATCGTTGCGGGTTGCTTCCGTCCAACGCGGAAAAGATCACGGTGGCGTTCGTCGACGGGTTGGCCCCGTTGGCATCGAGGACGGAGACTTCGAATGGTTCCTGTGTCGCGGCGGACGGCGCAAACGTCACGAACAACATCGCGATTGGCACGATGAGGGCGCGTCGCAGGTTATCGTCCCTCCTCGAGTCGACGGGATTGGCGTCGCAGGAGGATGAGAGCGCCGATGCCGCCCGCGGTGGAGGCGCCGATGGCAACGCCGGCCCCGGCCCAGGCCAGTGGGTTTCCGCGAAGCGCTTCGGAGTCGTTCCTGGCGCCTTCTGCCGCGGCGAGTTCGGCCCGCGGGTCGGCGGTGTCGTCGTACGGTTCGCCGGGAAGCAGGAGCAGGACGAGGAGCATGAGGAACGTGATGCCGAGGGTCGCG
>CAYOZB010000084.1:0-12946 GCA_964408365.1 uncultured Halobacteriales archaeon | reverse complement strand
TGGTCGACGATGTTCTCCTTGTACGGGCACATGACTTCCTCCATGTACCGCGGCAAATAATTCTCAGACTGCGGGTTGAGTGTCGGCGAGACCGCGTTCTGCGTGTACCCAGCGTTCGTGCCGCCCAAAGCGTGGTTGCCGTTGTAGGGAACCCCATCATTGTGGTGGTAATGGTAGAAACTGGTGGAGGCGACGACGGGCACGACGGCGCCCAGGTAGGGGCTGTTGGCGATGCCTGCCATGTGGGCTTCACTGCCGGGGTAACTGGCCCCGATGAAGCCGACCTTTCCGTTGCTCCACGATTGTGTGCCGAAGAAATCAGTGAGTTTGCCGGCGTCGAGGATGTCCTTCTCGCCGCGAAGATCCAAACAACCACTCGAGTCGCCGGTGCCGCGCACGTCCGCGTACACAAACGCGTAGCCGCGACGGACGAACTGGTTGACGAAACTGTCCGACGGGATCGCGACCGGATTCGCCGGCGCGGGTTCGAACAAGTTCGAGACCACCGCGTTGCGCCCAGGCGCCGTGTAAGGTGTGAATTGGACGACGACCGGGAAGGGTCCTTCGCCGACGGGTCGGACCAAGCGGCCGTGGATGAGGACGTTCGCGGCCTCGAAGATGTAGTCGAGTTCCAACAGTTCGAGGTTCGGGTCCGGCGGCGACGGCTTGTAGTCAAGGAACGGCGCGGCGGTGTGTCCGACTCCCGCGGGCTGGGCTCCGGCGATTTTCCTCAACGCCGCCGAATCGTCTTGTTCCACGCAACCGGCCAACGAGCCGCTTGCCACTACCAACGCCACAAGCACGTGCCACGCGCGCATAACGACAAAGAGTCGAATGGGTGGACTTGAGGTTTGTGGCGAACGCGGACCTACGGTTTTTTCGGCGGCGCGGCCTCCGGTTCGACCCGGAGGAACCCTTTCTTGCGCACAAACCAGAACGCCGCCGTCGTCGCCAACACGGTGGCGCTGACGTAAAACAGCAGGTACGCCGTCCGCTCGGCTCCGTGGAAATCGGTGATCGGACCCATCGTCGTCGCAATGGTGTTCGGCACCAAGATGGCGGTACCCAAGATGGTCAGCCAAGCAACGACGAGAGCGAGGCGGTTGTTGAGCATCTGCAACTGGTTGTTGTAGACCGACTGCAACACTTCCAACCCGCTCACGAGCACTTCCGTGGTGTGTTCGGTGAGTTGGATCTGACGGTTGACGTCGTCGCCCAAAATCCCCATGCGTTGGAGCAAGGTTTCGTCGTCGGAGACGAGTTCGGCGTCGCCGTAACGTAGGCTGTGGATCACGTCGAGCATCTGCCACAACCCGTCCAAGTACTGGATCAACGCGTGCTTCACGGTGTACACTTGTTTCGCGACGTATTCGCGGCTCTGCGACGTGTCCAACACGTTGGCGCTGATCATGTCGCCCTGTTCCTGGATGTACCGCAACCCTTCGAAGTTGCGCTCATTGTTCTCGTTGAGGAGTCGAGTGAGGAGGATGGTGAGTTTGTCCGGCATGGGGCGGTCGGCCGGGATCTTTCGCATGAACGTGTCCGCGTACCGCGCGAACCGGACCATACGCAACACCTTCCCCTTCTCATGGATCGTGAGAATGAGACCCCAACGACAGAGGAGAAGCAGCGGGAGGGTGGTGACCTCGGTGCCCGTGACACGGACGACCGGGAGACGCAATCCGAATTCGGTCTCGCGATCCTCATAGTTCCGAAAAGGACCGGCCATCAACGAGTCGACCAAACCACCCGAAAAACCAAGGAGACCCGCGATCCGGGCTCCATCCCGCTGAAGATCGTCGACGGCGAAGTTGACCCACGAAAGATTCGCTTTCGCCAGCACCTCGACGAACTCGCCCGGCGTGGACCCAGTCAACCGGATCGGCTTCTCGTTCGCCTGGATGGCGATGCACACCGCAGGCGCTTCCGGCGCAGGATCCCGTGGCGGAATCACCTTCGCGTCCACGGGCTCCATGGCGCGACGAGACGAGCCAGGCGCTATTTAGCGTTTGATGGGTGACACCACTCGACGATCGGCTACGACGAAGCGAGGTACGCTGTAACGCCAAACACGATGACGAACACAACCACTGCAAAAGCGATGGGTCGCATCGTTACGAGAGCTGGGTGGACTCCAAACGGGTACATGGAGGGCACCCTAACCCCAGGCGATGTAAGACATCGCCGCGAACACGATCGCGAACAGGCCCATGCCGATCCCGATGAGTCTTACGATCACAAGCGGTCGAGGGGCTCCGAACGGGTACATGGCGGCGACTCCTTAGGCCCGCACGAGAAAAAACACGGCGGCAGCCACGGTGGAAAAAAGGGCCACGGCAATTCCGATCAACCGCATGGTGACGAGAGCAGGGTGGACTCCAAACGGGTACATGGTACGCATGGCATTATTCTCCAAGGAAGCGCTTAACGCTTTCTATCGACGCCGCTAGGAACATCAACGTAACCGTCGCCATCCACCACACCAATACGCCGAGCAGATAGCCCTCCACAAGGGAGATTACAAGTTGGCCGATTGTTTGGACGCTGGCGGCGAGCGGAATCATCCACGCCTGCAACTTCCGACCCACATCGTGAAGTTGCGGAGCCACGTATCCCCCCGTGGCGAGGATCGCCTTATCTCATCCGTGGTAACCACGTTTACGTGAAGTGGGCCGAGTCGGATTTGAACCGACGACCTGCGCCTTGTAAGGGCGCCGTCATAACCCCTAGACCACCGGCCCTAGGCGATACATTTGGACGCCGCCCTTACAACCGACCCGTTTGGGGCGTCCAAGGAGCCCGCAAAATGAGCGACCTCTATAAGTCCGACCGCGAAGCCCTCCAAAGGAGGGACGGTTTGTGCGAACCGGCCAGGGTAAGCCTGGCGAAAGGGCCGATTCTGATATGTCCCCAGCGAGGACACATTCGAAAAACATGTACCTTTTCCAACGTTTTTGGGACACATGTTTTCCACACGCCGATGCTGTTGACAGGCTTGAAAAAGACGTCCGTTTTCGCGATAGCACCCGTTACGCCCAAATGCCGGCTGACCGGATGCTTCACTTGGTGAGCACCTTCAGCAGGTCCGGATTCTTGTACACGACTCCGCGCCCCTTCTTCTCGCCGACCAAGATGCCGAGCCCCTCCAATTGCTGGAGGTAACGGGAGGCGGCCTTTCGCTCGCCGAGGCCGGCATCGACGAGAAATTCGATTTTGCAATATGGCTGACGGAAGAGGATCTCTACGAGTTCATTCGAGTAGACTTTCGGTGCTTCCTCGCGGATGCCTCGATCATGTGCCCCGAGAGCTGTTTTAGGGCCTCCAACTCGCTACCCTTGATGAGGATCGGGTACGGCTTGCCCTTGGAGCCAGGCTTCAGGCGGTCACTTCCTTTTGGAACGGGACTCGGAGTTCACCGGAGATGAGCTTAGGGAGGAGGGCGTCGCGCAAGGCCGCGAGGGGCTCGGGATCTCCGTGCACGATGGAACCAAGGCCCGCCGTCTGGGACCCAAGGACGCCGTTCATGTCGTCTCCTTGAGGGCGGCCCCCTTTGGGGTCAAGCGATACTTCTGTCGGCTGCTGCGGGGCTTGTCCGGCAATGCCATCTCGACAAGCCCGGCATCAAGCGCCGGTTGAAGGTACGCCGTCATGAAGTGCATGCGGTCGTGAAGACCCAAGGCGGACTGAAGCTCCACCCTCGTCATGTCCCCCACCAAGACGCGCGTGAGTTGCACTTGCGGGGTGACTTGCGGGGTGTACTTGGGGCGCACTCTGCCGGTGACGTGCGGCGCCACCTTGGTTCTCTGGGCCTCGGCCTGCGCCCGGACCTCCGGGTTGGGGAAAAACGTCGCCGTGAAGAACCCCGTAGCCTCGAAAACGGGCTCAGGGGAACTCCCTCGCTGTGGAAGAACTCGCGGATCTCGTCCCGGGAAAGCTTCTGCGTGGCTGCGCCCTGCCGCCAGAAGAAACCGTCGCTGCACTGCACCGGCTTGGCGTCACTCTCCCGAACGGCGACCACGGTGACCTTGCCAACACGGTCCACCTGCACCCGGACCGAAGGGTCGCAGTTGCGCGCGATGTCTTGGATCCGGGCCCGTAGTTCGTTCGAGTCCCGGATTCCTACGACCGTCCGGTCATCGCTCACTCCAAGGAGGATTTTCCCGCCGGCGGTGTTGGCCATCGCCACCAGTTCGCGCGCGAAGGATGAGGAGAGAGACTCCTTGAACTCCAGCATGAAGCCCTCGCCCTCCTCGATGAGGATTGCGAGTTCCGACGGCTTCATGTTTACACTCCGCCAGGCCAGCATGCTGCGGACTCCAGGCTGTCCGTTTGAGACCTAGCCGGCCGCGGCGTCCGGACGGCTTCCCTCATGACCCCTTCACTCCGGACCTCCCCACCTGCCTTCCTCGGGGGTGAGCGAATGCGTCAGGCAAGCTCGTCCTCCCCGGGCCTTGACGCGGCTCCATCCGCCTTGGCGACCGCTTCCACCTTCAGAAAGCCCGCATATTCGCGTCCGCCGATGTCGAACGCCACGACCTTGCCTTGCAAGAGTTCCTCGGCCTGAAGTCGGGTCAACTGGAACACGAAGCCTTGAAAGTTCTCGCCGAACGCCCCGCGTGCCTTCTCCAGCGTCTCGAACACCTCGATGCGGTCTTCGCCGGTCTCTCCGGCGGCCCAACGGTTCATCGCTCGACCCCCGCGAATTCCCACCGTTCCAAATTCGCGGCGATTTCCTTGTCCAGCGCCCCCTCCTCCCACTGCTCCCGCAGCATCCGTCCTCTGTACCATCGCGTGCAGTTAACGACCACCAAGCCGATGATCAGCGGGAGCACCACGAAGGATAGTCGGTTGAATTTTGCAGCGCCTGCCAGGTCCAGGTGCAGCAGGCTTGACAACGCACGCATCATACCGCTTGAATAGGGTCTCACGTGGAACACCGACTCCCACACAGAACGCACCGGGACGTCCCCGAGACGCTCCGTCGGCCAAAGCGCTAGGAACCCAAGGATGGCGAGCAGGTTAATCGTGATCGCGCGCGGCGTGCTGAACCCTACAAGTTCCATGAAAAAACGGAAGAAACGCCGCCCGCGAGAGTCGCGCGCAGACATGTAGGCGCTAGGTTCCAACCCACTCGATGCCGGGCCATTGGTGTTTCGTGGCGATGAGGATGACGTCAATCAACCACCAAACGCCGCACCCGCCGAGCGTCAAGAGCTTGAGAATGCCAAGTCCCACATGCCCCAGCATGAACCGATCGATTCCCAACGCGCCCACAAAAATGGAAACAATCAGGAGCGCGACGTAGCTGACCTTCTTCACATTGGCCGTCGTGTACGTCCCGTAGCCCGGAGGGGGCGGTTGACCGTGCCCTCCCG
Organism: uncultured Halobacteriales archaeon; assembly: GCA_964408365.1. Lineage (GTDB taxonomy): Archaea > Thermoplasmatota > E2 > JACPAO01 > JACPAO01 > JACPAO01. The sequence continues at coordinate 7,571 of CAYOZB010000084.1, read as the reverse complement.
GCGGCTGCGCATATTGTTGTGGCGCAGAATAAGCGGGCCGTGGCGTCAATCCTTGGGGGACGTTTTGGGGACTCGAGGCGCGTCGATCCGCCCCAGGAAACCCGCAAGCGTTACAAGTCAATCCTGCCGGCGAAGTCGCTTCGATCGTGGTCGAACATCTCGGACATCGATACGCGGTCAGACTCTACCCACCCGATCCTCCCCAGCGATCACTGCCGGAAATAGGTTTCTCGGGCCGCCTCCGCACGTACTTGAGGTCTCAAAGGCCGGCGATCGCGCGTCCTACGCCGTTTCTCCACGCGGCGACACCGGCACAAAGCGACGCACCCGGTGCGGCTTCGTCGTCACGCGCGGCACAGGACCCGTCGAACCCAATGGCGACGAGGGCAACGTGAACGAGAACGTCGCCCCGATGCCTTCCACACCCGTCGCAAAGACGCGTCCACCATGACGCTGCACGATCCGCGCGACCGTCGCGAGGCCGACGCCGCTGCCTTCGAACTCCGCCGCCGAGCCCAACCGTCGGAACGGCCGGAACAATCGTTCCGCCTCGGCCTGCTCGAACCCGATGCCGTTGTCGCGCACATAGAACGTGGTCGTTCCGCCGATGCGCGATCCGCCGAAGCCGATCTCCGACTGCATCCGGTTGCGCGTGAATTTCCACGCGTTGCCCAACAAGTTCTCGAGCGCGATGCGAAGCAAGGCAGGGTCGCCCATCGCCCACATCTCGCCCTCCGCCTGGAACTTCAGGATCCGGGACGGTTCGCGCGAGTGGAGACGGTCGACGATCTCCTGCGCCATCTTCCCCAGTTCCACCGGGGCCATCCTGAGTTCGACCTTGGACAACCGAGACAACCGCAACAGGGAATCCGTGAGGTCCTTCATGCGACCCGCGGCGCCTCGGATCTCACGCACGTACGCGAGCGCCTCCTCGTCCAAACTGCGCCGTTTCTCGTGAAGGATCCGGTCCGCGTACCCGTTCACGATGTGCAACGGGTTCCGAAGATCGTGCGACACCGAATAGTTGAACGCCTCGAGCTCACGGTTCGACTCCTCCAACTGTTGCGTACGCTCGACGACACGTCGCTCCAGATCGGCTTGCAACGCAACGACCTGCTCATGGGACTTCTGCAACTCGCGCGCGTTCCACCAGATCACGAACACGATCGCAAGGATCGTCGTCAACACGACGAACGCGTCGCCCACTCCCGTCGGCAGGAGCCCGAACTCGTCCGAGGCGATGCGCACCCACACCGCGAAGAACGGCACAAGGATCGCCGCCCCGACCAACCGACGCGAGGTCCGTCCGGCCGGAGTGTCCCGGAGGAAGACCGACATGTAGCTTCCCTCCGCAGTCCACAAGAGCACCGTCGCTCCGATCAAGGTCAACCCCAAGGCGGACGGCATCGCGACCTGCGTCGAGTGTTGTCCGCCGAGAAGCGACGGGAACCGGTACGCGTACCCAAGAAGCGACGCGAACGCGAGCGTCGTTGCGATCGTGCTGAACACGATGGCGACTCGGCGCCCCGTCCGGTCCAACCCGGAACAGATCGGGATCGCGAGCCCCAACAGGATAAGCGACGTGGCCGTAAGCGGCGACATCCGTCCCGGGTGCGGCGACGGGTCCCGCTCCGCCACCGTGTCGGAGAAGAAGGCCTGGTCCACATGGAGCTCCACAGCGAACGTGGTCTCCACGAGGTTCGCCACCCCGAACGCGACGGCGACGCAGCACGGGATCGGAAGCAGGAACCTTCTCCAGCGTCGGAACGTGGGGAACGTGGCGAGGAACGCGCCCAGTCCGAGGGCGATCATGGAGATCGCGGCCGAGGGTTTCGTGGGAGTCGCCCCGGGCAACCACGTGGCGACGTAGATCTGGCCCGTCGCCCAGCCCGCAACAGCGATGCCGCCCACAAAGGCGCCCGCTAAGGCGAAGACCCGAGCCCACGTGCGGCGACGCAACAACCGAAAAACCCGAAGTCACAACAGGCCGCTTGCCCAGTATTTCCTTTTCGCCGGAACCTGCCGCGGAATCCGCAACTATCGGCGAGAAGTCAAATGGCATGCCGCCCTACGTACGAGCGTTGACCGGCGACCAAGTGCGAGTCGTACTGGCGGACGACGAAGCCGCGATCCGCTCCTTAACAAAGTATTGGCTCGAGGCCGACGGACGGTTCCGCGTCGTCGGCGAAGCCAAAGACGGGTCCGAATGCATCAGCGTCTGCGCCGAAAAACAACCAGACCTTGTCCTATTGGACCTCGTCATGCCACGCATGGGCGGACTCCCCGCCTTGCCGGCCCTCCGGGAGGCCGCACCCTCCACCACGGTCGTCGTATTGAGCATGCTCCAAGAGGAAAAATCGATCCAAGAAAGCCTCGACAAAGGCGCCGCCGCGTTCCTCGACAAAGGCCTCGACGGCACCGAACTCGCGGCCCGCCTATGGGACATCCTCGGAAAACCACCCGGGCCGGAAGCGCCGATCCCCGAACCGGCCGCGCGACCGTAAACCGTCAGGCTTCCGCGCCTGTGCCCGGATCGGAACGACCCCGTTTGGCGGATTCGACCGGTTTTTCATTGAACGCGACAAAATTCCGCACCACGGACCCTTCGGCGTTCCGAAGCACCACCAACAACGAGTTGAGACCCACGCCCAAGCGGTGCGCCATCCTTTCCAACGTAATCCGCCGCGGAACGTCATAGTACCCCCAGTCGAGTCGCCGAGTGGGGCAAGTACCGCTGACGCGCGGTCAAGCGCGGTCGACGGATCGGCGCAAACCGATCCAAGACAAACGGACGTCCCTCGGCGTCGGCCCGTTTCAGTTCGGCCAAGTTGCTCGACGCATCTCGCACCGCAACATGGCTGGTCGCCCGTCCAAGTCCGAGTTCAACGTACTCGACGTCGAACGAGCTGGCAACAGGCACCGAGTGCAGCCTATATCAAGGACTGATTAGTACTAGCTGCTAGACGCCCAATCTTGTGTGCCAACTGGTAACAACTGGACGGCGATGACAGCGTCATGGCCGGATGTCCCCAGGTGGCATTTGGTCCGGCCCATTGCTCGGACTTTGCAGGTCCGCGCTTCGCTTCATGTCCCTTACGGCGTCCATGAGTCGGGGCGTAGGGTAGTAACGAAGCGTTCGGGATTCGCGGACTTCCTGAAGAAGTTCAGGTCCTAAGTCATCCGCGTAATCGCGAAGAACTTTCCTGCTGATGGGTAAGTTTCGCGTAAGCTGTTTCTGTGAAATGCCAGGCGAGAGAACAATGGCTCGGACAACCTCAACGATACGGCCTCTGAGGAGGACGGCGACGATGGGAACTCGTTCGTCCCGCTCGCTCAACGGAAAATAGCGCGTAGCATGCTGGTGGCGGTTTACGCGGACGACTCCGGCTCGCTCCAACATGCGCAGGTGGTAGTTGATCGTGCCCCGATTCGCATCAAGGGCCCGCCGCAATGCGGCCGCTTGGGCGCCCGGTCGTCGGCGAATTAGATCCAAGAGAGTTTGGCGGACCGGATGCCGGACCACGGTTGAGGGATCGCCAAACCGCTGAACGCCGATGGCGAATGCCGTGGCTCCGAGCCCCAGCAGGAGCGCCGGAATCAACAAACCCCACACCTTTACTTCCCCCGTCGCCGGCCGCGCGGTACGTTCCCCGAGTTCCTAAGTAATATTCGCGCCTTTCCGCGAGTTGTTACCAGTTTGCACAGAAAATGCCTCCTCATCGCCGCAAATGGCGCATCCATTCATGTTCGGCTAAGAAGCTTTGACCGCTAAACGCGTTGGACCTCTACCACGCTGGCGGCGCGTAGCCACGAACGCGGGCCGGTTTAACTCAGCGCTTACGGGCCGCCGCTGCCACGCCTGCGCAAGCGACCAGGAGAACGGCAGTGCCCAGGCCTTCCGTGGCCGGGGGGTTGGACTCAACCGTGCCTGCAATGCTGGACGATGGTCCTTGTTCCTGCATCCCAGGCGAAATGTTGGTCGCAGATTGGCCGATTTCGAAGATGGCGTTCGACTGGGCCGTATCGGCATTGTTCACGGGAAGAGAACTCCCCGCCGCCTGCATTGTTTCCGAACATTCCATCCGGAAGTCCGTAAGCGACTCCGCGTAGGGTTTGATGGATTCCAATGGAACCTCAAACACAAACTGGCCCGGCGCTTCGAATCGTGCCGCGAATTTTGTGGAGGGTTCGATAGATTTCCCATCAAGCGCTGTTATCGAGACATCCAGATGCGTTTCTGTTGAACCCGGCTCGCGGAACCACCCAATTCGAAAATCGCTATACTTCTCTTCGCCAACTTTGCCTACCGAATCCAGATTACAGCCGATCAAGAAATCTGCTGACGCAGATTCCAAACTAGTGGCGTCCTTCACCTGCTCCGAAACTACGAGCGTCCCGTTTTCTTCCTTGAGCCACACAGAAAGGACGTCCAAGTAGTCATGATTCCGCGAGCCCAAGTAGACGTCGGCGTAGGCGATGTCGCCGCCGGGATCTGATAGCTCCGGATTGTTTTCGGAGCCAAGAATTTGGACCGCGTTTGCCGACGGTAGTGCTGCGATGAAAACAGCCAAGATCGCACATTGGTATCCTCGCATTTTAGGCGTCCCCACATTACTGATAGTACGCTCCAAAAACGTACTCCGCGTCGCCGCTGGAAGAGATCGTAATCGTCCACGATTGGTTCCACGCACTTTCGCGCCTCGACCATTTGCAGAAGTACGATTCGGATTGCAGGTCAGCGGGATTAGTCAAGGTGGAACGGCAACTGGGTGTAGCGTTTGTCTGCTGGATAAGAATGGTGGTCGGTCCGTTGAATCGAAAAATCCCTGCTACCACAAGGGTCGAGATGTTCTTGGGTACTTCGAATTCGTGGACCCGGGTTTCATTCGTGCCAAAAGTGTACGGATTTGCTTGGAATCGTATGGGGGCGTCCAGAAATGCGGAAGCACGGTGGCTTAGGCAACCGGCGAGGCCGCCGCTCGATACGACTAGAAAAACGAGGATCGGGGGAAGGAGGCGGCCAGCCCTCTTGGCCGGCCGCCGCCTGACTTTAGCTTGCAGAGCAACCGTAGGTGCCTACTCCCCAGGCGGCACAAACGCCCGTATCCTCATCTTGTGTCGAAGTCGAGGAACCGCTGCACCGATCGGCGAGGCTGTGGCACACGGCGGTGGCCCCGCCGCACGTGCCTGATGTGAAGACGGCGATTCCTCCCGCGGTCGCGTAAATGGTTTCGCCAGCGGCACAATCAAACGAGCACTCGTCCGCGCCCGTGACGGATTGCGAGCAGAGCATCTCCCGTCCATCAAGCAGGTTTCGCGCTGATTGGGTATCGGCGGAGGCGCCGGTACTTGCGATTAGGGTTGCGCCAACCAGTCCTGCGAAGAAGATTCTCGTTTTCAGTTTCATCATGTTTTCCACATGCCGCATTCGCGGCGACGCAGGGAGTAATCCCGCGAGGGTGTTTTCTTGTGTGCCAACCGGTAACACGAAATCAGCGGTTCGGTATCGCCACCAGAAACTGGGTGCTGATCATCGAACCCTGCCGGCCAACCCCAGGATCGTTTGTGGTTGTTGGTGAACAGTCTTGCGGCTGTTCCACTGCCGGAGTTAATGCGGGACGGAATTGAGCAGCCACCCTTGGGAAACTCAAGCCCCATAATCGGCTCTCTTTTGCTTCCCGCGTATGGTTAGCCCCCCACATAGGCTGTTCAGAACGAGGGTCCGCCGCTTGTTATGGTAGCAATCCAAACCAAAAGGGGCCGTGTCTAAGCAATAGGTTTCAAACGAGAAAGGGGACTAATGCAATGGGGCACTTCCGTGCGCATCTCCTCAAGTTCGTCGATGCGGCGGTCCAAGCAATTGGCGGATCAGCACGTTCAGTTCGATCTCGGCTATGTTCAAGCAGCTGCCGATGGCGCCGCAGTTGAAGACTATTACGACATACCACTGATGACTGGACACTAGGACGGTTTCCACTGGACAAATCGAACCGGTTCGAGAAACGTTCCTGGGCCGCTTTTGAATCCGCCCCCGCCTCGAGACCCGTTGTCGTCGTATGGCGTCGTCCTCTTCCACAGCGACAACGACATTCGTCGCTGGATCGGCGACGCCCTCCACAGCGGACACGGCACGTTCCAACGGGTCGCCGACACGGCGTCCATTCCCGAAGCCATGATCCTCGCGCGGTTCCACCAACCCAACCTCATCGTCGTCGGCTTCAGCGAATCGTGGGACATGACGGACTTTCTCTTGGCGTTACGCGCCGCCGCGCCTGACGCACGAATCGTGGGTTACCTCGACGAACAGCAAGAAGCCCCGGGCCGCATGCCCGCCTACGACGCGTTCGTCGCACACAAGACGAAGCCCCAAAAACTTCTCGACGCCTTCGAACGCGCGATGCGATAGCCCTACGTCTGGCCGCGCTGCAAATAATAGAACAAGAACACGGTCCCGATCAGCACCAACGGCAACGCCGTCGCGATGGCGAACGTGTTGAGCTTCTGCTCATTGATGTTGAACCGGTACGCGTACACGATCATCGCTTCGATGAGGACCGCGATGATGATGGCTCCCCAAGCGAACTTGTCCATGCTGAAGCGGCCAAACCCGGCTTGCTAGTTAAGCAGTTTTGTCTGAGCCGCCAACGAGCCGTGGCCGTTGACCGGGAACGGGTCGAGGACCTGCTGCCCACGCATGCGTTCCCCCTGGATCTGGATCGGGTACTCGCCCGTGACGCAGCCGAGGCACATGTTGCTCTTCGGCATGTCGATCGACGCCACCAACCCAGCGATGGACACGTAGGCTAAACTGTCGGCGCCGATGAGTTTCCGGATCTCCTCCACCGTGTGCTTCGCAGCGACCAACTGGTCCCGGTGATGGAAATCGACGCCCAAGTAACAGGGATCCGTGATGGGCGGACTGGCGATGCGCACATGGATCTCCTTGGCCCCGGCCTGTCGCATCAGTTCGACGATGCGACGTATCGTCGTGGATCGCACGATGGAATCATCGACCACCACGACCCGCTTGCCCTCGAGCAACGGACGGACGGGGTTGAGTTTGAGACGGACGTTCCGTTCGCGGTTGTCCTGACCCGGCATGATGAACGTGCGGTGGACGTACCGGTTCTTCATCAGACCCTCGCGCAACGGGAGCCCGCTTTGTTCCGAGTATCCCGTCGCATGGGCGCGACCCGAGTCCGGGACGGGTACCACGATGTCCGCTTCGACGGGCGCTTCACGCGCCAACGCCATCCCGATGCGTCGACGGGCCTCATGCGTCAGTTTCCCGTCGATGATGGCGTCGCTCCGTGCAAAATACACGTATTCGAAGAAACAGTGAGCGGGATGCGGCGGCACCGGCGTCGGGTACGCTTCGAAACCTTCCACACCCACATGCACGATCTCACCCGGAGCGACGTCGCGGATGAACTCGGCGCCCAACACGTCGAGCGCCACGCTCTCGCTTGCGGCGACGTAGCCGCCGTTGTTCGGCATCTTGCCGATGCACAACGGCCGGATGCCGAACGGGTCGCGCACCGCGGACAGTTCACGTCCCACCATCATGGTGA
>CAYOZB010000083.1:0-13165 GCA_964408365.1 uncultured Halobacteriales archaeon | reverse complement strand
GCCTTCCCTGGACGGCTCATCGAACTACGCGGCGAGATCCGCGAAATCGCCCCCGCCGAATTCGGCGCCTCCACCCACCTCGCCGAGATCCTCCTCAAACTCCGGCGCGCCCAACCCCGATTGAGCGCGATCCTCAACCTCCGCTACGGCGACGACGTCCGCCACGCACTCAAGGCCGCCAAGATGCGCGCACGCATCCTCCGTCGCACCGGAAAAGAACTCGTCGCCTCCATCCCCAGCGAACCGGCCTTCGATGCAGTCATCGACGCAGGCGCCTTCGGCATCGAACCCGCCCTCTACGTCCTTGGCGAATCCGCGACCGACGTCGTCGCCAAAGCCGAACGCCTTCTCGCGCTCCTTCCCTTGGTGAAAAACGCATGAAAACGATCGCCCCCCTCACGACCCTCCTCCTGCTGACGGCCGCCCTCGGCGGCTGCTTGAGCTTCACCAACACCATTGACTGCACCGACCCCGGACCCGTCGACCGCCCCGCCCGTTTCGACGGCCAACGCCTCACCGTCCTCGACCAAGGCGCCTTCAGCTACATGCACGCGGCGATCGAACCGATCTTCGAGAACCTCACGGGCGCCCAACTCCACGTCATCGAAGGCGGCGACGCCGGCACCGCGCTCCGCACCGCGATCCTCTCCGCCGGAAACCCGCCCGCCGACATCCTCTTCGGCACCGACAACGTCCTCTTCTTCACCGACGAAGTCGAAGAAAAATGCATCTTCCTCCCGTACGAAAGCCCCAACCTCGACGCAATCAACAACACGGCCCTCGACGTCGACCAGTTCCGCATCGACGGCAAGCTCTGGGCCACCCCGGTCGACCACGGCTACGTCAGCGTCAACTACGACATCCGACTCGACGATGACGCCAACAACGCCCACGGCCCCCGAAGCCTTCGCGAACTCGCCCAACCCCAATGGGCCTCCACCTTCGCCATCCCCGACCCACGCTTCTCCAGCCCGGGACTCTTGTTCCTGCTGGCCACCATCGACACGTTCGGCGAATCCGGCGACTACACCTGGAAACAGTACTGGTCCGAACTGTTCGACCACGAAGCACTCATCACCAAAGACTGGACGAGCGCATACGTCTACCATTTCACCGCCGGATACGGCCAATACAACGACACCACATTCGTCGGCGGACGACAGATCGTCGTCTCCTACACGACGAGCCCCGCCGTGGAAGTATACTTCGGCACCCCTGACGTTCCGAGCGTGAGCCTCGAACCCGAAGGCGGCGTCGTGCAACAGATCGAGACCATGGCCATCCTTCGTGGGACCAAGAACGTCGCCCTCGCCCAGGCCTTCATCGATTTCGCGCTGACGATGGACTTCCAAGCCAACAATGCGCCCGCCATGGCCGTGTACCCAGCGACGACCGGCATTGAGATTCCCACGGAATTCGTCGACCTCGCGACCGACCCCGGCGAATTGAAACTCGCCACCGTGACCCCGACCGAGATCGACGAGAACCTCGACCGCTGGCTCGACGAGTGGGTGACCCTCTATCAAGAACACAACGCCTGAACAACGCGAACGACGGCGTCGGGCCGGATGGCTCGCCGCACCCGCGACGTTCATCGCATTGTTCTACGTCGTCCCGCTCCTCGCCATCGCCGCCTGGGCCCTCGGAGTCGGATCCGAACGATCCACTCTCGAGAACCTGACACGGGTGTTCGGGTCCCCCTACTACCGCGCCCGGATCCTCTTCACCTTCACCCAAGCCGCCGCGTCGACACTCCTGACCCTCGTCATCGGAGTGCCCCTCGCCTACGTCTTTGCGACCCGCACCTTCCCCGGACGACGATTCCTCCGCGCCGCGTTCACCGTTCCCTTCGTCTTGCCGCCGCTCGTCATCGCCCTCGCACTCCAATCCTACATCGGACGCGAAAGCATCTTCGCCCAAACCTCGGGATCTTCTCCGATGGCCTCCATCGGACCCATCGGGATGATCCTCCTCTCCCACGCCATCTACAACGTCAGCCTCATCATCCGCATCGTCGGCGCAACCTGGGAACACCTCCCCACCACCTACCAAGAAACCGCTGCCACCCTCGGCGCCTCCCCCCGACGCACCTTTTGGACAATCACGTTCCCTATCGCACGACCCGCCATCGCCGCCGCCTCCGTCCTCGTGTTCCTGTTCTGCGCCTCGAGCTTCGGAATCATCCTTCTCCTCGGCGGACCCGGCATCGGCACATTGGAGACCCTCATCTACGACGAAGTCGCCTCGTTCCGACCCCACTTCGACATCGCCTCCATCCTGGGAGTCCTCCAGCTCTTCACCACATTGGCCGCCGTGACGCTCTACGTCATCATCGCCAGAAACGCACGAACAAGCTACACCCCCAGCACAGCCGCGCCCACGCGCAAGCCCACCGTCCTCCAGTACGGGATCCTCGCGCTCGGCGCCGCGATCATCGTCGGACCGCTGCTCACCCTACTCACCGAAGCCTTCCGCTACCGAAACGCCTGGTCACTCCAACCCATCCGATTCGTCCTCGGCGACGGACCCACCCTCGGATCCTACACACTCGGCGACGCCGTCACCACATCCCTCACCTTCGCCGTTCTCACGCTCGTCCTCGCCTTGCCCCTCGCGTGGGCCTCCCTCGCCGCGTTCCGCACCGCGAGCAACGCCCAAACCATCTGGAACACGCTCCTCCTCCTACCCCTCGGAACCTCCGCCGTGCTCCTCGGACTCGGATACCTCCTCGCTTTCGACGGCTCCCCGTTGCCCGACCTACGCGCGCATCCGTCGCGCATCGTGCTCGCGCACGTGCTCATCGCGTACCCGTTCACGACGCGCGTCCTCGCGCCCGCCTTCGACGCACTCAACCCCGCGCTCCTCGAAGCCGCCCGCACGCTCGGTGCCCGCGTCCACCAACTGGTCTTCCGCATCGAACTTCCTCTCGTCCGGCCTGCACTTGTTGCAGCCGGCGCGTTCGCCTTCGCAACTAGCCTCGGAGAATTCGGCGCCACCCTTCTTCTCCGTCGACCCGAATACACCACCCTCCCCCTCGCCCTCTTCGACGCGTATTCCCGGCCCGGCGAAGCGTTCCGCGCCCAAGCCGAAGTCATCGCAGTCGTCCTCGCCCTCGTCGCCCTGGGCTCGTTCTGGATCCTGGAACTCTCCCGAAAAGAAGCGGGAGGCGATCTCCTTTGACCCGACTCGAACTACGAAACGTCGGCATCGACGTCGCCGGCAAACCCCTCATCCGCGGACTCACCTTCGACATCGCCACCAACGAACTCCACGTGCTCCTCGGACCCAGCGGCAGCGGAAAGACGACCATCCTGAAGGCCATCGCCGGCCTGCACCCGATCACGCAAGGCGAGATCCTCGTCGACGGAACACGCATCGACCACCTTCCGCCCGAACGACGTGGCATCGTCCTCTTCCACCAACAAGACACACTCTTCCCCCACCTCGACGTCGCCGGAAACATCGCATTCGGCATGAAGATCCGCGGCCAAAACGCCGAAGCCATCAAGATCCGCACCTCCGAGCTCCTCAAACTCGTCGGTCTACCCGGATTCCAGACGCGACGCATCGCAAACCTCTCCGGCGGCGAACGCCAACGCGTCGCCCTGGCCCGGGCCCTCGCCGTCGAACCTCGACTGCTGCTGCTCGATGAGCCGTTCTCCGCCCTCGACCGGTTGCTCCGACAAGGCCTCCGCGACGACGTGCGACGCATCCTACGCAACGCCAGCGTGACCACGTTGTTCGTCACGCACGACCGCGACGAAGCCCTCGGCGTAGCCGATCAACTCATCCTGATCCGCAACGGCCAACTCGTCGACCGCGGCGCTCCCGCACGCGTCTTCTCCCGACCCGCAACGCCCGACGCGGCGCGCGTCCTCGGCCGACGCAACCTCTATCCCTTCACCCACCAAAACGGTGCGCTCAAGACGCCCATCGGCACCATTCCGGCGCCGGCCGGCAAGGTCGCGGGGGCCGGCTGGGTCCTCATCAACGAAGAAGACATCGAATTGGCGCAGGACGAAAAGGGAAGTGGCGTGGTCGAGGCGGTCGAATTCCTCGGCAGCCGCACGGTGTTGCGGGTCGCGCGTGGGGATGGGGTCTTCTACGTGGAGCGACCGGGCCCGCCCACCTGGGCGCCGGGCACCCGCGTGGAGCCCCATTGGCGTCCTGGAACGACCCAAGCCTTCGAGATTGGGGCCAAAAACCCCACAGTCTTAAATCGCGGCCGCCACGTATGAGTGGAGGAGGGTCCCCGTGGAATTCATCATCAGGATGAAGACGATCACACGGTTCCTCCTGTTCTTGGCAGCCATCCTGGTGTGGCTGATCCTCCTCGTCATCGTCAACGAAGCGTACCTTCTGCAAGACGACCTCATCATCGTCTCGGCCGCCGTGATCCTCGCGCTATTGACGACGGTCGGGTCCGCGAAACTGTTGCGGACTTAGAACACGAGCGCCCATTGCGCGTGCGGCACGCCTTCGATGCGGATCACGTTCTCTTGCGACACGTACCCGAGCTTGATGGCCATGCTGACGACCCGTTCGCCCACAAGGTTGGCGATGGTGCAACTTCGCAGGTGCACCTCAAGCTCCTCCTCAGAGACCTCGAAGCCGTCGTAGAAATCCTTCGAGACATCGAGGCGGAGCTTTCCCTCGCTGAGCTTGCGGCCGAGGATGTCCGTGTCACAGGCCGCAACGAGGTGTTCCCGCCCGGAGCGGTACTTCTTAACCGAAATCAAGCGGCCCGTCAATGGCAGCCGGCGCCCATTAAGGGTTCGGTCGCCCAAGCTACGCTGGCAGGTGGATGCACCCGGCAAACCCGCGGCCGACCTCCTCGGCCCACGAACCGCGTCGTTCGGCCCAAGGCGTCTTTTCTCGACCTAGAGCGGCGCGTAGCGGTCCCCGCGAGGCTGGAAGATCGATCCGCGTTCCTTGAGGATCCGGATCGCTTCCTCGACCTTGTCCGCCGGGATCGGAGGCGCCGATGCCTGGGCCTGCTCCAACACATCCCCGAGCTTCGCTCCCTCGCCTCCGGCTTCCCCGTTGAGGCGACGGATCAGTTCGAGGACCTTGCGCATGCGTTCTTGTTGCGAACTCGAGGCTCCGGCCGCAATGATGTCGATGTCGATCGTGCCGGCTTCCTCGTTCCAGCCGACCGTCTTGAGGAACTCGGTGAAGATGCTGATGGCACGGGCGGCGTCTTCTTGCGTCGCATCCACCGAGAGACGGATCTTCGCGGACGCTTCCGCCAAACGAATGATGGCTTCGATCTGACGCGGGGTGATGCCGATCGTACCGCTGGCCTGGTTACGCAACGTCTGGTAGAACGAGTTGATCGAGTTCGCCGCTTCCTCCGTCAACACGGGGTAAAAGTTGCGCTTCGCGTAGGCGACGTATTTTCGCAACGTCTTCTCCCCGACGACAGGCTCGATGCGGCTCATCAAGCTCTTTTCTTGCGCTTCGGTGAAGGTGCCGTCCGGGTTTCGCCTGCGCGCCATCTGCACTTCGCCGGCGCGGTGCGTACCGAGGATATGTCGGGCGATCCGTTCATCCTGTTCCTTGTTCGGGCGGTCCCGCAATCCGAAGATCAAGTCGAAACGGCTCAAGAGAGGCGGCGGCATGTTGATCTGCTGGACGATGGGCGCGAAATCATCGAACCGTCCCGTCTTGGGGTTCGCGGCTCCGATGACGGCGCAACGCGACTTCAATGTGGCCGAGATGCCGGCCTTGGAAACGGAGATCTCTTGCTGCTCCATCGCTTGGTGCATGGCGGATTGGTCGTTCTCGTCCATCTTGTCCAATTCGTCGATGCAGTTGTGGACCGCGACTCCATCGCAGAGGAAGTGTTCGCCATCGGGCACGCGAAGGTCGTATACGTAGCCCTCGTAGCTTTCTTGATGGACTGATTCGATGTGGTCGAGGGCGTAGTCGCAACGGACGAGGGCTTCGACGCGTTCCATTTGTTGCGGGGTGAGGAGGGTTTCGACGGACTCGGCGACGCGCTGCAACGCGGCCTTGGTCGCCGGACGGACGTCTTCACGAAGATCGTAGAATTGACTCCATTCGGACTCTTCAAGCAGCTCGTTCGGCCGAGGTCGGACGGCGGCGAGAAGTCCCCGCACGGCGACGGCGGGGACCTGTTCGTGCTGCGCGAAACGGGCGCGACGGGCGGGAATCGATTTTGCGCGTTCGGAATGCGGCGCGAGCGCCGTGCCGAGGCGGCCGACGTCGGATCCGCCGCGGACCTGGATGGCGTAGCGGCCGCTCTTCGTGCGCAGTCGCGCGAACACGTCGAGGCGTCGCAAGGCGAGCATGAACCGGAGGTTCTCGGTCCGGTCGGAGGAGAACGAGAATTCGAGCGTAACCGACGGGGGTGCGCCGGCCTTAGAGGAGGGCGTTGTGAAGATTTTCCCGTGCTGGTCGAAGATGCCTCCGATGAAGGCGGCAAGCGAATCTTGGTCGAGCCGAAGCAAGTTGGCAAGCCCCTCTTTTGCGATCCAACCCGCGATCGCTGCGCCGAGGCCGGAAGGTGGCGCGAGAGCCGCGGTGTAGGCGAGGCTGGGGGTGATCTCAGAGAGGCGGAGGCGAGCCGCTTCTCTTCGAAGAGCGGCTTGGTCGTCGGTCAGGATGTCAAGGATCGGGACCGCGGCTTGGTGCGTCGGGATCTTTTGGACGGCGACGAGGGGGTCGCCGACGTGGAGTTCGCCGATCGGGTGCCACTCGAGGTCGCGCCCCGAAAGGACGAGGTGGTCGGGTGTGACGCGCAATTCGAAACCGGAGCTCAATCGGACGCGGCACATTTTGCCTTTGATCGAACGGCGCGTGACCATCGTGGCCAGGCTGTTCTTGGATTCGAGGGTCTGGAGGTTGAAGTTGATGGTCGGCTCGAGAAGCGGCGACAGTTCGATGCGGCCGCCGGACGTCGTGAGGGCGGGCGCGGATTTCGATTCGTCGAAGAGATCCGCGACGCGGCGGGGGATGCCGCCGATGAAGACCTCCGAGTCCGGGTGGAGGCAGGCGATGCCTTTGTCGGCAAGGACCAATGCACCGGCTTCGAGGCTCCACTGGCCTTCGCCGAATTCGTCGCGCACGGCCGTGGCGGTCAAACCGGCTGCCGAGGTTCCCTTACCAGACGTGTAGATGGATCGGGGGGAAAGTTTCGAGAGGTACCGAAGCAGCTGGCTGTTGTGGTTGACGATGCCGTTCGCGATGAAATTGTGGGTTTCGGGGACCTCGAGGTCGTAGACGTAGGGTTCGGAGGATGACACGGTTTCGATGTGCACGATTTCGTCCCAAAACAGGTCCGACGTAGCGAGTATGGCCATCCGTTGCGCGGCTTCCAGGAAGGGGGCGTCCCTGCCTGCGGCCTTGTCCATCGCGACCTCGAGCACCGCTTGGGCCATCGTTTCGAATGTGCCGCGGGTGGCGTGCTTTTCGCCACGTTCGAGGCCCAGCCAAGTGCCGCGGGGAATCCCGCAGTCCGCTTGCGTTAGGCCGAGTCCTTCGCGAAGGTCTCGGAAGAACCGAGGATAGACGGGGACAACGTCGACGTTGGAATTCGTCTTGGTTTGCTCTTGGGTCAGGCGGCGAAGTGCGTCCGCTTTTCGTGGGTGGAGTGGTTTTAGGAGTGTCGCGAGTTTGCGTGCGTTTTCGCCAAGAGCGAGGATCCGCCAGTACGGTTGCTCGTAACCCGGAACGTGTTTCTCGTGGACGACGGATTGAACGCCCGCGCGTAGAAGGAGGTCTTGGACGCCGGAGGCAAGTTCTCGGCTGGCCGTGGCGAAGTCGATTTCGTCGCGGTCTTTGGAGACGTGCCCATCGGTGTCGAGCAAGCCCGACAGGAATGCGAGTTGTTCGCGCAGACCCGCTTTGGTCAATGGCGGTGGGACGCGTTTTTGGGATGCGGTTCCAGAGAGTCCGAGATTTGTAAGGAATGAGCTGGCCTCGACGCCGCAGGCCCACGAATGAAACGAGTTCGAGTCGCTTTTCTTTGCGGAGGTAGGGTGCAGGCCGAGTCGGCTCGTCTCGGCCGCGAAGAACGCGTTGAGCTCGGGGGTCTCGTTGGTGAATTCGATCCACCAGCGGCCCTTGGCCGGTTTGTATGTGACATTGCCGTCGCCGAGAACCAGACCCGCTAGGTGCCAGAAGGCAACATCGTCCCCTTCGGGCTTCGTCACTCGTACGGCGTTGTTCGCCCGGCTCGCGACATGCGGGATTTGGGTCAGGTCGGGCTTGCCGCCGATGGTCGGAAGCCGGCGCGGGACGGCGATGTGTTCGCCGACCTGGATCTTCCCGGCTTCGCGGGGGTGGATCGCGACGCCATCCGTCATGAACAAGGGATGGGTGGGTGTCACTTCGACGAATCGTCCTGAGCGTGTCTTGAGGCGAACCATATTGGCGGGGGCCGTGCGTTTCCACGCCTTTGCGGTCCACTTGACCGTGATGCGGCCGCGAGTGTCCATGCTGTAGATGGGAACGCGTAGGGGGGCCCACCAGCCGTCGTCGACGGCGATCGGCTCTCCACGCATGGCTTCATCGACGAGGGATGCGATCGTCGGCCGTTCCCCGGTCGCCAGGGCGAGCGTTGTGTCGCCGCGCATGCATTTTGCGACGCCCGGGTCTCCGACGAGGAGACAGTGGATGTCGCCGCGGATTCGGGTTCCGTCCTTGAATTCCTTCGCGACGCCGCCGAACAAGGAGAGAATGAGGGCATCCTTGATCTTCTCCATTCCGTAGATTTCTGGAGCGAACGATTCGCGGATCGTCTTGTACACGTCGGCCGTCTTCGAGATCTTCTCGATCTCGGGGATGTCTTCGGCTTTGATCTCGATCTCTTCGAATTCCATCTGCTGGACTTCGTAGCTCACGCAGTCGATGACCTTGATGAATTCCGCGAGCTTGAGGCTCCCTTGGCGTCGCTGCTGTGCGCGGAAGACGCCGTTGATGACGATGCTGTCGCCCGGGTACACCTTCCCGGTGAGGTCTTCCTCGAGGTAGACCGTGATGCGTTCCGGCTGTGCGCCGCCGCGAAGGTCTTCGTGGGACTCTTGGATCTCGACTTTCTGGCTGTCGATGAACTTCGATTCTTCGGTGAGCAGTTTGAAGGGGCCGTCGCGTCCGCAGCCGCCTTGTCCTTCGTCGCAGGACTTGGGCTCGTTGAGGATCTGGTCTTCTTGCTGGACATTGAAGACGGCTCCGCAACGTTGGCATTGGAACGTGGCGTCCTTGAGTTTGGGACGCACTTCGACGACTTTCTTGATGAGTCCCTCGACCGCGACGAACTTGCCGAGGTGCTCGGCTCGCAGTTTGCGGACCTGGTAGCGGTTCTGTCGGGGGATGTTCTTGACGCGGACCCGCAAGGCGGGGCGGGGTTCGACGGGCACTTCGATGAGTCGAAGCGCTTCTTCGGAGGATTGGATGGAGGCCCGAGGGTGGTCGAGGAGGTACTGCGCGAGGTTGGGGTCGCGTCGGTCCAAGTCGTTGTAGTCGATGTCGACGCTTCGCGTCTCCGGATAGTTGAGGGCGGCTTCCTCGATGCGGAGCTTGTAGTAGTCGGTTAGGAATTGTTCCCATGCGGAAACAAGGCTTTGGGTTGAGAGAGTTGCAGCCATTCCCTTCGTCTTCGGGGGTGCTGACACGTCGGTCATTCAAAACCTCGACAGCCGAAGGTTTCATTGCGGCACGTCCTGCGTGCGAACGACGGCCTTCCCGGTGGTGCCCCCCTTTTCTTCTGGTGGAACCGGTCGGGAAGCGAGGAAATGGTGCGGCTTCGAGCAGCAATGCGTTCCATCGTACCCGGATGCTTCCGGTGGAGTCGTGTAGCGTGCGTAAGCGAGTCTTAGGCACGGCCTCTTAATTCGGTCGTCGGCGGGGTGGGTGAAAGTGCCGAAAGTGGGGGTCATGGCGTCCACTTTTAACCCGCAGTTGCTTGGCCGCGCCTGATGGACCGACCGCGGTTCCCAATCGTTCTCATCGTCATCGACGGTTGGGGCCTCGCTTCGCCCGGCCCGCACAATGCGATCACGTTGTCGAATCCACTTCACATGGATCGGTTGGCCCGGGAATACCCGTCGACGAAGCTGGAAGCGTCCGCCGAGCATGTCGGGCTTCCCGCGGGGCAGATGGGGAACAGTGAGGTCGGTCACCTCAACATCGGCGCAGGACGCATCGTCGATCAGGACTTTGTGCGCATCAACAAAGCCGTCTCGTCGAACGTGATCGGCGAAAACCCGGTCCTGGCCGACCTGTTTTCCTACGTGAAATCGAAGCAGAAAGCGTTGCACGTGATGGGACTCTTGGGTCCGGGTGGTGTGCACAGCCACGAGAACCACCTGTATGGGTTGCTCGAAGCGGCGCGCAACGCCAAGGTGACGGATGTGTGGGTCCACCATTTCTTGGATGGACGCGACACGCCGCCGCGGAGCGCCCTCGAATTTGCGGCAACGGCGCAGAAACGGATCGACTCCGTCGGCACGGGTCGGGTCGCGACCGTGTCGGGTCGGTATTGGTCGATGGACCGCGACAAGCGCTGGGACCGGACCGAACGCTCCTACCGCATGTTGACGAACCTCGAGGGCGAACAGGCGCCCAACGCCGTGGAGGCGGTTCGTCGATCCTACGCGAAAGGGAAGAACGACGAGTTCGTGGAACCGACCATCATCCAAGGCGCGAAACCGATCCAATCCGAGGACGCAATCGTCGCCTACAATTTCCGTCCCGATCGGATGCGGCAGATCATCCGCGCCCTCGGCGATCCGGGGTTCCAGGAATTCAAGACGGAACCGCTCGGAGTGAAGATCGGTACGATGACGCAATACGATCAGACCTTCGCCAAGTTCGGGGTCCGGGTCGTGTTCCGGCCGAACCATCCGACGAAGACGCTCGGCGAAGTGTATGCTGGGTTGGGGTTGGCACAGCTTCGCGTCGCGGAGACCGAAAAATACGCGCACGTGACGTACTTCTTCTCGGGCGGCCGCGAAGACCCGTTCCCCAAGGAGGATCGTCTGCTTGTTCCGAGTCCCAAAGTCGCCACGTATGATCTCAAGCCCGAGATGAGTGCGCGCGAACTGACCGCGGCGTTACTACAACGGCTCGGGGAGAAAAAATACGATCTCGTCGTCTTGAATTTCGCCAACCCCGACATGGTCGGGCACACCGGGATGCTGAAGCCGACCACCGAAGCATGCAAGGTCACGGACGAGTGCATCGGACGTATCGCGGACTTCTGCAAGGCCCATGGGTACCTGTTGGCGATCACCGCGGACCATGGGAACGCGGAGACCATGGTGGACGCAACCGGTCAGCCGCAGACGGCGCACACGATGACGCCGGTTCCGTTCATCGTCGCGCACCCAGACGTCAAGGACGAGACGCTTCGCCCGGGCGGATTGTCGAGCGTCGCTCCCACATTGCTACGCCTCGCGGG
This sequence comes from uncultured Halobacteriales archaeon, assembly GCA_964408365.1. Taxonomy (GTDB): domain Archaea; phylum Thermoplasmatota; class E2; order JACPAO01; family JACPAO01; genus JACPAO01. The sequence continues at coordinate 1,740 of CAYOZB010000083.1, read as the reverse complement.
GCTTGCGGTTCCCGCCGAGATGACGGCGCCTCATCTGCTCTCGGATCCATCAAAAACCAAGACCGGCGCAGTCCCGAAACCTCGTTAGTTAAACCCTTCGAAGACGCGCGACATCGCAACACTTGTCTTATCCTGAGGGAGTGCCGGATCGGGATGCACATGCCCTACCAACACAAGGGATACACGCTGCACGCGCTCGCGGTGGAACTCAAAGGCGGCCGGATGCAACAGATCTACTTCTTTGCACGGGCAAAACCGAAGTCGGGCAAGCCCACGGACATGCCCACCGGCTACAAGGTCGGGGTCAACAAGAAGACCGGCCTGCCCTACCTCAGCAAGCACTGAGCTCGCAGGATTCGGTCTATTCCCCTTTCGCGTCTTGCTCTTCGTTTGGGCCCTCGTTGCTTGTGCGGGTCGGCTCGAAGCCGATCGGTGGGCTGATCCGGGAGTTCGCGAGCAAGTAGGTGGTCTCTTCCGGGTTGAGCGTGGCGGGGCACGCGGCGGCGCGGGCCCGCATCAACCCGTTGTGGGAGTGTCGGATGCCGAGCACGTGGCCGACTTCGTGGGCGGCGACGCCTTCTTGACAAGCAGCTTGGGCGTTGATGATCGCGAGGCTACTGCAGGCGACTCCCTCGATCTTTTCGTTGAGGCTGTCTCCGCGGAAGTAGCCGTCGCGCAACGCAAGGTACACGTTGCTGCGGTCTTGGAGCGATTCTTGATGGATGGCGTCCAGGGTCGCGTACAAGCCGGCGTTCTCCACGTCCACGGGAACCCCGAGGCGTTCCGAGAGGAAGGTTTCCCATTGGGACTCGGTGTACGGACTTGCCGCCAGGTCGATGGTGGCGATTCGGATCGTCAGTCGGCCATCGAGGAGTCGCGGCGGCTGGGATTTGTCGCATCCCCAATCGGGGATCTCGGGCAGGCCTTGGTGGGCGACACCGAAGAGCATTTCCAGGACTCCGAGTGGACGATTTTCCCAGGAGTCGTATTCGCGCCAGGTCTCCGTCGCGACGACGGATCCGGACGTGAAAATGAGGGCGAGGGCGACCCACACGAACACCCTCGCGGCTCTGGAATACTTACCCAACCCGACTTCCCCCTGCTTGGCCTTGACGCTGGTTCCCCGCCGAATATTGCTTGCAAAGGTGGTGATATCAAGGTTCCTCTAAGCCAATCGGTCTCACGCGGAAACCCCGTTCGAATTTTCTCGAAAAAACGATACGCGTCAACCTTCGGGCACGTCGATTCCACCAAGCTTCGCGGACATTGTCGGGCGAAACCGACGACGGCCCCGTCCACGGCGGCACGGCCGGTCGCCCGATTTTTTCCGAAACTATATGTTGGACTCGTCCACTGTGCGTTGAAGGGATGCACCCACTATGGGGTTTGACAAGCGTAGCTTAGTCATTCCCGACGGAACCCGGTTCGAGGAGCACATGCTCATCGCGCCGGGCGACATCGTGCTTGGCAATAACACGCGCATCGAGTTTGGACTCCTAACCGAGCAGCGCGTCTTTGCCGGTGCCAACAGCAAGATCCAGGGACGGATCCAGAGCGGTGCCGAGATCAGGTTGGACAATTTTTGCCTCGTTACCGCGGACGTCGCGGCCAAGGGCAACGTCTACCTGGGCGAGAAAAGCCGCATCGAAGGAAAATTGGTCGTCGGGGGCGACTTGGACGTGGGCGACGACGTCGCCATCACGAAGGGGTTCGAGGCCAAGGGCTGGATCAACATCCGCA
>CAYOZB010000082.1:0-13168 GCA_964408365.1 uncultured Halobacteriales archaeon | reverse complement strand
GCGAGCCGGCTACGCGCTGGCGCAGGCCGGCATCACGGCGAACCCGGATCCCGCAGAACGCGTCAAACACCTCCAGAACTTGTTGGGCCCGTTCCTTTCGGGCCGGACCAGCGCGGGCAAGCCGGTCTGCCCGCAAGAAAGTCCCAGTGTGCCGCTCCACCAGCGACCGCTGCTGTACTTGTCTCTCCTGGAGACCCGGGGTGCCGCCGGTTCGGCCTTGGACAGTTCGCTGCGGGCTGCCATGAAAAACACGATCGAAACATCGTTTGACGGCGCGTTCGCGTTGCCCGACGGATTGTTCCTGGCGGCGTTGAACGCCCAGATGTTGAGTCTCTTCGTGGAAGCCGCGCGCGTGTTCCCCGACGACGGATTCCAAACCGTCCGCGACGAACTTGCGGCCTGGTTGCAAGAGGAGGTCGTCTACACCGAAGGCGGAACCGCGAAGACGCGCAACGTTGCGCGCTCCGGCGACGCGCTCGATCCGTCCCCGGGCGGAACGCCAGACGGCCACTTGTGGACCGCGTACGCATTGTCGAATTACGCCCACGAAAAGCCCGAAGCGGTCAACACTGGCACGGTCAACGGCCTCCTCCAAAGCTACGTGGAACTCTTCTGGCAACCCGACGGCATCGGTTTTGCTGGGGAAGGAAGCAGCGTCTACGCGGACTACAACCTGCTCCCCGCGATCTTGACCCGGTCGCAACCCGTCTCCGTGACGTCGCTCGACCCGTCCTCGTTTTCCTTCGTCGTCCCGGCCTTGTCGGCGTTCACGTACCCGTCACCGGAATCCGCCGATGGGACTCACTTGTACCTGCTCAACCAGTGGACGACGCGGTTCACCATGCCGTACGAAGGATCCAGCCCAGCGGAAGTGCTGATCCCAATCGCGGAACTCGGACCCTTCAACCTGAACACTGAACGGTCACCGTTCTTCCCCGGGCCCCGATTGCAGCGAAGCGGACCAGCCGGGACCATCGAGATCGCGACGCAGATGGGCGCCGAGGACCCGGACCTTCTGCGTTTTGCGCCCCAACTGGTTCCCGGACAGAACAATTTCCGGCTGGACGCCTACGTACCCGCGCAGCCATTGTTCTCCGATTTCGGATCCACCATCCGCATCTTGCTGCGAAGCAACAGCAACGAACCCGTCGTCGTGGGCACGTTCCAGATCGAACTCGACGCCACAGAGATCCGGATCCGCAGCGCCACACTCGACAACGTCGGCCTGGGAACGATCGAGGTCATCGATCCCGTCATCACGGAGCAGCTGCCCGAACCCCACATGCGGGTCCTGCTGACCGACGTCACATTGCCTCCGGGGCAATCGGAACTGATCCTCGGCTACACCGACATCATTCGACCCGAAGTCGGGATTCCGTCGCTCACGCGCGACCTCGAAGGTCGCGACGTCATCACGGCAAACGGGGACAACCCGGTCCAGGTCCTTCAAGGCGAGACGGCGTACGTCCGTGCGACGGTACGGGATAACGGGGCGCTCCGAAGTGTCCAGCTGCGGTACCGGATATTGGACCAGAGCCTCGACCTTCGCATGGCCCCGGTCGAGGGCCAAGCGGACGTCTATGCAGTCCAACTCCCGACCGACGGCTTGCCGACAGGCGAAGGAAAGGTCCAGGTGGTGGCCATCGACGCCGCCGGGACCGGCAACCTCAACGAGTCCGCCGCGGTGGAAGTGGATCTTCGGGACCCTCTCTTGGCGGGCTCCGTCGTCCTTTTCGTGTTCAGCGGCACGCTCTTCTTGGCGGCTGTGATCATCTGGGTCAAGGTCCGTCGCAAAGCGCTCCGTTGACACGCCTTGGCGCGCCGCGCGGTTTCTCCTGAGGAAAAACCCGCCCTTCAGTTTATATCCAGGCGGGAATTGGGGCGATTTCGAGGCGGTCTCGGGATGTTTCTAGCGAAGGTTCGCATCGGTCTGAAAGCCGGCGTGTCCGATCCGGAAGGCAACAACACGCTCAAGGCACTCCAGCTTCTGGGGTTCCAGTCCATCAAGAGCGTGTCGACGGAACGCATCGTGCGGATCCACCTGGACGCGAAGAAGAAAGACGACGCCGTCGCGGAAGCCGAGAAGGCGTGCCGTCGTCTCCTGACGAACCCCGTCATCCACGATTACACCATCGAGGTGGAGGAGTCCAAGTGAGCCGGGGCAGCGCGCTGAGCGCGGTCGCATCGCGCTACGTGCGCGCAAAGACCTCCTTCTCCCTGTTCCACGTCCGCCTCGCGGGCGCGAGCGACGACGACCTGAAGTCGATCTCCGGCGAGATGGGGATCGGGTTGAGTGTCGACGAAATGAAGCGCGTCGCCACCTACTTCGCCAAGAAGGACCGCGACCCGACCGACGCCGAACTCGAAATGCTCGGCCAGGCTTGGTCCGAGCACTGTTGCTACAAGTCCAGCAAACCGGTTCTCAAAAAAAATATCTACGGCATCGCCGAGCACAAGATCCACGCACGCGGAGACGCGGGCGTGCTCGAGTTCGATGAGGACCATTTCTTCGTCGCCAAGATCGAGAGCCACAACCACCCAAGCGCGGTCGAGCCCTACGGGGGCGCGGCGACCGGCGTCGGCGGCATCCTGCGCGACGTTCTCTGCTGCGGCGGACAACCCCTCGCGTATGTCGACCCGTTGTTCTTCGGCCCCCTCGACTTGCCGCGCGAACAACTTCCCAAGGGCGTCAAGCATCCCCGATACCTGTTCAAAGGCGTCACCGACGGCATCCGAGACTACGGGAACCGCATCGGCATCCCCACGGTCGCCGGACAATTGTATTTCCACGAAGGATTCACGTGGAACTGCCTCGTCAACGCGGGCTGCATCGGCATCATGCCGAAGAAGAACCACATCCCCAACCGCGCGAAGGCCGCGGGGAACGTGTACATCTACGCGGGCGGACACACCGGCCGCGACGGCATCCACGGCGTCACCTTCGCCTCCGCTGAACTCTCCGAGACCTCAGAAGAAGCCTCGCGTCCCGCGGTCCAGGTGGGCGACCCGATCACGAAAGAGCCCCTCATCCACTCCGTGCTCGAATGCGTGGAGAAGAAACTCGTCGTCGGCATGAAGGACTTCGGCGGGGGCGGACTGAGCTGCGTCGCGTCGGAGCTCGCGCACGACGCGGGACTCGGGGCCGAAGTGGACCTTGAAAAGATCCCGCTCAAAGAACAGGGTCTCGCTCCGTGGGAGATCTGGGTGAGCGAATCGCAGGAGCGCATGATGCTCTGCGTGGAACCGAAGAGCGTCAAGGAGGTCCTTCACATCTTCAAGAAGTGGGACGTCACCGCCGTCGAAGTGGGTCGGGTCATCAAAGAGAACGTGGTGCGCGCAAAGTACAACGGCACCACGGTGATCGAACTCGATCTCGCCTTCAGCACCGGGGGCCCTGTCTACGACCGGCCCGTCGAGATCCCGAAGAAGACCCAAGAAGGCGACCTCGTCTTCCCCGAACCCGCGGACTACAATCAGGCCCTCTTGCAACTCTTGGGTCGCTGGAACATCTGCAGCAAAGAGTACATCGTGCGCCAATACGATCACACGGTCCGTGGCAACACGGTGCTCCAACCATTCCAGGGAGTCGTCGGGTACCAAAGCCACGGGGACGCGACGGTCCTCAAGCCGGTGGAAGGCTCGTTCAAGGGTTTGGCCGTCACGACGGACGTGAACCCGAGCCTCTGCGCACTCAACCCGTACTGGGGCGCCGCGAGCGCGATGGACGAGTCCATCCGCAACCTCGCCGCCGTCGGCGCTCGCGTGCGGGCCGTCACGGACAATCTAAACTTCGGCAACCCCGAGGATCCCCTCGTGATGGGTCAACTGTTCGAGTGCACCCGTGGCCTCGCCTACGTTGGACGCGAACTCCAGATCCCGTTCTCCAGCGGCAACGTCTCCCTGTACAATGACAGTCCCCATGGCCCCGTCCCTCCGACGCCGACCCTGTTCGCGATCGGCATCGTCGAGGATGTGCGCAAATGCGTGACGACCGACTTCAAAGCCACGGGCAACAAGATCTTCCTCCTCGGGCAGGAGACCGATCGGGAGCTCGGCGGAAGCGAATACATGCGCATGCTCGGCAAGCCCACCGGCGAGACCGTCCCGCGGGTCGATGCCACATTCACCGGCCGCGCCGCCGAGTGCGTCGTCCAAGCGATCGAGAAAGGGCTGGTCCGCGCCTGCCATGACCTCTCCGAAGGTGGCCTCGCGGTCGCCCTTACCGAGATGTGCCTTGGCGGCAACGTCGGCGCCCGCATCAACCTCGAAAAAGTCGGAGCCGGTCTGCGCATCGACTACAAACTGTTCAGCGAAACCAACACGCGCTGGCTCATGGAGGTCGAACCGGCCAAGATCGACGACTTCCTTGAGCACTGCACGAAGCACAAGATCCCCCTGTCCGACATCGGAGACGTCGGCGGCACCGATATCGAAGCGGTGGAGCGCCGTGGCAAACTCGTGCTCAAGGTCCCTGTCGCGACGGCCCGTACAGCGTGGGAAGAACCGATCCGCAAGGTGATGGGATGAAGCGAAGCGACATCCGCGTCGGCGTCCTGCGCATCGAAGGCACGAACTCGGAGGAAGAGAGCGCCCGATGCTTCCGACGACTCGGCGCCCAAGCCGAACTCGTCCACCTCAAACAATTCCTTAAACTTGACACGTGGCCGGGCGAGGAACGCAAACTGTCGGATTTCCAGATCTTGTTCTTCGCGGGCGGCTTCAGCGCAGGCGATTATGTCCGCGCCGGGGCCATCTTCGCGGCCCGCCTCAAGGTCGGTCTCGGCAAGGAGATGGCAGAGTACGTCAAATCGGGGCGACTCGCGATCGGCGCGTGCAACGGGTTCCAGATCCTGACCGAAGCCGGCTTGCTTCCGAACCTCGCCCCCGGGCCGATGGCGGAGTTGCCCGAAGCGTGTCTGTTCACGAACGACTCGGGGCACTACGAGTGCCGCCCGGTGAACCTGAAACATGTCAACCGCGGCAAGAACGCATTCACCAAACTCATCCCCCACGGCGAAGTCCGCACCATCCAATCTGCGCACGGCGAGGGCAAACTCCTCGTCGACCGCAAGAACGAGAAGAAGATCCTCCAGGAACTCGAAGACAACGACCAGATCGTGTTCCGGTACGTCGGCCCGGACGGAGAACTCGCCGGCTACCCGTGGAACCCGAACGGCGTTCCCGGCAACATCGCGGGCGTCTGCAACCGCGAAGGCAACGTGTTCGGGATGATGCCGCACCCGGAACGCGTGTTCTATCGCCACACCCATCCGGACTGGACGCGCACCGGCCTCAACGTGCGCGGCGACGACGTGGGCGACGGCCGGGCCATCTTCGAGGGCGCCCTCCAGTACGTGGAGAAGAAGTTCTAAAACGCGCCCGGCCTGCGCTGCTTGGTGCCGGGAGAGCTTCAAGGCGAACGCGTCTACGTACGCGATCAATCCGAAGCCAACCGGATCTACAACAAAGGCGGCTACGGCAAACCCCTTAGTGGCGGCGCATTGGAACTTGACCTCGTCGAAGCCGCCTACCTACTTGGGGCGGGCCGCCTCAGCATCGCCAAACCCTTCGAACGCGCTCAAGACTTCTTGTCGGAAGCGGCCCGGATCCGCCCCACGTTCGGTGTCCAATACCTCGCGTACCGGGACCTTCGCGAGCAACGACCGGACCTGCGCCTCTCTTCGAACGCGATGCGCGGCGAAGGCATTGATTTCCGTTCCGGCAAGGAAGCCAAAGGCGAGCCTGTCCTGGTCCGCGCAACAAGCGAGCGCGTCCCGATCCAACTCGGGGACCTGTTCCGGTTCGCCGAACGCGCAGCCAAAGAGGAAGCCCAAGGGATCATCGCCGTCGTGGATGAAGAATCCGAAGTCACCCAGTACGCGGTCGGACTCGCCGACCCAACGGGATCGCGCGAACTGGTCGACGAACAACCCGCCGCCGATGCGTTCCTTCTCCACGACCGCCTGTTCCTTCCCGCCAGCGGCCTGGCGGACGAACTGCATGAGCGAGAATTCTTCGGCAAAAAATCCCCGGGCGGCTACTACCTCTCCCTCGTCGAGGCGCTCCACCTCTCGTCCCGCGGCCTCATCCGCGTCACCGACACCAGCGCGCAACGCCGCATCAGCCCCGCCGATCTGAAAAAACTCGCAAAAGCGTTGGAACCCGGCCTGGAGCTGCGTCACCCGCTCTTCGAGGACCTCAAGGCCCGTCGACTGATCGTGAAGACCGGTTACAAGTTCGGAACCCATTTCCGCGCCTACCAAGAGGAACCGCAGACGAGCCACGCGCCGTTCCTCGTGGAGGCGATGCCCGCCGACGCGGTCTTCGAGTGGCCCGAATTGTCTCGCGCCATCCGCTTGTCGCACGGCGTTCGCAAACAATTGCTCCTCGCGGACTCCGGGGCGAAAAAGATACGCTACGTCAGGTTGGCCCGACTCCGCTAAGATCCGGTAGCGTACCTCACAATTTGCGGCGAACACGTGTCCGTCGCGGGCGCAGAACAAGTCCTCGCGGGAAGCCGGGTCGCCGGCGTCGGCCCGATCCTCGTCGCGGCGCCGGTGCTCTACTCGTTGGACATCTTCGTTGTCCTAGCGTTCATTCCGGGCTCGAGTCCCTCGTGGGCTCGAGCTCGTACTCGATCCGGACCGTCTCGGCTCCTTTGCTGGATTTGCCGAGGATGCGGACCTTGCCGATCTCCCCGAGGTTGCGCACGTGGGTGCCGCCGCAGGGGCAGGCGTCGACGTCGCCGATCTCCACGACGCGTAGTTCCCGGATCTGTTTCGGTAGCAGGTCGAGGTTGGCGCGGTCGGGTTTGACGCGTTTCTCCAAGGATTCGCGGGATTCGAATTTCAGGTCGACGGGGAGTTTCTCGGCGAGGATCCGGTTGGCTTCGTATTCGAGTTGTTGGAGTTCGCCATCGGAGAACTTGGCGGGTCGGAAATCGATGCGGCTTCGGTCGGCGTGGAGTTGGTTGCCGACGGTTCGGACGCCACCGAACAGGTCGTAGGCGAGTCCGGAGACGAGGTGTTGGGCGGTGTGCATCTTCATGTGCGCGTGTCGCCGCTCCCAGTCGATGATGCCGTGGACGTGATGCGCGTCCGCCGGGGGGAGGTGGTCGAGGAGGTGTTTGACGATGCCTTTTTTCTCGACGCGTTGCACGAGGGATTCGCCGCCGTCGTAGCGCAAGACGCCGGTGTCGCATTCTTGTCCGCCGCCTTCGGGGTAGAATAGGGTCTGGTCCAGGACGACGTAGTTGTCGGCGGCACGGAGGATCTTGGCGTCGAACTCGCGTAGGTACGCTTTGTCGATGCTGTTGAGGTAGAGCATCGTCGTCTGGAGTTCCGTCACAGTCGCCCCGGACGCGATCCAGCATCATAAGGGTCGCTTCGGAACCGCTTTCTACGACGCGTCGCATGGAGCGCAAAAATGCGCGTTGCTCTGGTGATCGCCGACACGCGTCTTCCTGCCCGCAAATTGTGGCAGCCGCTCTTGCAGGAGGCGGACCTGGTCGTCGCGGCGGATGGAGGTGCCAACCGGGCCTTCGACAAGGGGATCGAAGTCGACTGGTTGATCGGGGACCTTGATGGTGCGTTGCCGTCGACGCTTTCGCGCATGAAGAAAGGCCGGGTGAAGCGCGTCGACGACCCGTTTTCGACGGATCTTGAGAAAGTGATGCGTTTTTTGGAGAAACGGAAGTTCCAGCGTGTGTACATCATCGGGGCGATCGGCGGCCGCTTGGACCATACTCTTGGCACGTTGGCGGCGTTGGCCGAGTGGGGGAAAAAGATGGACGTCCAGGTCGTGGACGACCATTTCACCACCACGTTGGTGACGAATAAGGCGACGATCATTGCGCCGGAAGGCACGATGGTTTCGCTCGTGTCCCCGGGTGGTGCGCGCGGCATCACCACGAAGGGCATGCGCTGGGACCTGGTGGATCACGAACTGCCGTTCTCGTCGTTGGGCATCCATAATGAGGTGCGCAAGAGCCCGGCCGAGGTCCGTGTCCAGGACGGGACCTTGTTCTTGCTGCGGGCGCATTACGTCAAACGTCACCGATAGACGGCGGCAACAGGTCGACCTGGGTTCCGCCGGCGAAGATGGGATCGCTCGTGACTAGGCGCGCGTGGTGGTGTCGGGCGGTGGCCATGATCAGGCTCTCGAACATGGTCCACGTGCTGTCGGGGGTGGAGCGGGTGGCGTTGATCTTTCCCGCAAGCCGGGCGATCTCGGCGGTCACGGGTGCAATGGTGGTGCGGCTTTGAAGGAATTGTAGGAATTCTTTGGAATTCTCATGCCGTCGGCGGGCGGCCTCGATGACTTGGGCGACGACGATGGCGGGGGTGATGCCTTCGGCTTCGCCCTCGAGGAGTCGCTTGATGGTGGGTCCGTGGGTGCCGGCGTTGAGGTATTCCAGCCACGCGGAGGTGTCGAGGCAGTACGTCATGCTTCGTCCGCCTGGAGTCGGACCGGTTTCTCCTTCCAGACCCCGTAGAGCTCAAGGGGGCTCGGCCGGGCGATGCGCGGCAGACGGATGGTGTCTCCTTCGCCGATTCCGGCTTCATCGAGGAGTCTCTTGGGCAGCAGGACGCCCAGGCTGGAGCCGACCCGGCGGACTTTGAGTTCCATCATCAGTTTTCATAATTGTTATAATTAGTTATAATCTTGTGCAATAGTATTCCCCGCGATACTAGCTTAAAATGAAAATCGTTGGAAAGAACGTCCTTACCCTGCCAATTGACAAGGTGATGCGTTAACACGTGCCGCACTTTTCTCAGGGGCCTTACAGAGACTATTTATTATTCCCCACAAGTAGGCGTGGTTGTCCACCATGCTGAAGGATCGCTTGTCTCTCATTGCAAGTAAGAAGCGCAACGGCCAGGCTGTCGCGTACAAGCTCATTCACAAGTCGCGCAAAATCACAATCGAGCGACCCCAATACGCCGCGGTCCACCAACTCCCGAACCCGAAGGTCATCAACTCGTTGGGCAACTTCTGGATCATCCAGGAAGCCACCCCCGGCCGGTTCTTGATGGGCCGCAACGAAGTCACGATCTACTACAAGGACCTCGAGAGCGCCAAGAAGGTCCTCAAGTACTCGCTCGACCACGACCTCGAGATCCCGACGAAGACCCCGAAGATGAAGCTCCCCCAGTTCGTCGAGGACCTCGCGCCGATCGTCTCTGAAGAGACACCGGTCTCCTCGATCGACACGAGCTTCTACAAGCTCATCTAGGGCCTCTCCTAGAGGATCCCGCGCACCCTCAGGAATTCGATTGCTACGTCGAGCGGGTAGCAGAGGAAGATCAACATCCCCTCCACGCGTCCGATGACGCGTCCCGTCGCGGCGAAGATGAGTAGGATGAGGGTCTGGACGCTCATCACGACGATGGCCACTGTGAGGTTGCTCGCGACGAAGCATTGCGGGATCGATGCGCGACGCGGGCCGGTTCATGGGGCAAGGTCAGAAACGCTCGCAACACCCGTTTTTGTGCAACCCGTCCAGGGATTGAGACAAAAACGGTTATAAGCGACCCGACAGCGTTTCCCATCGTGCAGATTCCCCGACGCGGGCCCCGACGACGCACCGTTTTGTTCGTCCTGGCCTTCTCGCTGATCAGCCTCCTCGTCATCGCCACATTCACGGCGGGACAGGGCAAGGTTTTGACCCCTCGGAACGACGCACGGGACTCGCGAAACAAGGCACTGGGCGAAATCGAAGGCGGGAATCCGGCCAACGATTGTTGGAAACACCACGCGGGGGAAGGTATGCGCGACTCCGTAATCATCTACCCGATCGTGCCTAGACAGCTGAAAATCGGCGAACCGTACGAGATCCCCGTCCAGGTCATCAACCCCTGGAAACAAGAAGTCCGAAAGATCGAGCTGGACCTCAAGCTCTATGGAGAACCTAAACTCACAGTGGAGGCGGCGGCTGCGAGCGTGGCCGCTAAGCTCGATCGTTTCTACAACTTCCACGAAGTTGTGGGCGCGGCTGCTGCGCAGTCTCCGGCGCCAATTCCCCCCGGGGCACCCGTCACTTTCTACCCGCACGAGATCGCAATCCCGTTCGAGGTCCCATTCGGGGCTACTGGGATCGTGGCTTCTGTTGAGCTGGTTCCACGGCGCAATGTCGATCCGAACCCTAACGCGTACAACGTCCAGATGCTGGCGGAAAAGGAATCCTTTGGCACCCATTTCAAGGAACCAAACAACGAGACCAGCAACACGACGCTGAACCGAACCTACGCCGGTCAAGCGTTTTCAAACGGGACTTATCGCGTTGAAATCGACCACCTGCAGGGTACCGCCGTGGAAACGGACGTCTACCTATCGATCACAGTCGTCATGGGCAAATCAAGCGCAGGGGGCGTCGGCGAAAGGGTCTACACGATCAAGACCGACCCGACCGCCGTGATCCTTAAGGGCGGCGCCCCGATTACGTACAAGGTCACAGTGATTCCGTTCGCGGAAGGATTCCAAGACATGGAATTCCATGTCCGCGCCGAGAACTACTACAAACACCAGCTCACGGGGACGCCGGACGAAGACTTCTACAACCGCTACGCGAATTTGACGCAAGAAACGGATTTCATCCAAGGAAACAGTATCACGCCGCAACGCCACGTCCTCATCGGTAAGACAGCGATCGCCAGTGAATTCGGGGCCGCCCCCGCACCATTGGTCGAAGACCAATGGCAACTCGTCCTCGGCGAGATGACGGGCTTCGCATCCGCCGGTCTGCTTCTCCCCAGCTTGTTGCTCGGTGGAACGTACGGAAAAGCGTCCCGGCGATTCTTCAACACGATCCTCGGAGGAGCCAAACGGCGCGTCATGTTCCACAACCTCTCGAGCCTTGCGTTGAGCCTCGTCGCGTTCATCCACATCCTGCTGTTCATCCTCGAGATCCGTTACACCATCTTGATGGGCGTCATGTGGGGCGGCCTCGGCGCGTTGAGCCTACTCATCCTCGGCCTCACCGGCTACTATCAGGTGCCGCTCATCCAACGACACGGATACAAGTGGTGGCGACTCACGCACTTGGCGTTCGGCCTCCTCGTGCTCGTCTTCGTGGGGTACCACATGATCGCCGACGGCCCGGACTTCTTCTTCCTCAAGGAACGGATCCCGCAGTGGATCAACGACGTCAACCTGGCCCAAAAGTAACTGGGAGCCTCAGCTCGGCAACGAGGGCCAATAATACCACCAGAATCCCGACGCGAGCAGCATGATGACCATCGCGTAAACGAAGCGGGCCACCAACTTCACCGAACGAGCGCCAAACGACTGGCACGCTCGTCGCAGAACGGGCTACTTTTTGCCGAACCCGCCGCGACGTTCGTAATACCCAGCCAATAACCAGGCGAGGAAACCGATGCCGAACGCGATGACGATGCCCATGATCACCGTCTCCTCCAGCGTGAATTCGCGCACCGCGAAGGTGCCGCCCAACCAAACCATGGGGATACGCCGCCCAAGCGGGCCTTCGCATTAAGCGTTTTTGTGTCCAATTCTACGTGTGCGGGATGGCGGAGTAGTCTTCCGCGCCCACCTCGCCGTGATGGGGATGGCGGCGAACTCTGGACGGCTACGTCTGGAATTTGTCCGTTTCTTCCGACGCGATGTCCTCTCCGCCCATGAACGACTGCTGGATGTGGGCATAGAGATCATCGAGCCCGTCGCCTGTCATGGCGCTCGTCGGGTAAATGGGCGGCAACGCGCCCAGGCCTTCGATTAGGCGGAACAGGTCGACGCTCATCTCGCGGTAGATCGATTCTTGTTCCTGTTGAACCGAGGCCTCGAGCTCGAGCGGGTCGGCACTCCAGGCGAGGATGCCCTTGAGATCCTCCTCGGTCAGGAGGTCCGATTTGGTGAGCAGGTTCGCGACCGGGAGACCGAGGCGGAACTGGACGCTTGTCGAGAGAAGGAGTTGGCTGACGTAACTCGAGGGGCTACGGGCGAGCACGGGGTCCAAACAGTACGCGATCAAACTACGCTCCGGCGCAAGAAGCTGGGTGATGTACAATCCGGCTTGGCGGAACACGAAGAGTTCGATCTGGCCCGGCGTGTCGACGAGCACATAGTCGCTCTTGAATTCCTCCAACGCGGCGACGATCTCCTTGCCTTGCATGGCGATCATGTCCGCGGCGGCGACCTGGGCTCCGTTCGGACCGAGTCCGTGGCTTTTCATGATGTCCTTGATGTTCACCCAGTCGCGCACGTCGATGTCGGGCTCGTAGGGAAGGCTTTCCACGCCGGGGTCGAGGTTGAGGATGATGGTGTCGATGCTGTGGGTCGTGCACCAATCCTTCATGGCGCCCGCGAGGTGCGATTTTCCGGCGCCTGCTGTTCCTACAAGATAGGTGAATACGCCTTCTTTGCTCATGTTCGACGCCCCCGTAATTGTCGCATGTGTGCGACGCGACGATCCAGTAATTGTTGCGTGCCGATGTCATGCCGCACGTGAAGCTTGTCGCCTTTGATGTGCTTCAACGCCGCTTCGCACACCTCACTGGCGGCGTGGATGGTCTCACCGCGACCCAACACAGCGACGGCGCGACTCGTCCCGCAGACCAACCGGCCCGGTGCTTTTTCTTCGACGTTGGCGTAGTAGAGTTCGGCGCCGGAGGCTTCGATCTTCTTGAGGTCGACCTTCATCTCGATGCCAGACACCGGTTTCGAGCCGTACCCTTCCGGGACAACATACTTGACGACGGACGCGACGCGCAGGAACCGCGGATCGATCCCCGCCAAACCGTGCGATCCCATCCGCGAAGCGATCTCCGCGTACGGCGTTTCGAGGAGCGAAAGCACGTTCATCGCTTCCGGGTCGCCGAAGCGTGCGTTGATCTCGATGACCTTCGGACCTTCTTTGGTAAGCATGAACTGGCCGTAGATCGGGCCCACGTAGGAACGGTTCTCGGTGGCGAGAGCGGCGACGATCTTCCGGACGATCGTGACGGCCTCTTCCAAGGAATTTTTGTCCAAGAACGGCAAGAGCCCGTCGGGCTGGGAATAGGAGCCCATGCCTCCCGTGTTAGGTCCTTGGTCACCTTCGAGGAGCCGCTTGTGGTCCTGGATGGCGACCGTCGGAACCACGCGTCGACCATCGCTGAAACATTGGATCGTGAATTCCTCCCCTTCGAGCCGCTCCTCGATGAGGATGCCG
>CAYOZB010000081.1:0-13267 GCA_964408365.1 uncultured Halobacteriales archaeon | reverse complement strand
TTCGCGGGCGATGCGTCGGATTCGGAGCGTTTTGCCGGTCATGGTTGGTTCACTGAAGCTCTTTAGAGGCCGTGCCACTTGATAGCACGATTTAAGCGTAGTCGCTCGTGTACCTGTGGCACATACATATGCTCTACTGTTTTCTTATGTACTTCAATGTTAGTAAATATCATACATTACCAACAAGAATTGTACAACAAAGCCATAAGTAGGACAGAGAACTACGTTCTACTCCTACTGTCATGGCCAAGATTCGCCGAATCCCCGTCCCGGTTTTCCTTTCTCCGCACCAACTCTTCGAACGAGTCCGCCGCAAACACAAGCACGCATTCTTGCTCGAAAGCCGCGCCGGACCCCAACGCATGGCCCGCTTCTCCATCCTCGGCTTCGAGCCACAGGAGTTTTTTCGCGACCGAAACGGCAACGACCCCATGACGATCGCGTCCGAGGTCGTCAAGCAACACAAGATGCCCCGAGCGGAAGGATTCGTCGGCGGACTCGTCGGCGCCATCGCCTACGATGCGGTGCGAAACTTCGATCTCCCGAAACATCCCGCCAAGCCGCCCCACTACATCATGGGTCTCTACAAGGACGCCGTCGTCTACAACCACCTCACCGGAAGCGTCGCGTACGTCACGGTCGACGAGGACCGCTCCGAAGACGTGAAACGCGCGGCGGATGGCCCCGACCCAAAACGGGAAACGCTCTCCATCGGACCCGTCACGAGCTCCAAGACCCAGGAAGAGTTCGTCGAGATGGTGAACGAGGCGAAAAAACGGATCCGCGACGGAGAAACCTACCAAACCGTCCTCTCACGACGCTTCAACGCGACCTATCGCGGCGATCTGGACCGCATCTACGAACAGTTGCGCGTCCGGAACCCTTCGCCGTACATGTACTACCTCGACTACGGCAACGACGTCATCGTCGGCTCGAGCCCCGAAATGTTGGTCCGCGTCGAAGACCGCAACGTGGAAACGTTCCCCATCGCAGGCACCCGACCCAAAGGCGCCACTCCAGCCGAGGATCGCCGACTCATCGAAGAGCTTCGCAAGGATCCCAAGGAGAACGCCGAGCATCTCATGCTCGTCGACCTCGCTCGCAACGACGTCGGACGCGTGAGCGAATACGGCAGCGTCAAGGTCCCCGACTACATGACCGTCGAGTCCTACTCCAGCGTCCATCACATCGTCAGCCGCGTCACCGGCCGTCTTCGCAAAGACAAGACGCCCCTCGACGCGTTCCGAAGCATCTTCCCCGCAGGCACAGTCACCGGAGCCCCGAAGATCCGTGCGATGCAGACCATCCAGGAACTCGAAGGCGAGCCGCGCGGATTCTACGCCGGATCCGTCGGATACTTCGGATTGAATGGAGACATCGAGACCGCGATCACGATCCGCACACTGTTCGCCCGAGACGGAAAACTGTCCGTGCAAGCCGGAGCCGGAATCGTCCAAGACAGCGACCCCGTGCGAGAATACGAAGAGACCCAGCACAAGGCCGATTCGATGCTGAAATTCCTCGAGGTGACCGCTTGATCCTCATCCTCGACAACTACGACTCCTTCACGTACAACCTGGCCCAATACATCGGCGCCCACACGGACGTCCTCGTGAAACGGAACGACGAGATCACCCTCGCACAGATCAAGAAACTCCGACCCAAAGGCATCGTCATCTCCCCCGGCCCCGGCCATCCCCACAACGAACGCGACTTCGGCATCTGCGGAGTGGTGCTGAAAGAACTGAGCAAGACCATCCCCACGCTCGGCGTCTGCCTAGGACACCAAGGCATCGTCGACCAATACGGTGGAAACGTCGTCCACGCGCGCGAACCCCTTCATGGAAAATATTCCAACGTCAAACACGACGGCAAAGGCGTGTTCCAAGGACTTCCCAACCCGTTGCGCGTCGTGCGGTACCACAGCCTCATCGCCGAACGCAAAAGCCTGCCATCGGACTTGGTCATCACCGCCGAAGCGGACGGCGAAATCATGGGCGTACGGCACAAGACCCTCCCCATCGAAGGCGTACAGTTCCACCCCGAATCCATCGGCACCGAGTCCGGCATGAAGATCATCAAGAATTTCCTCAAGAAAACACAAGGAAGGCGACCATAATGGCCCTACTCGAAGCGTTCAAGAAAGTGATGGCCGGCCAGAGTCTGACCGAGGACGAAGCCTTCCAAGCCATGATGGAACTCATGAGCGGCGACGCGTCCGCGGAACTCATCTCCGCCTTCGTCGTCGTGATGCGGTACAAACGCGAAACCATCCCCGAGATCACGGGCTTCGCGCGCGCCATGCGCCAACGCGCGATCCGCATCAACCCCAAGGTCAAAGGCCGCCTGATCGACACGTGCGGAACCGGCGGCGCCTCGGTCAAATCCTTCAACATCTCCACCGCCAGCGCCTTCGTCGCCGCCGCAGCAGGCGTGCCCGTCGCCAAGCACGGGAACAAGAGCATCACCCGACCCTCCGGCAGCGCCGACGTCCTCTCCGCCCTCGGCGTCAACATGCTCCTGCCCCCCAAGAACGTCGAAGCCGTGATCGAAGAGGTCGGCGTCGGATTCCTTCTCGCACCGAACTTCCACCCTGCCATGAAGAACGCCGCCGCGACCCGCAACGCATTGCAGATCCGCACCGTCTTCAACGTCCTCGGCCCCCTCACCAACCCCGCCGGCGCCAAAGGCCAGGTCCTCGGCGTGTTCGATGAAGAGCACGTCGAACCCATGGCACAAGTGTTGCAGCGACTCGGCGCCGAGCACGCCCTCGTGGTCCACGGCGAAGGAATGGACGAAGCCAACCTCGCCGGCACGACGCACGTGTGCGAGGTGCGCGACGGATGGGTCCGACGCTACGCGATCAAAGGCACCGATTTCGGCTACCCTAAGTACAATCCGACGGAATGGGCGCCTCTTTCGCCCCAAGAATCGGCCAAAGAGGTCCGCCGCATCCTGGCCGGAAAAGCCCGCGGAGCGCGCAGGGACATCGTCGAATACAACGCCGGACTGGCCATTTACGTCGGCGACAAGGCGAAAAGCATCGAGGAGGGCATCCGACGCGCTCGAGAGGTGCTCGAGACCGACGCGTCCCTGAAGAAGCTTGATGAGTTCACCGCGGCTACGCGGCGCATCGAGGTCTCTTCGCAGTGAATCTCCTCCACGAGCTCATCGACACGACGCGCGAGACCATCAAGGCCGGATACTACCGTCCGGCAAGCGAGATCCGGTACGCTCCGAGCCTCGTGAAAGCTATCGCGGCGGCCCAGGCGGACAATGTGCGCGCCATCATCGCGGAGGTCAAACCCGCGAGCCCCACCACCGGGAAACTCATCGAAGGCGGATTGGAGGCCTACGTCGACCGCTTCGTCGAAGAAGGCGCCTGCGCGTTGAGCGTCCTCACCGAACCCAAGCATTTCCACGGGTCGCTCGCGAACCTCAAGCTCGGCGTCCGAAAAGGACTCCCGGTCTTGATGAAAGATTTCGTCCTCGCGGAGGAACAGATCGACTGCGCCGCCCACTACGGTGCCTCGGCCGTGTTGCTCATCGCAAGCATCCTTCCCCGAAGCCGGTTACAGACCCTCATCGAATACTGCCACCTCGCCGGACGCGAAGTCCTCCTGGAGGTCGCCAACCGAAAAGAGTACGAAGAAGCGCTCGCGAGCGACACGGACCTCATCGGCATCAACAACCGCGACCTCCGGACGTTCCAGGTCGACCTGCAACGCACCATCGACATCGCGGCCGGCTTCGAGAAAGAACACCCGGTCGTGTCCCTGAGTGGCTTCAAGAGCCGCGCCGACCTCGACAGGGTCGCCTCCGTCGCGGACGCGTTCCTCGTCGGCACCAGCCTGCTCGACGGAACCACGAGTGTGAAGGAGCTCGTCCTGCCATGACCCGCGGCTACTACGGTGCCTACGGCGGACAATACGTCGCCGAGACCTTGCTGGAACCCCTCCACGAACTGGAAGCCGCATACGACGCGGCACGAAAAGACCCGAACTTTCGCCAAGAACTCAACGAATACCTCACCCAGTACGGCGGCCGCCCGACGCCGCTCTACCATTGCAAACGGTTATCGAAGCAACTCGGCGGCGCGCAGATCTGGCTCAAACGCGAGGACCTCGTCCATGGCGGCGCTCACAAGTTCAACAACGTGATGGGCCAGGGACTCCTCGCTCGGCGGATGAAGAAGAAACGGATCATCGCAGAAACCGGCGCCGGTCAACACGGCGTCGCGACCGCGATGGCCGGTGCCGTCCTCGGCATCCCGGTCGAAGTGTACATGGGGGAAGTCGACACGCAGCGCCAGCGACTCAACGTGTTCCGCATGGAACTCATGGGTGCCAAGGTCCACCCCGTCAAGAGCGGCAGCCGCACGCTCAAGGACGCCATCAACGACGCGTTGCGGGACTGGGTCGCCAACGCCCGTGACACCTACTATTGTCTCGGCAGCGTCGTCGGGCCGCATCCCTATCCGCGGATGGTGCGCGACTTCCAATCGGTGATCGGCAACGAGATCCGTGTCCAGGCCAAGAAGCAACGGTTCCATCCTGACTATCTCATCGCGTGCGTCGGCGGAGGATCCAACGCGGCCGGCACGTTCGCACCGTTCGCGAAGGACCGGACGGTGAAGCTTGTGGGCGCCGAAGCCGGCGGGTCCAAAGGCAAACACAGCGCGACCCTGTCGAAAGGAAAACCGGGCATCCTCCACGGAGCATTGTCCTACCTGCTCTTCGACAAAGAAGGACAAGTGCAGGAAACGCATTCCATCAGCGCAGGCCTCGACTATCCCGGCGTCGGGCCGGAACACTCGTTCTGGAAGGATTCCGGCCGCGTCGAATACGTCCCGGTCTCCGACGACCAAGCGATGCACGCCTTCGACCTGTTATCGAAGAACGAAGGCATCATCCCCGCGATCGAATCTGCCCACGCACTTGCGGAAGCGATCCGACGCGCACCCAAACTCCCCCGCTCCAAACGCATCATTGTCACCCTCTCCGGACGCGGAGACAAAGACGTCCACACCGCAGCCGACTATTTCGGGGTGAAACTCTGAACGGGATCCAGCGCGTCGCCGAACGCTTCGACCGACTCCGACTCCGAAAAGAAGCCGGCCTCATCCCGTACTTCGTCGCCGGCTACCCCTCTCTGGCCGCGACGCGCGAACACCTTTGGGCGGCTTTCGAAGGCGGCGCGAGCGTGGTCGAACTCGGAATCCCGTTCAGCGATCCCGTCGCCGACGGACCCACCATCCAACGCGCTTCGCACGCCGCGCTCAAGAAAGGCGTCACGCCGCGCAAATGCTTGGAACTCGTCGCCGACATGCGCAAGGAAGGATTCGACCTCCCCGTCCTGGGCATGACCTACGCGAACCTCCTCTACAAAGACAGTTTCGCGAAGACCGCCAAGGCCTGGTCCGCTGCAGGCATGGACGGAGCCATCGTCCCCGACATCTCCCTCGAAGACGCCGGCGAATTCCGAAAAGCCTGGAACCAGGCGCGTCTTGCGACCACCTTCTTCGTGGCGCCGTCAACGAGCGACGCGCGCGCCAAGAAAGCGTTGGCCGCGTCGACCGGATTCCTCTACCTCGTCGCCGTCTACGGCACGACCGGAGCCCGACGCGACGTCTCCGACGACACCTTGTCCTTGCTCCGGCGCGTGCGCAAACTCCGTTCTTCCAAGGACGATCCGCCACTCTGCGTCGGGTTCGGCGTCTCCACACCCAAACACGTGAAGGCACTGCGCGCCGCTGGCGCGGACGGCGTGATCGTCGGAAGCGCCGTCGTCGACGCCATCGACGAAGGACGGCCACTACGACGGTTCTTCAAGGATCTCAAACGGGCCACCCTGGGCCCGTAGCGCGACACATTTTTCAAGAACCCCGCCTACGACCCAACCGCCTTGTCGAACAAGTTCGGTCCGCTCATCGCCGTAATGCTGTTCGCGGCGGCCAGTGCAGGCTGTCTCGAACCCGAACGGACCTCTGCCTTCGAAGCGTACGGCTCCAAGGGCAGCTACACCAGTGGATTCGCCTACAATGGCCGCGGCATCGTCCCCTTCGACGGTCCCGTGTACATCGCCGTCAACGACGCCGACAACACGGGCCGGGCCATCGCGAAAGGAAAGATCGGTCCCACGACGTTCGATGTGCTGTTCGAACAGTTCGCCGAATCCAAACCGTTCCATGACGGAGGCATCGCGTCCAACCTCATCGAACACGGAGACTCCGGCGTCGGAGACACGTCCATCCCACGCGTCGACCTCGAGATGGCGGCTTGGGGCAAAGCCACGATCCACTACGGCGGGAAACCGTACGCGGATCCCCTGACGGGCGACCTCAATTGGACCGCGCATTTCATGGTCATCCGAAACGGCGTCCGCGACAACGCCACCGGGGCCATCTACGCGAACCAGAACAAGACCGAAGTCTACAATCCCAAGAACGCAAGCCAAGGCCACTCGGCCGTAAGCGACTACGAGATCCACCTCGTCCTCCGAAACGGCACCGCGACCGGGAACCCCTCAAAGACCACGTTCGGCGAATCCTCTTCCTCCGGCCCCGCGCCCAGCGTGACACAGGAACAGACCTTGTTCACGGTCAAACAACTCGGCTCCATCGCTGCCATCGAGCTCACGCTCGAAGACACGGCGACCCGCGGAAGCAACATCACCTTCACACTCCGCGCACCCAGCGGAATCGTGGTCCTCGAGGAGACATTGGGCGACGCGTCGGTGGCGCCCGGCACGGGCATGACGACGCGCGCAAACTCGTTTACCGTCCAAGAACTTGGGGACTACGTTCTCACGATCAGCGGCCGTCTCAACCCCGGCGGAGAGTACAGCGTCAAACACAGCCTCGCACCCCCCGCCGCGATCATCCTCAATTTGTGGTGGGAGGACGTCATCTTCGGCACCGAAGCCGGGAAGCGGGCCACCGCAGAAGGACTCACGGCGACCTCCTCTGCCACGTAGGAGCCCCGTCGGTTTTTTCATCCAGAGCCACGTCCGACCCATGATGCGTGCCGCCCCACTCCTTGCCGTCCTCGTCGCGCTGCCCGCACTCGCAGGCTGCTTCACCGGAACCGACACCTTCGACCCCAACGCTGTCCACCTGATCACCAACGCAAAGATCTGGACCGCCGACCCCGCCAACCCCGAAGCCCAAGCCATGGCGTTCCAGAACCACACGATCCTGTTCGTCGGAAACGAATCCGACGCGCGCGCCCAGTACCCGGACGCCAACATCATCGACGGGGGCGGGCGACGCATCACCCCTGGACTCATCGACTCCCACACCCACTTCGTCCGCGTTGGAGCCGCCTGGGACTGCGACCTGGCGAACAACCCGTTCGCCCCCACGTTCGACAATTCCCAACTCGCCGGCATGGAATACGAAGTCAGCCGCGCACAGATCGCGTTGGGACACATGCAGACCAACGCGTCCGGCCAGACGCCGGTGGATGATTCCACCACCATCGCCGACAAAGCCGCCGCCGAACGCGGCTTGAAATGCGCCATGGAACAGGCCAACGCGATGGGACTCACCATGACCGTCGAAGCCGGCACCTCGAGCTGGGACTACATCACCGTGCTGCAGAACCTCGAAACCAAGAACCTCACCACCCTTCGACAAAGCCTCTACCTCACCCCACCACAACTCGACGAAGCCCGCCAACGCGGCATCCAAAACGGGTGGGGCACCGACTATGTGCGCGTCGCTGGGATCAAGTTCTACTCCGACGGCTGGCTCGGTCCGCGCACGAGCGCAGTGATCGAACCCTACACCGACCGACCCTTCACCCGTGGCGTCCTGTTCTTGGAACAAGCCGAAGCCAACGACTGGGTGCGCCGCGCCGTCGACGCCGGCTTGAAACCCGCGACCCACACCATCGGCGACAAAGGCGTGCTCGTCATGCTCGACGCGTACGACGCCAGCATGCCTCCGGAAACCGAGCCGAACCCGCGGTTCACGTTCGAACACGCCCAAGTCATGAAACCCACGCTTGTCGGCGGCATGGCGGAGATCGGCGCCGTCGCCAGTTTCCAGTTGAGCTTCGCCACGACCGACCAACGTTTTGCCGAAATGGCCCTCGGACCCGAACGCGTCGCCACGTCCTACGTGTGGAAGGACATGATGGACGCCGGAGTCGTCATGGCCGGAGGAAGCGATTTCCCCATCGAAGTCCTGCCTCCCCTCTGGGGGTTGCAACGCGTCGTCACCCGACAAGAACTCGACGGCACCCCACCCGGCGGCTGGTACCCGGACCAACGACTCACCATCGAAGAAGCATTGCGCACCGTGACCATCAACGCGGCCTACAACGTGTTCATGGAAGACAAGGTCGGCAGCCTCGAAGCCGGAAAACTCGCCGACTTCGTCATCTTCGAAAACGACATCCTCACGATCCCACCCACCGAGATCGCGAAGACCTGCGTCCACGAGACCTGGGTCGGCGGACAACGCGTCTACGACGCCAAGTCGGCCGTACCCTGCAGCGCGGTCGCGTTCACCGGAACGTTGGTGAAGAAGGACTCCGCCGTGCTGGAAGCGATCGAAGCGCGGCTGGAACACGAAGCCATGACCGGGACCCGCCTCGCCTAACAGGCTCGTCGAAGCGGTTTTGAACCCCCATGAATCCAATGTTCCCCCTGCGACCCCTCCTCGGCCTACTCTTTGTAGCCGTCGCCATGGCGCCCCTCGCATCCGGGCACGGGAACTCCTCGATCCACTCCGCAAACGTCGTGGACGCGCACCACATCCCTGCTTTGCCCGTCGCGGGCCAACCCGTGAGCATACACGTGTACGTCGACAACGACACGAAGATTGACTCCGTCCGAGCTATCTATTGCCGCGTCCAGCGCTACGCGTGTGCTCCCGTGATCCGTCTCATCTCCGGAGCGCCGCTCATCTACGATGGCCTCATCCCGTGGGATTTAGAACACGCCAAATTCTTCCGCGGGGTCACGGAGGTCGGCTACAAGTTCGAGATCCGCTACATCGACGGAGCGAACGAGACCACCCCGCTCATGCACTTCCCGGCCCGCCCTGTCGATCTGCCACCCGGCGGCGACATCTACTATTACTACACGCTCGAGCCGGCGCCTGAATCGCCGAGCCCAGGAATCCTCCCGGTCCTCGCGCTCGCGGTGCTGGCCCTCCTGGCGTGGAGGAGACGCCAGTGAAGGTCGGCCCCGAGGTCGTCACGCTCCTCATCCTCCTCGGCGTCGGACTCCTCGGGGGCAGCTACATCGCCTTCGAATCCGTCACGACGCCCCAACGGCCGCCCGATTTCACCGTCCCCACGACCGACAATTCGACCTTCACTCTGACGAACCACACGGGCGAAGTCGTCATCCTCGATCTCTTCGCAACGTGGTGCGCAAGCTGCCAGATCGTCGAAGCGAACCTCAAAGAGAACATGCCTGCGTGGGAGAACCAACCCATCACGATCCTCTCCCTCGGCATCGACCCGACCGAAACGATGGACGATCTTCGCGCGTACCAAGCAGCGCACAACATCACGTGGACCGTCGCGCAAGACACGGATGACGTCCGGCAGAAGTACAACACGTACGAGATCGCCCGCGTCGTGGTGTTCGACGTTGACGGCAACGTCGTGTTCGAACGCTCCGGGGTCACGTCGGCAGCCGAGTTCCGGGACGTCGTCGACGACGCCCTTGCTGGCCGCCGACCTCCGCTCGGCGTCGTCCAATACAGCATCCTCGGACTCGCCATGGTCGCAGGCGCAGCCGCATTCTTTTCCCCCTGCGCGGTCGGCATGCTACCCGCCTACGTGATGCGCACCGTGCAGACGGGCGCCGGGAGCGCAACGCGCGCGTTGAAGGTCGGAAGCATCGCAGCCCTCGGCGTACTCCTCATCTTCTTCAGCGTCGGAGGACTCGCGCTCCTTGCCGGACCCACGCTGACCCGAAACGTGCCCTATCTGCAACCGCTCGTGGGATTCCTCCTCGTCGCCTTCGGCGTGCTCCTTCTCACGCGTCCCTTCTCCACCACCCTCCAGCGACTCACGAGTCCCCTCCAACGGTGGGCCCACGACGTCCAGACCGAACGCGGCGACCACGGCGCCGCGTTCTTCGCCTACGGGATCGGGTACGGCGCCGCCGCCGCGGGTTGCACCGCGCCGGTCCTTCTGAGTGTCCTCGTCACGGCCGCCGCGTACGGCCCTTTCCTCGGAACACTCATCGTATCCGCCTACGCGTTTACGGGCGCCTTCTTCATGGTCACCGTCACCGTCGCCGCGTCCGCCGCCCGCGGACACCTCGCAGGGTTCCTCGGACGCTATTCCCGACCCATCGAAATCCTCAGCGCCCTCGTACTCGTAGGCGGCGGTTTGTTCCTCATCTGGTACGCCGCGCGAGCCGGGACGTTCGCGGCGCGCACGTGAGACTTGTTCACCTACTCGCCCACAAGCTAGAAGAAGCCAGAAGCGGCTTTTTTCAATGATGCGGGGCAGGACCACGTTGGTAGCCGTTGTCCTACTCAGCATGCTGTTTGCCGGTTGCGCCGACGGCTCCACAGAAGCCGTGTCGAAACCGTTGGAACTTTCGCAGGCTCCAGCACCGCAGACCACGCTGCTTCGCGTGCTCGTGATCAGTGACGAGTACCTGCCGATCAAAGGAGCGAAGGTGAGCGTCGTCGGACTCGGGCTCAACGGCACCACCGACGACGTGGGGAACACGTACTTCCAGATCGCCACGCCGGGTCGCTACGCCGTCCACGTCCACCGCATCGGATTCTACCCCAACATCAGCAAGGTCGCCATCGAAGGCGACCCGAAGCAGGTCGAACGGATCACGTTGCGCGACGCGCCGCGCGATGCGCATTTCTCCGATTTCCGTTACTTCGAAGGCGTCTGCGAACCCACCGTCTACGTCCAACCCCTCGCGACGAGTCCGCACTGCCAAGACCAAGGGCTCGTCCAGCGCGACCATCCGCGCGGTTGGTTCCTCGGGGAAGGACTCATCAGCGGCTACATCCGACTCGACTGGAACAAACAAGCGTATGGCAGCGAAGTGATGCGGCTGGAAGTCGCGTTCCCCGAAGCCGGCGGGTTCGCGAACGGGGAGGACCGCCTCGTCGCAGAAGGCACCTCGCCCATCACCATCGAACTCACGAGCGACCTCATCACCCCCGCCATGAAGCGGAACGGGATCCCGATCGAGATCTTCGTCGGGGTCGCCGCGAACGAGGTCGCCTCCGTCAACGCCTACCAGACATTCGCCGTCGAGGCCCAATTCGACTACTTCCAGGACGCCCCCGACGTCGACAACCACTAACGGCGTCACCAATACGTTTTTGAGCGGCGGCATCGCCTTGAGACCGCATGCGCGGCGGTTTGGTCCTCGCTTTGCTCGTCGGATCCGGACTTGCGATGTCCGGTTGCTTGTCCAGCGAGCCGACGGCCAACCAAAACATGCAAAAATTCCAAGGCCAACGCGCGCCCGGTCTCACGCCGTACCAAGGGCCGTCCCTGGCCATCATGGACACTCCAGCGTCCAATTTCACGAAGCTCCTCTGCGACGGTGGCGTCTGTTTGCGGCAGCTCACGACCGAGGCCACCGGCCCGGCGAACGAAGTGATGGTCGCCCAGGACTACACCAATCCATCTTTCCTCCTCGCGGGAAGCAAGGACTACCGCAACGACGGCTGCGTCTCCGTAAGCGTGTACACGTCGACCGATGGGGGACGGACGTGGAAGGACGGGTACCCGCGCCCGGTCGTCAGTCCCACAGGCGGCCCCGCCACGGATCGATGCGAGTCGGATCCCGTGGCCGCGTTCGATGGACTCGGCAACGCGTTCATGATGACGCTCGACACCGGTGAGGGCATCTTCACGTACCGGACCTCGGACCAAGGAGAATCCTGGGAGGAGGTCGCGATGGCGTTCGTGGGCGGCAATGACAAGAACTGGGGAGCGACCGATTACCGGATCAACCGCGTGTACTCGATCACCCGTGCAACCTGCGACGGCGGCGAAGCCATCACGTACAGCGACGACTCCGGCGAGACTTGGCAGGGACCGTTCTGCTTCAACGGGATGGATTTCGCGCAGGTCGCCGTCGCGCCGGACGGAACCGTGTACGCGTGCGGCGTCGGTCAAGGCGGCATCGCGTTCGCCAAGAGCCTCGACGGCGGCGAGACCTGGCCGACGCCCAGCCATGTCGCGCCGTACGCGGGGAGCGTCAACACTCCGGTCGTCGGCGGACTTCCCGTCTTGGGTCATGCGTGGCGGACGCCCGTGAACTGCAACATGGCCGTCGCGATGGGAACCGGTGCGATCTATCTCGCCTGGCATTCCCGACGTTCAGATCAGCAGGAGGACGTCCTCTTCACGGCGAGCTTCGACGGAGGCGACACGTGGAAGACGCCCATCGTCGTCAACGACGACGCGGTCCTGGCCGACCAGTTCATCCCAGCGGTCGCGGCAAGCCCGAACGGCGACGCCCACCTCATCTGGTTCGATGGACGCAACGATCCCACACTCGACGGGCAACTCCTTGACGTCTACTATGCCCACATCCCCTTGGGCTCGGCCGCCGCGTTCGAAGACGTACGGCCCGACCCGAACATCCGACTCACGGCCGAGTCCTTCGTGCCCTACTTCTCCAAACACCAGCAGCAGCCGTTCTTCCTCGGGGACTACATCGGCTTGACGGCCTCGAACAGCGAAGCCGTCGCGGTGTTCCCGGTCACGTACAACAACCGGGCCGAGAATCACGCCGTCATCATCGGCGGTTGACCCTCCCGTGCGCGTGGAGACCGCCCTTTTCGGCGCGGGTGCAGGTCGACAAACCTTATCAACGACCCGTTTGTGCCAACGGATTATGACCCGAACCGGGCCGCTATTCATTACTGCGATCTTCCTTGCTGGCGCCTTCGCCGGCTGCCTCTCGGGCACCGACCCGACCGACGAGCGGCAGGCCGAGGAAGCCAAGAAGATCGCGGCGAACCCCAAGTTCAACAACACTGTGTACGAGGGTCTCTACGATTTCACGGGCAGCTACTCCTACACCCTCGCGAAGGGCCCCTACGGATTCAGCCCCGAGACCCCCCTTGAGCTCGGATTGAACATCATCGTCCCCAGCGACTTCGTGTACGAGGGCGGCAACGTCGCCCCCGGCGTGCCCGGCTCCGGCGCCCACTTGGGCCTCTGGCTTCCGGACGTCCCGGAAGGCACCAAGGTCCCGGTCATCGTCGACGCCGGCCCCTACTTCGGCAACGGCGACGCGGTCGCCAGCAAGC
>CAYOZB010000080.1:0-13530 GCA_964408365.1 uncultured Halobacteriales archaeon | reverse complement strand
TGATCCACGGACTCCAGGACTGGAACGTCGAGCCCCACATGGGAGCCCCGGTCGCCGACCAGTTCGAAAGCCGCGGCCACCTGGTGAAACAACTCTGGGGCCAATGGGGACACATGTACCCCGACCGCCCCGGCGAGCACGAGAGTGCAAACTGCGGCCTCGCCAACGTCCGCTGGGACTGGGCCGAGATCATGCTCCACTGGTTCGACCACGAGCTCAAGGGCCTCACCATGGTCGACACCGGACCCCCGGTGCAGATCATGGACGCCGTGGGCTGCACGTGGCGAAACGAGGAACACTTCCCGCCCCACGATGCGACGTGGGACATGCGCCACCTCGGACCCGGAGGCGCGCTCGCCACCGAACCGACGTCCGCCGGAAGCATGCAACTCATGCCGAACCCCGGCGGCGAGACCGGCTGCGAGAACTTCCGCGAATTCGCCTGCCAGAGCGTCGAGTTCCAGATGGACATCGACAACGAGACCATCCTCTCGGGCTTGCCCCGCTTGCACGTGACGGTCACCCCGCAAAGCACGACGGGAGACCTCGCCGCCTACCTCTACTTCGTCAACGAGACGGGCGAGAAACGCATCGCCTGGACCCAGATGAACATCATGTACGCCGCCGGAGGAGACGAACCGCAACCCGTCGTCCCCGGCCAAGACCTCGTCATGAAGATGGAGTTCGAACCCATGGATGCGGTCATCCCGGCAGGCTCGCAGCTCATGCTCCGCGTCTGGCAGTACACGTACGCCGACCACATCAACACGGTCCCCGCCCCCGTGACCCTCAAGTGGGGCAACGGTTTGAGCACCCTCCAACTCCCGATCGTGGAGCGCGACGCGTCGGTGTTCTTCACCCCGCCCCAGCCGGACCCGGACGCGGACTTGAACAAGAACAGCGGACCGCGCTCGGAGTAGGAGCGAAGGTCACGGGTAAGGGCCATTGGGGTCTTCTGATCCCCACAGGTCGACGTTCCATAGACGCACCGCGGCGACGCCCGAGCCATTGTTGAGTTGGGACGAGTCGGTCACGCACGCATCCACGCAAGCGTCGACGACAGGAGCCCACGGCGTCCCGTCGGGTGCGATCCGAAGGTCGATGAAATCGCCGGCTCCGTCGCATCGAAGCTGTCCGCAGACATGTCTCACCATGGGGTCGCCCGGGTCGTTCATCTGGAACGACGCGAAGATCGGGTGTTCGGCGTCTGCGTTCAAGCTCACCGCCATGTACGCGTTCCACGTCGTCTCCTCGTAGCCCGCGTTCCAGGGGGCGCCGGGGCTGTTCTGGCTTCCGTAATACACGAAGGCGATCTTTCCCGCGGCGCCGGCCGCGAGCTTGAGGTGCGATGCTTCTGTCAACCCCGCCACGCCGATCTGGATCGGGACGGTCCACTCCTTGCCTCCGTCGCGCGAGGTGACCATGTACGGAAGATGGTCGGCGGCAATCCACGCGTAGTACAAGGTGCCCGCGTTGTCGATCCCGACGCCGGGCCCGTCCGCGCACGTCGGCACGATGAGCTCAGGATCAGTCGTCGCTGCATCGCAGGCCACACCCAGCGTGGAGACCTGCGCGCGCATCCAGATGAGGCCTTCGTCATCCGACCAGGCCAGGAACGGTTGACCGCAGTGGCCTCTTGGAAGGTAGATGCGTCCAGTGTCGGTCGCAAAGCCGTGTCCGTTGCCTCCGCGGCACGAGTCCACCGCTCCAACCGGTCCCACGACGCCTGCAGCGCCTGGCCCGTGCACATAGGCGGGCTCTCCAGGCGGGAGCCAACTGCTGCCGCCGGTCAACGAGCGCTGGCACAGGCTGCCGAGCGATGCGATGTTTGTGGCGACGAGTCCCATCCCACAACGGTGGACGATGTTCACGTAGCCGATCGTCGGGCTCATGACGGGCGGGCCGGCGAAGACCGTGACGTGATCCGTCTGGACCCCGCCCGCATAGGCATGCGTCCACGTCGCGCCGCCGTCGTCGCTCCACGAATTGAGCGCGACGTTGACCGCATGGGTGAGGTCCTCGAGCCACACACGGTCGGTCATCGGATCGACGTAAAGGTACGGATCGAGCGTCGCTTGGTGCGCGGCGATCCCTTCGATGTCGGGAAGGACGAGTTCCCACGAAGCTCCCTCGTCGCGCGTCCGGATCACCCCCACCTCGACGATCTCGCCTCCCGTCAGGAACACATCCGGCCAGTCGACCATCCCCGGACCGATGAACACCGTGCCGTCCGAAAGGACGCCGATGGTCGGCTCCACGCTGTCGTATCCCGTGTCGTGATAACAGGCGACGGGCCGCGGACCGGGGAAGGAATCGGCCGCGACCCCGCCGGCCCGGTGAACCAACACCGGTCGGCCGGGCAAACAATCCGCCGGAAGATTCGGGCGCACACGACCATCGCGTTGCGCCAATTCCCCACCCCCCGACGGGGCCTCATCCGCCTCGAAGATGGGATCCGGGCCCAGCGGCGCGGGAATCACCGCGCTCCCGGCGTTGTCCGTCGTTGCGTCCTGCACGCAGCCGGCAAGGAGGAACGCGGAGGCAAGAAGGCCGGATAGCCTGCGCACCATTGTGGGGTTGGCATTCCCCGGAATCATGGTTCTCCACTTGCGCGGTACGTAGCAACGACGGGCCCGCTCACGCAAGACCAAAGTCTGGCGTGCGCCGCGTTCGGCGGCACCACGCCGTCCCCCACGGCGATGTTGCCGATGAGCGGTCCGTATCCCCAGGACTCGCTGAGGTGCCGCCCGGCGCCGTCGAAGAAGGTCACCACGATGCTGGGGTCGACGGTGTCAACGACGTGGTATGCGCTGATCTTGAACTTCGCCCCTTGCGTCTCCGCCGGCACCTCGAAGGCCGTGTGCGTGATGCCTTCGGTCGCCGGGTCACGGTAGGAGATTGGCCCGGGCATCCCGATGTAACAGTATCCAGCGCGCAGTTTTGTTCCGACAAGCCACGACGCGTCGACGCCATGGACCATGGGCGAAGCAGACTGCATCTGGGCCTCGTACCGGAAGCTGACGGGTCCGGTCAAGCACGACCAGGCGATCGCGGTCGATGCCGTGGCTGGGACGAGGCCCTCCAGCCGCACGGAGGTCTTGCCCAACGTCCCTCCATAGTCCGCGTCGATCCAGTCGTCGTTCTCGTTGAGGAACGTGAGTCCCCATCGCTGGACGGCCGGAGACGTTGACATGAATACAGCTTCGAAAGAGCCACCGCGCGTCGCCTCGGCGACCTTGAACCGCGAATAGTTGATCCCCGTCGTGAACCCGTATATCGCGGAACTGTAGGAGCTGTTGCAGCAGGGATCGGCCAAGAAGAACCCAGTATAGCAAGAGTCGGCGCGCGCGCTGAGCGCCCAACTGGATTCATGAACCTGCACGGACCCTTGGTCTTCATTCTGGTCTGCATTGACGGGCAAGGCCTTCGGGCCCGAGAGCTTCACGGCAGCGGATACCTCCGCCGCATCGGACGGCGTAACCGTGGACACACAACCCGCAAAAAGACACATGACTGCCAACATCCTGATTCGCATCATCCTGGTTCGTTTCCCGAGGCCAACGTGCCTCAAGACCGGCGAGTCTGCGCTCGCAATATACGAAGATTGGAAACGATGGTTTACTTGCGAGGCCCGGGCGCCTTACGACGCTTCCGCGGGGAGAAACGTGCCGCCGACGTGAGCGGCCGCGGGAGCGTCGGCACTGAAGACGAGGACGGATCGACCGGAGCGACGACGCGTGATGAACCCTTCGTGCTCCAATCGTTCCAAGTGCCACGCGACGGCGGGGCGGCTCACGCCGACCTGTTTGCCGAGGGAGGCTTGGCTTTGTCCGGGCTTGGCGCGGATGATGTCGAGGAGCGTCCGGGTGCGTTCGTTGCGCAGGACGGCGATGCGGCCGCGTTGCCCATGAGGGATGTCGCCGACGGGGAAGAACCGTCGGTGGCGCGTGTCGATGAGTGAGGAGACGAGGCCGTTCCTCTCGATTACGCCGAGATGGTAGACGACGGTGCTCCAGCCTGCGTCGACCTTGGCGGCGATGTCGGTCGCCGAGAGCCCGGGGTCGGCCTTGATGATGTCGACGAGTTCGTCGCGCAGCTTGTGGTCGAGGAGTTTCTCCTTTCGCAATTTGGCGTAGCCCGGAAGGAGTCCGGCCGCTTGGGTGAGCGTGTACTTGATGAGCGGAAAGAAGAAGCCGACGAGCCAAAGCGCGAAAAAGGACGTCGAGACCGCCGCGGCCGCGGCGTTCTGCCAAGCGAGCGGCGCAGTGCTTGTCACGCGATCGGAGGTGACCCAACCGGGACGAGAAACTGGCGACGGTTTGGAACCATCGTCGATGAGCGGCCGGTCATCCTGGAGGACGTTGCTGGCGAACTCGAGTTGCCCGGTGACCGCGTTGATGGTGAGGCCAGTCGTGTTCCAGAACTCGACTCCGTTCGCGGACTCCAGTCGGGAGAACGCCGTGGACATGCTCAAGAGATCGCTCAGCGGGCCCAGGTCCCGCGGGTTAGAAACGACGGGCGAACCATCGACTTCGACCCACCAAGGCGACGTAAGACCCCACCTGACGCTGCGGATCTCGGCCGGCAGGTCCTGGTCGTGCGCGAAGCGGGACCATTGATCTTGAAGGTGGCCGAAGGTGACGAGGCCGCGCGAAAGGGCATCAGGGTCGAAGGCAGGGGTCACAACGGCCCCTTCCCACGAGAGATCGCGCGCCTGGAGCCGCTCAGCCGGGCTCAAGGGTTCGTCGCGGAAGTCGACCCGGTACCCTCGGCCGGAAGGGTCGGCGAACGTGAGGAACCAATAGGTCAGGCGGTTGTCATTGCAGGCGCCTCGAAACCCGAGCAACAGGTGCTCGGGGTGCGCTGCACGCCAGGCTTGAAGGTCGTTGAACGCAGGGTCCCGTTCGACGAGCGCCAAGGCTGCTTCGAGGTCCAAGCAAACGAGGTCCTGCTGCCCGGCGACGGGGTAGGGTAGATCGCCAGGGGAACGCTCCACGGAAGGCACTGGGCCCGTTGACATGGCGGTCCATTCGATCAGGACCGTGCCCCCGTCGATGGAGTCGAGGTTGAGCAGCGCGTGGAAGGGTTCGTCCAGAGATGACGTTACACTATCCTCCACAAGGACCGGATACGGGGACGAGTCCGTGAGCCATAAGGTGCGGGAGAACTGGACCTTGGCCCCCGGCGATAGGGTGGTCGTAAGGAACGGCACATTATCGTCCCAGCCGCCGCTGAGGGAACTCGACGTGACCGCCGGTACGGCGGCGTCTCCTTGGACGATCACCTTCACGGCATTGGAACCCTGGACGAGTCCATGCTCAATGATCCTACTGTCGAACAAGGAAAGGTCTTCGGCCGCGAGGCCCCAAAGGTTGGCAAAGCGTCCGCGGTAGTCTGGCGTCAGCAGGTCACCGACGGCGAAGCTTTCTCCTTGGAACCAGAACAACGACGGGTCGCTGAAATCGATCCACGCGGGTGAAAGCTGCGGTCCGAAGTCAGAGGTCGAGTACCAGAAGGCGACGGGCTGGGGACCACTGGTCGACACTCCGTCGCCTTCTACAGCGTCCGAACGGGAATGGTCCCGACGAGCGACCTCGCGCGTGTTGAGGTCGATGAACGTGGTCGCCGGAAACGTGTCGGGTCCCTGGTTCCAGACGACCTTGATACTGGGGACGATGGCCCCCGTCTCGTCGGTCACGTTCCGTTCATCCTCGACGATGAACGACTCGACCGTGCGCGGGACCCAATCCGCACCTTCGCCCGTGCGGCTGAACCGGGTGTAGTTCACCACGTCTCCGATAGACCCGACCGGAATCTGGATGGAGCTAGGTTCGGACGCATCGACCGACGAATACGGGGCACTCAGGGCGGCAAAAATGGCGAACGAGACCAAGCCGCCTATCGTGACGAGGGAGAGCGCACGCACCTTGCCACCTGCCGTTCCCCGACGACGCCGTGTCGGCTTTTAACTAAGATTGGAAACGTTGACTTACAGACCGCCCCGAGCAACCACCAAGGCCGAAGAGGCGGTGGCCGAGATCGAAGGATCATGCGTCCGCCGGGGATTTGAACCCGGGGCAGCCCCCGGGGCTGAACCGCTCCTTTCGAGGCCGGCGGTTGGTCTCTTTCCCGTTCCGGCCGATGGCCGGACCGTTCCTTCCTTTTCAAGTCGCAGCGAGCAGCAAACGTTGATATGCTCCAAATTACGTACATATGCTCGTGAAATAGAGCATGCGATTTACGGCCCCTTTGGATGAACTGATTCACGGGCGCGTGGCGGTTCGCGTGCTTCGCATGCTTTGTCTGTTCCCGACGAAGGAGTTTACGGGGCGTGAGCTCGCCCGCGAGGCAGATGTTCCCCCTTCCAACGTAGGCAACGAGCTCAGACGGCTCCGAGAACACGGCCTTGTTCAGCGTAGGACGGCCGGGCGCGCGCACCTGTGGAAACTCGTCCCTGGCCACGCGCTCGTACCGGAGCTGCGGGGACTTTTCGACGCCGAGTTGAGGCTCCGCGAGCAATTGAGGGCCGAGATTGTCGCTGGCCTTCGTGGGGTCCCGGGAATCGAACGTGCCATCCTGTTTGGCTCCGTGACAAGGGGCGACGAGCGACCGACGAGTGACGTAGATTTGTTGATCATTACCCGTGATGAGCGTTCAAAGTCCGCGTTGGCGGAGCACCTCGGGGACCTTCGCCAATCGGTGCAACGTCGCTTCGGGAACCGGTTACAAATCATTCCCTATACGCTCAAAGAGTGGCGGTCCCGCAAAGGTCCTGGGCTCGTTGACGCGATTACGCGGGAAGGACAGGTCATCATGGAGGGATCTCTGTGAGAAAGACGCGGCCGGTCCGGCCAGTCGGGCGGATGCCGAGCGCCGTCGCTCGAGATCTGAACGACTTGGAAGCCTACGGCCTTGTGGAACGTCGGCGGCAGGGGAAAACCGTACAGATCGAGTCGACACGTAAGCCCGTTCTGGTGTACTGAATCCGACGCCCGCACAGGGCGCTTTCGGACCTTGGCGGTAAACATCGGCGACAAGCCTTATGAAGCGGCCTTGGCCCTAGCCATTTGATGTCCCGAACCGGGTCCCTGGTCCTCACCTGCCTCCTCTTCGCTGGAGCCCTCGCCGGCTGCCTCGACAACGAGGCCACGGCCACCGAATCCCAACTGGATCCGAAGCAGATTGCCGCCGAAAAATTCCCGGTTCCCGTCTTCCAAGGCACCTACCGGTTCGACGGCAGCTTCTCCTACACCCTCGCCGACGGACCCTACGACTTCGCCAAGGAGACCCCGCTCGAACTCGGCAAACTCGTCTACGTCCCGTCCGAGTTCATGATGAGCGGCCAAGACATCGGACTCAACGCGCCAGGAACCGGGATCCAGATGGCCATCTGGTTCCCCGACGTCCCGGAGGGAACCAAGGTGCCCGTCATCGTGGACGCCGGACCCTACTACATGGGAGACAACATCGACAAACCCGCCGGACGTCTCGGACGGTTCCTCATCGAGAACTTCGTGCCCCACGGGTACGCCGTCGTCCAACTCGCCGTCCGTGGCACCGCCAACCACGCGGGCTGCTTCGACTTCTTCGGCGAGGCCGAACAACAAGACCTCTCCACGGCCATCACCTGGCTCGGCACCCAGTCCTGGAGCAACGGCGCCATCGGCATGATCGGGCGCAGTTACGACGGCTCCACCCCGTGGGAGGTCGCCGCGCAAGGCAACGAGTACCTCAAGACCATCGTCCCGATCAGCGGCTTGAGCGACGTGTTCGGCTTGATGAACCGAAACGGCACCAACGAAGGCCGACACCTTACCATGCACGGCGTGACCTACTGGCCCTTCGGAATCACCAACACGGGTCGCGCCCCCGAGAACGTCGCCATCAACGTCGCGTGCCCCGAAATGTGGCGCTCCGCGGCACACGGCGCCTGGGCCACGCAGGTCGGCGACCGCGGAACGGAACTTTCCGACTACAACGATGTGCGCAACTTCCAAAAATTCGCGCGTGAGAACTGGGAGGGCAGCGTCTTCATGATCCACGGGCTCCAAGACTGGAACGTCGACCCGTACATGGGCGCCCCCATCGCCGACATCATGGAATCGGAAGGCCACAAAGTCAAGCAACTCTGGGGCCAGTGGGGACACATGTACCCCGACCGACCCGGCGAACACGGCAACGCCACCTCCGAGAACGGGGCACCGTGCCGCGACAAGAACACCCGCTGGGACTGGGCCGAGATCATGCTCCACTGGTTCGACAGCGAACTCAAAGGCATGGCGACCGAGACCGGGCCGGCCGTGCAGATCCTCGACAACCAGTGCCAGTGGCGCAACGAGGAACACTTCCCGCCCCACGACGCCACCTGGACCCGCATGAGCCTTACCCCCGACAGCAAGCTTGCGCTCCTTCCCGACCAACGAAGCGGACAGATCACGATCAGCGCGCAGACCATGCCCGGCGCCGTTCCGCGCGTCGACTTCACGAGCGGCCCGCTCGCCGAAGGATTACGGATCTCCGGAATGCCGAAACTCCACGTGAGCGTCGTGCCCATCCAAGCCGAGGGATACCTCTACGCTGGACTGTTCGACGAAGCCCCCGACGGCACGCGCACACAGATCGGCACGACCGCCATGAACCTCCGCTACTACCAAGGCGGCGACGAACGCCAAACGCTCCAACCCGACGAGGAGATCCTCGCGTTGATGGAGATCTACCCGCTCGATGCGTACGTCCCTGCCGGCCACAGCTTGGTTCTCGGCATCGGACAAAGCGGCGGACTCGCCCGCGACCACACCACCGCCGGCTCCCAACGCCCCGCGCCGGTGCACTTGATCATCGGCGGCGAGAAGTCCATCCTCACCTTGCCGGTGATCGAACGCGACGAAGCCGTGTTCTTCACGCCGCCAAGTCCGCCCGAGGGGCAATTGCTCAATGAGAACTCGGGTCCGCGAAGCTGAACAACGACGTGCCTCAGGCCGCGGCGGGACCATATCTGACCCCACACCGGCAGCATTATATCACAATAACACACAACATGTGTGTGAACATGGAAAGCCCGTTTGCTCCGCCCGAGCAGGATCACGAGGCAAAGCTAGCCTACGGGCTCCTTGCCCTTGGGCGTGAACTGCCGCTACAGGTCCTCCACGAACTCCTCCAAGGTCCAAAGCGGTACCGCGACCTCAAACCCCTCATCGAGGGAAAAACGGACACTCCCCTGACGCGCGCCCTCTCGTTCCTCGCGGACTTGGGACTCATCCGACAAGGCCTTGACTTTACCAAAGGCGACGACGCCCGATATTACATGCCGACGGGCCTGGGTGTAGCGGTCGTTCTCAAGACGCACGAGTTCAAACCGGTCAACGACGTGCTCGCGGAACTCCGGGATATCGGGGCCTTGGCGTCATAGATGGTCTCACACCTCAAGGAAGTCGTCGAGCCCTACATGGGCGCCAGCCTCGGCTTGTTCGTCTCGTCTCGCGAGCCCTGCATCGGCATCGCGTCCGACCCGCCTGCCAAAGGCCGCCTGAGCAAGCGACTGCGCCCCGAACAGTTGCAAGGCGAACCCAGGCTTCCGCAGTCCTTCGTCGTCGCGGTCGTTCTTTGCCAAGGCGATCAGACCGGTGAAGTGGCCGCGTTCGCGAAGGCGAGGAACGTCTCGCCGGACCGTTTCTATTTTTTCTATACGATTGGCACCGATGTGCGTGCCGCCCTGGCGGGTTGGAC
This sequence comes from uncultured Halobacteriales archaeon, assembly GCA_964408365.1. Taxonomy (GTDB): domain Archaea; phylum Thermoplasmatota; class E2; order JACPAO01; family JACPAO01; genus JACPAO01. The sequence goes on along the minus strand of CAYOZB010000080.1, from coordinate 3,804 downwards.
TGCGGCGGACCTTCCGGTGCTGTACTCGTTCGAAATCAAGGATTGGAAAGGCCTCAACCAGAAGTTCGGCGCCTTCTGGAACAATTGGGTCCATGACGATCATTGCAAGATCTCCGGCTGTCGGATGCGATAAACAGCCATCCCTTACGTCTCGGGGTGCTACACGCTCGACCGTTTACCGGCGCCTGCTCGTCCCGAAGGAGCGTCCTCAGTGGCGGTGAACGTTTCCGCGCGTGACTCCGGCCTTTTCGCCGCGGAGACCTTCGCTTGGAACGCCAGGGCCGCTTCGTGTCGTTTCTCCTTCCAGACGCCGTAATACTTCCACGTCTCGACGCTCGCGACGTACGCGAGGAACGCCCCTCCGACGCCGAACGCGATGTGGTGCAGGACGTCGAGGAAGATTGAGAACCCGTTGACGTCGTTCATCATCCGAATCCCATCGAGAAACGCCCCGATGCCGACGGCGCCGAGGCCGTAGCACAGGAGTTCCCTTTTCTTGACGTACGCCAAATACGCGAATCCACCCAGTAACCCGAACGCCAGGAACGCCGTGGTTGCCACCATTGCAAGGCCATCCACGAAGACCTCGCGTTATGAGGTTAGGCGATGGACGCTTGAATCGTCCGGGCCGAAAAAAGAATGGAAAACGGGCGCCGCGTCCCCGGCGCCCGTTCTTGTCGCGCTTGGAAAGAGAGGACGAAGAGGGGCCGCTTACTTGCCCTTCTTGTTGTACTTCTCTTTGAGTTCCTTCGAGGCGGAGAAGGCGACCTTGCTGCGGGCCGGGATCTTGATCGCTTCGCCGGTCGCGGGGTTGCGTCCCGTGCGGGCCTTCAATTGGCGGACCTGGAATTTGCCGAAGCCGGGGATCTTGACGCCCTTCGGGATGTGAGACTTGATGGTTTCGAACGTGTGTTCGACCCACTGCTTGGCGTCCTTGCGGGTTGCCTTGGTTCGCTTCGCAACTTCGTCGACAAACTGGTTAAAGGTCATGCTTTTGGCCAAGAGATCACCGGTTCCAGCGCAATATTAGGCACCATATAAACCCGCTGGGACTGGCGTTTTCTCGAAGGAAAATGCGTGTTTTGACAGCAACACGGAAATGTGGGACACGCTCATTGAAACCCCGGGGCCAATCGGTGCCGGGTCGCGTCGTCCAGATCAACCGAAAACCGCTCACACCCGGTGAACCCGGACTGCCAAAGGTCGCAACACCTCACGTCCGAGTCACCGTCGCCGGCGTCGAGGGCGACTTCAACATCTACCGACACGAAAAGAAACACGACACACTCGACCGCGCACTTCTCCTCTACTCCACCGACAAACTGTTGACGCTCAACGCGGAAGGATGGCCGCTTCGCCCCGGCGACATCGGGGAGAACCTCACGCTCGAAGGAATCGACTACGACGCGATGCAACCCGGTACTGAGTGGCGCGTCGGATCCGAACTCGTGATCCGCGTCACCGAACCGTGCCATCCTTGCAAAACGCTGGGAAAATTGCCGTACGTCGGGGACGGCCGGAAACGGGACTTCATCGAGACGATGAAAGGGCGTCGCGGCTGGTACGCGAAAGTCCTGCGCGAAGGGACCGTGAAGGTCGGCGACACGTTCTCCAAGGTCTCGTGACGTCCGCGAACGCCACCACGTCAAGCCGCCACGCTGTCTGCCGGGCAGAAAAGACTCATCAGGAAGGCCCGGCTTCGACCGTCCCGATGGCAAAGGCGTCGCCCTACTTCATCGACCTCAAAGCCCGCAAACCGAAAGAGATCACGAAGGGCGTCCGCACCCGGACCTTCTGGAAGGAGAAGATGCTCATGTCGGTCGTCGAACTCGATCCCAACAGCCAGGTCGCCGAGCACACCCATGCGGAGGAACAATGCGGCTTCGTCGCGAAGGGGACCCTCGAGATGGTGATCGCCGACGAGCACCGGATGCTCAAGGAGGGGGACATGTACCACATCCCCGGAAACGTGCCGCACCTCGCCAAGGCAGGGCCCAAGGGCGCGACCGTCGTCGACGTGTTCAGTCCGCTCCGTGCGGTCCTCCAATACTAGGACAAGTCCGACCGTTGTCTTGTCGGGAAGAGCTTTTCAGCCTGCCCTGGGGTTAGTGACCCGGCGCCCAAACATGCGCCAGGGAGCCTTTAGGCGTGGAACCACGAGAGGACGCGAAACCGCCGGGTCGTTTGTGGCTCCTCTCCCTGGCGGCGCTGGGCATCGTCTTCGGAGACATCGGCACCAGTCCCCTGTACGCGTTACGCGAAGCGCTGGGGCACCGGTACGGGTTCGGACCGACACCCGAGAACGTGTTCGGCATCCTCTCCCTCATCACGTGGGCCCTCGTCCTTGTTGTTTCGCTGAAGTACGTCCTGCTCGTGCTTCGGGTCGACAATGAAGGCGAAGGCGGCATCCTCGCACTCACCTCCTTGTTGAAACCCACCGAAGCGCCGACGAACCAACAAAGCAGCATGGTCCCCCGACGACTCGTCCTCGCGTCGATCGGCATCTTCGGCGCCGCCCTACTCTTTGGCGACGCCGTCCTCACCCCAGCCATCTCGGTCCTCAGCGCCGTCGAAGGTTTGGAGATCGCGGCTCCCTCGATCAGCCAGTTCGTCGTTCCCATCACCGTCGTGATCCTGTTCGGGCTGTTCATCCTGCAACGACGCGGCACCGCACGCGTGGGTGCCATGTTCGGTCCCATCACCCTCGTCTGGTTCCTCGTCCTCGCCGCGCTCGGCATCCGGGGCATCCTCCAGGAACCGTCCGTGCTGCGCGCACTCAACCCGATCCACGGGTATTGGTTCATCCTCGATCACCAACTTGCCGGGTTCCTCGTCCTGGGCGCCGTCTTCCTCGTCGTTACCGGAGCAGAAGCGTTGTTCGCCGATCTCGGGCACTTCGGGAAACGACCGATCCGGTTCGCATGGTTCGCCCTCGTCTTCCCGGCCCTTCTTCTCAACTATCTCGGCCAAGGCGCATTGGTGTTGCAAGACCCGGAAGCCGTCCGAAACCCGTTCTACCTCCTCGCTCCCACCTGGGCGCAACTCGCCCTCGTCGTACTGGCAACCGTCGCCACCGTGATTGCGTCACAGGCCGTCATCACGGGCGTCTTCTCCGTCACGATGCAAGCGGTGCAACTCGGGTTCGCCCCGCGGTTGGAGATCCGACACACGAGCGCGACGGCGTACGGCCAGATCTATGTCCCCCCGATCAACTGGATCCTCATGGTGTCCACGATCCTCGTGGTCCTAGCCTACGGCTCCTCGAGCGCGCTCGCGTCCGCGTACGGGATCGCTATCGTCACGGCCATGATCGTCGACACGTTGCTGCTGTTTGCCGTCGCACCGGCGCGGTGGAAATGGCCGCCCGCCATCGCGCGCAGCGTGCTCGCCGTGTTCTTGGTGGTGGAACTCGCGTTCTTCGGTGCCAACATCTCCAAGATCACCGACGGAGGTTGGTTCCCACTCGTCGTGGCGGGCGCTGTGTTCATGCTCATGATCACGTGGCGCGACGTGCGCACCATCGTGGGCCGCCGTCTCAACGAACGTCTCCTCGCGTTGCCGGAGTTCCTCCAACAGTTCCCGACCGAAGGCCTCCTTCGTTCTCCCGGCACGGCCGTGTATATGACTGGGAATCCGCGCGTCGCTCCGACCGCGTTGATGATGAACTTCGAACACCAGAAGATCCTCCACCAACGCGTCGTCCTGTTGTCCGTCACCACGGAACGCGTGCCCCACGTGCGCAGGACGAGCCGGATCAGCGTGGAAGAACTGCCGCACGGATTCCACCGCGCCTACGTCCGCTAC
>CAYOZB010000079.1:0-13610 GCA_964408365.1 uncultured Halobacteriales archaeon | reverse complement strand
GGTCAGTCCTGGTTCGTCGTCATGAGGACGGGCGGACGAGGCGCCATCGGACGCGGGCGGCGTCCGTTTGCGGGAATCCTTGACGATCTCGATGTTCTCCCAGGACGCGTCGATGTCGCGCGCGAGTTTGTTGGTCGCGAGGCGGACCTCTTCACCCAACGCCGCGTCCAGAGGCTCGTGCGTGGGCTCGGGTTCGATCGGGGCGATCAGGTCGGGCGCGAAGGCTTGCAGGAACGCGTCCGGCAAGTCGAGCGGCAGGGGGTCGGCAACGTCGCGGCGGATCGACACTTCGCGTTCCCTCATGGGTGATTGGCTCTGGGCTTCTTGCAAGTCCGTCGCAGTCACCTGCCGGTTCGTTTCCATGAGCCTGGCCAGATGCGCGATCACCGGATTGACTTCTTGCGGCGCCGAACCGGTCGAGCCGGCGGCAACGGCCTCCTTCAGTTCGGTGACGGTCGCGGGCGGGACCGCGTTGTCGCTTGCCTCCAATGCGTCGGCCAGCGCATCCGAGGAGGTCGTAGGGTTGCGCGCAGGTCGCTGGAGTACGCGTCGCAGTCGCCACGATGCGACGACGGTCGAAACCACGATGACAAGGAGTCCCATCGGCCACAATGACGCGAACAGGTTCTCCGACGGGTTTCCCGCCGAAGGACCCTGCAGTTCCTCGCCTCGGGATGCGGCGCGGAAAACGGCTGCGTCCCAGCCGGGCAACGACCCCGCGCGGGTCGCGTTTTCCGTGAAGCCGGAAAGGGCGTCGACGTGCGTGTAGAACGTCAGTTTGTACTTGGCTTCAAGCGGCGCGTCGACGTCGACGAAATCGCGCGACTCGGCGACGAGCGACGCAAGGTGAAGGAACGGGCTGGTGCCTCGCCACACGACGTACCCGAGGGCTTGCGGAATCCCCGGCCACTCGAGCACTGTGTCGTTGCCTTGTCGGCGCGCCGAGAGTCGGTCCGTGATGTCGAACGACGGACGTTGCGTCGCGTCGTGCGGCGCGGTCACGAGAAGGAGTTCGGCCGCGTCGGACGCACCGTCGCCGTCGCTGTCCACGGAGCTCGATGGGTTGGAGGGGGGTGAATCCGTCGGCGCCGGGACGGAGGTCTGCGGAGCGCCGCCGCCTCCGCCTCCGCCTCCGCCGCTCACCGACACGGTCAACGTGCCGGCGGAAAGGATCGGGGACGCTTCGTCGGCCACCGAAGCACGCCACACGTACGAGCCGGCCTGTGTGTGGGGGATGGTGACGGCGAACTGGAGGTCCCCGTCGTCGCTCGTGGGGTTCCACACTTTCCACCCGTCGGTGAAGGAAGCGGGTTCGGTGGTTTGAGAAACGTCGGCGGCGACGAGGTCGCGTTCCAAAATCAGAGCGGGTCCGCTTTCGGTCAGGACACGGATCTCCACGAGGTCGGCTTCGCCGTTGCTATCGTGGAGTGTGCCGACGAGGACGGCGCTTTGTCCGGCCCCAAGACTCGTCGCCGATGTATCGAACGATGTGATCGAGGGAGCCTTGTTTTGGACCGTTCCTCCTCCTTGGGCCGCGACCCCCCCAAGCAAGGAAGCGAAGAGAAGAATGGTGGCTGCGAGGATGCCTGCCGTCCGCACCTTCACACCGCCGACGCCGTGTACGACGCTCGGTAGTCCTGGTCGGAAAGGAGGCTCGGCAAGGAGTCGAGGCGGTAGGCGACGTAGAGGATGTTGCCGCTGCCGGTGAAGGCGAGGGTGACGCTTCCGGACGCGGAGACCGAGCCGAAGCTGTAGGTTCCTTGGTTCGGGGCCGTGGTGCCGGGCGATGTGTCCTCGAAGCTCGCGAACCGGATGTTGCCGTCGAGAGCGATGGTCTCCAACGGGTCGCTGGAAGCCGCGAAAGTCGTGTTGGAGAAGTCGATGGTGACGCCTTGCGTGCTGACGACCCCGATGTTGGTGATCTTGAGGTAGTTCGTGGCAACGACGTCGGTCGCGCCCGGGTCGGCGAGCCAGCCGCCCCACGATGCGCCGATCTGGGCTGCGCCCGCGGCGTTGACGGGATCGGCGGCGACCTGGAGCACCGGGTCATCGTTGAGGATGGTGTACGCATGGGCCGGCGTCGTGCCTAAGACCGCGTTGGCAGGCGAGGACAAGGTCACGGTGACAGTCTCGCCGGATTCGCCGAGCGAGTCGTTGACGATCGTGAGTTGGATCGTTCCCGCCGTGGCGCCCGCCGCGATCGTCAACGTGCCAGTGCCGAGGAGCGTGTAGTCGGTGCCGCCGCCCGTGGCGGTGCCGCCGGTCACGGCGTAGTTGACGGTCGTGTCCATGCTCGAGGCGCCGCTGAGGGCGACGCCGAGGTTCGCAGGCGTGGAGGATTCGGTGCCGCTGGTGGCGGCCGTGTCGAATGAGACCGTTGGCGGCGACAAGGCCAGAAGGAGTCCCAGGTTTGGATTGTTGCGGCTCGAGGAGGCTGTCTTGGCCCCCGTCGCACTGGCTGTCGGTTGCGGGGCTTCGGCAACCTCCAAAGTGATGTCGCTGTTTGTGTTTCCCGACATGACGTCGTCGGCGCTCGTCGTCATGGGGCTCGGGTTGATGGCGGCGTTGCCTCTGGCGACGGCGAAGATTCCGATTAGCATCGTGTTGGCTCGGGTTGTGGTGACTTGGGGGGCGGTGACCGTGGTGCCGGAGCCCTCGAGGGCCGTGCCGACGAAATTGATCGCATTCGCCGTGTCCACGCCGCGGTAGGAAAGGAGAGATCCCGCGGCGTTGGCCGCCGGCGAAATTGTCCACGAATGGCTCGCACCGGGGCCGCTGTTCGTGAAACGGTAAACGGCAAGGCCGATCGTCGAGGTGTTCGTGTAATAGACTAACGCCCACCCGGCCGGCGGGGTGATCGTGCTGGCCGCGTCGCGTCGCACCGCGAGGACCGCCACCAGCACATCGTTCGCATTCGAGCCGGCGGCCGACAAATCGATGCTAGTCACGCTCCCGCTCGCTGGACTGAAGGTAGCGGCGCCGAATGTAACCGCGTTCGCATGCGGCATCCAAAGAATCAAGGCCAAGGCGATCGCGACGAAGGCGAGCCGGCAGCGGATCATGCTTGCTCCTTGCGTCGGCGCGCGTTGCGCACGACGAACACGACGATGATGGCTGCGACGAGCAGCACCAGTCCGATGCCCACCCATGCAAGCGGGTTCAACCCGGCTTCTGGGGCCTCGCCTTGGGCTTGTTGGATCGGTGCGACGACCGCGAGTCGGGGGAGCACCGAGACGCTTTGGTCGAACGTGCCGCCGCTGCCGGACGAAGCGGCCACGGGCCGCACAGCGAGCGAGTAGCTGAGCCGGTACTCCATCGGCTGCGACAATGCGCCGGCCGGCGCATGCACGCTCACGCGCAACTGGTACCGCTTGCCCGCTTCGAGTTCGCCGAGTTCCATGTTGACGGACCCGTTGGACCACGCGAACGGCGTCGACTCGTTGGGTCCGAGCCACGAGAGTTCTGTCCACCAACCGCTCTGGTTGACGCTCCCGTTGCGAAACGCCGGGTTCCACGGGGTGGGCAAGACCTTGAGGTACCCGGTGCGGGTCTCGTTGACCTGGAACCCGACCTCGTAATGGAACGTGCCCGCCTCGTCGCTGGTGTACGTCTGGGCGTGCCAGGACTGAGCGCCTTCGAACTCGACGGCTTGCTGCGCCGATGCCACCGGCACCAAGGCGGCGACGAGGAACACGAGGCCGATGGTCGGCCGCATCATCCTAGACGACCGCGTTTACCGTGTAGCTTGCTTGGTAGACCTGGTCCATCAACGGTTCGGGGATCAAAACGATCCGGTACGTCACATAGATTACGTTCCCGGTCGAGAAGGCCAAGTTCGCGACGCCGGCGCCGCTCGTGGCACTCCAGCCGCTCTGCGTGCCCTGGGTCGGGACCTCTCCGTCGTCGACTTCGATGTACGCGAACTGGATGTTGTTATCGATGTTGATCTCCTCGTTGTCGTCGTCCACTCCGAGGAAGGTGACGTTGCTGAAGTCGATGGCAACCGCTTGGGTCGCGTTGGCTCCCGTGTTTTGGATCCGCAAGTAGTTCGAGGAATTGACATTCGCAGCACCGGGTTCCTCGGCCCATCCGCCCCACGCTGCTGCGACTTGCGCGGTGCCCGCGCTGTTGACCGGGTTGGCGGCCACCGTGATGGCCTGTCGGACTTCGACGATGAGGTCGAGCGCCGCGTCGAACTGGTACGTCGTGATCTCGTCTTGCACGCTGACACGCCACGTGTAGGTTCCGGTGGTAGCGTACGTGTGCTGGAACTTGAAGCTCAATTGGCCGTCGTTGGCGGTCAGGTCCCAGATTTTCCAGTTGCTCGTGAACGTAGCGGGTTCCGTGGCCGGGATGGTGCCCGGGACCGTGAGTTCGCTCGAGACCGATGGCCCGCCTACCGTGTAAACCTTGATCATCTGCATGTCCGCTTCGCGGTTCTTGTCTTTCACGACGCCTTCGATCACTTCGGTCGTGCCCACGTTCACGGGACTCGGACCGGAATCGGTCGACAGGACTTCCGGAACCGTATTGTTCACCGACCCGCCACCGTTCGCGGCACTCGCAAGGCCGCTTGCCAAAATCAAGACAACAATCATGCTACCGATCCAACCGTTTGTCTGCAAACCACACACCAACCCGTCGTGTCGCTAAGCCCACCAGGTTGGTGGGCGTACACCGCGTGCCAGCCATTCATCTATATTAATAATATGGAAAAGGCGACCAAAAAACCGTCAATTCCGCGCGCCTTTCAGCTGATTCCGCGTCCATTGTGGCCGGGGCGCTTCATCGGCAAGTAGGGCCTCGGCGCGCGCGACGTTACTTCGGAAGTCGCACAGCGCGCAGGCCTTCAAGGAACGGGCGGACCTTGGCCCACGCGGCCTTCCATGGCAAGCGCGCGGCCGCGGGCACCCAGTTCCGTAGGTCGCGCTCGTACGCGGACTCGGGATGGGGCCGGATCGGGCGCGGGGCGTCCCCCGTGGCCCAGCCCAGCTTCTTCTCGATCAGATCCGGGGTGGGCAGGTGCCCTTGGTCGATGAGGAAGGCGAGGTCGTAGAGGTCGCGCGCCACGTCGCGTTCCACCAGCGCGCGGACCTTCTCGGCCGTGGTCTCCCGCCGATCCTGGGTGGAAAGCGCGAAGGGCTCCACGTCCGGGTAGCGCTGTTGGACGACGACGACGATCGGCTCCATCAGGAGGGGGGAGTCGGCGACCTCGACCTTGATCCGGTTTTCCTGCCGTGTCCGCGCGTAGAGTGGTCCCTTCAGTCGGGCGTCCCATACGATGGTTCGGGCTCCCATGGTGGGCTCGCCGAGCCTCATCCGGATCCCCCAGTAGGCGAGGTCGGCCGCGGCCGCGTCCACGGCGGCTTCGGCCCCTTCGGGTCCGTGGCGTCGCACGAAGTCCAGGTCCTCGGAGTAGCGAGGGTGTCCGTGTGCAACGCGAAGCATGGTGCCGCCGCGCAGGACCAGGCCGTCGGGATCCGCCCCCAGGCTATGGAGGAACGCGTACTGGAGGTATTCCTTCTCGATCTCCTCCACCCGGACCCGATCGCGGCGGGCGCGTTGCTCGAGCTCATCCGCGCGGATCATGCGGACTCCGGGTCGATGATGCGGAGCCCGCCGCCTTGGACCTGGCCTTTTGGCGATCCGAGGTCGAGTGGGATCGGGTTGCGCGCGTCGAGGTCCGCGGGCGCTTCTTCGCCGGCGAGATAGAGGAGTCGGCGACGGGTTCCAGGTACGGCCCCGTAGGCGCCGATCGCCTCGCGGCGTTCCTTGGCCGTGGCGTCGCGAAGCGCTTGTGTGACCATGGACCGGTATCCGAGGATGCCGCCGAAGTCCCGCTGTCGGTGCACGAGGTCGGCGGCCGCTTTGGCCGGGGTCGCGACGAGGACGCCGTCGGGGCGGGTCGCGTATCCCACGAAGGCCTCCGGTGGGATGGGATGCCATGTGATGGTGAGCCCGTTCCAGTCCAGGCGCCGAAGCCGGGTCTGGGCGTACGCCGCATCCAGCCTTCGCGGGATCTGCTCGGTGAACCCCGCTTCGGCGAGGACGTTGAGGAAGCTCACGTAGCTGGGCGGGAACGCCAAGCAGGCGACCAGGTTGGGGTCGGCGCGGGCCTCGGCATAGCGTCCTCGCGTGATCCGGACGAGGATCCCTTTTTGGACGAGCCGCCGAAGGGTCTCGTGGAGCGCAGCCCTCCGCTGGGGTCCTGCGAGGTGGGCCAACTCGTCCAGGCGCCCGACGGGGCGCCCGAAGCGGCCGAGAAGTTTTAGGGCCTCGGCCTCCTGCTTTCCGATGGCTTCATTCATTTGTTCGTTATCGTTGTTTAACAACGATTTTGGACATTTAAATGAATCGGGCAGATGCCTGCATGTGCAAAAGATAGTCATTGCAAAAAAAATAATCGTCTACTCTTCGGCTTGGGCGTGCATCAAGTGCGAGAGACCCTTGAGCCGGATCACTTTCACGCCCTCTTTCTTCGCTTGGCGGATGACCTCCAAGTCATTGGTGAAAAGGTACGCGCCGCGGGCCTTCGCGACCTCGATCGTCGCCACGTCCGCCCGGCCCTCGACGACGACGTGTTCGAACCGTTGCGCGAATTGGCGCGCCATCTTGGCCCGGTCGCGACGCGCTCCGGATTCTTCCTTCGCGATGCGCTCCAATTCTCCAAGGCACGGCGACGGCACGATGCCTTGCCACGGACCCAGAAGCCGCTCGAGCTCGGACTCGATGCGGATGCGTCGCTCGAACGGGAGGATGAGCGCGTTGGTGTCGAGGACGACGAGGGCGGGCATCTAGTCGGGCTCGCCCAGCCACACGGTCGTGGAGAATCGCCGGCTGGCGCGAGACATGGTACGATACTCCTCTCGCGCGTCCCGCACACGTCGGCTGGCGCGATCTTGCGTTTTGCGCATGCTACTCCAATCGTTGTTCCTTGATTATGTCCTTTCGGCCGACAAAACGGGGACCCACCCGCCGACCGTGCAGGAGCAGGAATTTCAGTTCTTGATGAGCCCGTGGCCGATGAGGCGCCACCGGTTTTCGACGCGCCGGGAGATCGCGACGCGCTGGCCGGGCTTGGCCGTCACGGGCAGTTTGAGTTTGAGGTCGACCACGTTCGCGCGTGCGGACGCGACGGTTCCGACCGTGGTGGCGGTGCCGACCGTGAGCATCAACGGTTCGCGGGTCTTGATCGGTTCGACCTTGTTGTCTTCGTCCGCCCCGACGACGCGTTCCAACAAGTGCGTGTCGAGGGTGAACGCGTCCCACGTCGGCGGCAACGTGCCGGGTCGTCCCACGACCTTGCCGGCCAGGGAATCGGATTTGGTGAGCACGGGATCGAGAAGGGTGCCCACCGCGAGGAGCCCACCGGGTCCCGCGGTCTGGACGCTTTGACCGCCCTTGTGAAGCGCGGTGATGGTCGTGATGAGGGCTTCGATGCGTCGCTGGCCGCGTTCCTCGATGATGTTTCCGGGGCTGATCTCGATCTCCTCGCCGACCTTGAAGGATCCTTGGAGCAAACTGCCGCCGACGACGCCGCCCGTGAGTTTCTTGGGCTCGGCCCCGGGCCGGTTGACGTCGAAGCTTCGCGCGGCGAACATCAACGGCTCCACACCCGCATCACGTGCCGGCGTGGGGATCCGCTGCTGGATGGCGGCGACGAGCGCGTCGATGTTGACCTCGTGATGCGCCGAAACGGGGATGATGGGAGCGTCCTGGGCGACCGTGCCCTCGACGAAGTTCTGGATCTCTTCGTAGTTCTTCATCGCCTGCGTCTCATTCACCAGGTCGATCTTGTTCTGGCAGATGACGATGTTCTTGTTGCCGCTGATCTCGAGCGCCTGCAAGTGTTCGCGCGTCTGCGGCTGGGGGCACTTGTCGTTGGCGGCAACCAGGAGCAACGCGCCGTCCATGATGGCGGCGCCGGAGAGCATGATCGCCATGAGGGTTTCGTGTCCGGGGGCGTCGACGAAGCTCACGGTGCGAAGAAGTTCGCTTTTTTCGCCGCCGGGTCCTTTTTCCTTGACACCATAGCAGGATGGTTCGGGCAACGTCGGATACTTGTAGAACGCGGCGTCCGCGTAGCCGAGTTTGATGCTGATGCCGCGCTTGATTTCCTGGCTGTGGACGTCGGTCCAGGTCCCGGTGAGGCACTGGGTGAGGGTGGTCTTGCCATGGTCGACATGGCCGATCATCCCGATGTTCGCCTCGGGTTGCTTTGGAACCTTCATGGAGAGTCCTCGCTAGCCACGACCGCTTAAAAAGTACGGCGGTGGGCTTGGGGCTCATTTCGGCCGCACAAAAGCGGCGACGAACTCGACCAGGCCGCGAACGCGCCGGACGAATTTCCGAGCCCCCGCACGGCTCGTGAGGTCCCCTCCGTATTGGAACCGGCTCTTCTGGCTGATCGCATCGGCGATGACGTCGCGCCATCGGGCGGCGTCCTCGGGCAACCGATGGGTTCGAAGAAGGTCGAGGAACACACCGCTCATCTGGTCATGCCTGCGCGCAGGCGGAATCTGGAGGTCAAACGGTGACGCTTCTGGCTGGGGCACTAGGTGGGGAGCCCGCGGAGTTTCTTGACAAAATCGTCCACGTCGTTTGCCTTGGCCTTGGCGTCCAACTTTGCCTCATTCACTTTCGAGGCGTTCACACGGTAGAGCAGAAGCGCTTGCTCCCAGTCTTGATTGGAACGCCAGAACTTGGCGGCGAGGAGGCGATCCGTAATCGAGTCTTCCAGGGAGACCACGGGGACTTCGAGGCCCTCGAAGCGCACGGTCTCGATACTTTCCGTCGCTCGAAGGCCCTTGGTGGAGATGTCGACGACGATTCCGAGTTCGAGGTCCTCGAACCCGCGTACATCCTCCTTGAATCCCGCGTCGTTGAGGATGGCCGAGATTTCTTCTCGACGGCGTGCCACAAGGTCGATGTCGACGGATTCGTAGGCGCCACCGCTGTAAAACTGCACGAGGCTACCGCCGACGAGGACAGCTTTCTCCCCGGGCGGCAGTTGCTTGTTCAGCCACCCAAGGAACAGCATTTTCTTCTCCGTGAGGTCGCCGCGGCCGCGCAGGAGTTTCTCGAGGGAGGTGCGGCGGGCGCTAGTCACGCCACGCCACCTGTCCGCTCTTGCGTCGCTGCTCCATCCGCGCCTTCCCGAAGCGAACGAGGCGATCGAAGTCTTCCGGGGCGCGCCCTTTTTTCAGGCCCGGCTCGGCCCGCAGGCTTCGAATCTCATCCAGGACGTAGGGATTCTCGCGAAGCAAGGTTTCGACGAGCCTGCTGCGCTCTTCGCTACGCCGGAGGCGCAACCGGTCCAAAGCGTTGGCCAACTCGTTGCTGAGACTGACCGAGAGGATCCGCGAAGCCATATTATTCAATTAATAACTAACTAATACAATAAACTGGCGATGGCGCCGCCTACGGGGTTAATCGTTTGCGGTCGTCCCGCGTTGCAACGCTACGCGTCGGGTCGCGCATGCCACGTGTCCGGCGGCGTTTCGCCGTAGAAGATGGAGATGTACGACGTGACGCGTTGCTGGAACGCGATGAATACCGGCGAGTCTTGCGGCGGCATGTACGTCGTGGCCGTGTTCTGGTTCGGCAAGTACCCGAAGGGCACGCGGAACCCGGTCACGAGGCCTTTGCCGAACTCGGGCTCGACCGGTTCGTCTTGGCTTCCCTGGTTACCCGTGTCGCAGATCGGGGTCTCGTCGCGGGTCTGTTTCTCGAACCGGAACTGGAGCGGCCCCGCTCCCTCGGCGGCGCAGAACCAGTGGCTTCCGAACCGTTCGTGGCTGAAGCTCGTGCGGAGTTTGGTGCTGGTGGCGGCCGTGCCTTGCGTCCATTCCAGTTCGCCGATGACGGTGCGGTAGTTGTCGCTCGTCATGTTGTACCATTGGAACGCGCGGTCGCCGGAGTAGAGAAGATCATCGACGCGGAAACTGACCGCCAACACAGAGCCGCACGCGGCGCTCTGGCTCGTCGTGCCCAGCTTGCAGGTGAAGTACCCGTCGTACGGACCGAAGATCTCGTGGTACGGCACGTCGATCGGGATGATTGTGAGCGTGAAGACCTGGTTGAACTCAGCGTTCGCCTCGAGGGTGACGCGTTTGGACGCGCTGTTGTAGCCGAGTGCGGCCGCGCTCACCACGTAGGCGCCCGGGGCGAGGTTCGTGAACCGGTAGGCGCCGCCTGCGTCGGTGGCGGCTTGGAGTCCGAGTTCGAGGATGCCGACGATGGCCATCGGGATCGGGAGTTGGGATTCGTCAAGGACGAGGCCCATGAGGGTCGCTGCGTCCGGGAGCCGTTCGCCTTCCGCGACGATGTCCGAGCCGGGAACGTTGGGATCGTCGCTCGTCGTCGCGGTGGTCCCCGCGCAGCCGGACAGCACGAGGGTAACGATGAGGAAGAGGGCGGAGACCGCCAGGCGTTGCATGGGTTCCCCAGCTGCGAGTTTCTCGTTATATCATTTGTGACGGCGGCCGGAATCGTCCGCTTCGGGGATTCAAAAGGGAAAAGGCCGGGCCGACGCGGCGGCCGCGTTCCTTGCGCCTTAGTTGATCATTTGGTCGCCGTCGGCGCAGCCGACCCAGGTCGGGTTGACCCAGAGGGGATCGCCGATCGGGTGGTTGTTCTCGACCTGCAATCCGGGCATGCCGTTGGATTCCATGAAGACCCAGTCGCCGCCTTCGCTGACGACGTAGAACTCGCCGCCCACGGAGGTCGCGCCCGGTCGGTCGCAGGCCAGCGACCCAGACGCGGGGACTTCGACGACGATGGTGAGGTTGGCGGTCGTGAAGTTTTCGCCGTCGGTGACGTTGAGGAAGGCCGTGTAGTTGCCGGCGTCGAGGTATTCGTGCACAACCTCGCTCGGGAGTTCCGTCCCGTTGTAGTCGGCCGTGCCGTCGCCGTCGGCGTCGAGGGTCCACGTGAGGTTGTCTCCATCGACATCGGTGCCGTTGACGGTGAACGTGACGTTGAGCGGGGCGGTGCCGTTCGGGGCGTCGGAGGAAAGGTTGGCGGTGGGCGGGGTGTTCGGGGCGACGGAAACGGAGGTGTTCGTGGGCGTCGGGCTGGCGGTCGAATTGTCGTCGCTGCTCGCTGTCGTCGAGGCGGTGGTGCTGGCGGGCGTGGCTTCGTCCGCGAGGCAGCCGGAGAGGGCGGCGAACAGGACGAGGCTGGAAACGATGGTCACTCGCATCAAACCTGCTCCGAATTGTACACGGATATGAACGTTGAGGCAACGCTCCGCATCGTGCCGACTCGAGCGTCAGATTCCCGGCGAACTGATCCTTAGAAGATCAGCGTATCCGGGTTGACGCAGTCGACGTAGGCGGCACTTTCGCCGGCGCCGCCGAGCTGCATGCCGTCGACGCCGTTGCTTTCCTCGTAGATCCAGGTGCCGCCGGATAGCTGGCCGGTGCCGGGTGGGTCGCCGCGCTCGTGCAGGTAGAGGCCAGCGCCGGGGATCTCGATGGCGTCCTTGGCGTGGCATTGCCCGAGTTCGTCCCAGGTGGCCCAGTCGTCTTCCTTCGGGACGAAGGCTGCGCCGCCTTCGACGACGAGGGTGACGTTGGATTCGGCAAAGTGCTCGCCGTCGGTGACGTTGAGGACGGCCGTGTAGTTTCCCGCTTCGAGGTACTCGTGCACGACCTCGCTCGGGAGTGCGGTGCCGTTGTAGTCGGCGGTGCCGTCGCCGTCGGCGTCCAGGGTCCAGTTGAGCGCGTCCCCGTCTTTATCGGCTCCGTCGACGGTGAACGTGACGTTGAGCGGGGCAGTGCCGTTCGCAACGTCAGAGGAAAGGTTCGCGGTCGGCGGAACATTGTCGGCCGGGGCGACGGTCGCATTGGTCGCGGAGGGACTTGCCGTCGAATTGCCCCCGTCCGACGGGCTCGTCGACTCGCTCGTGCTGGCGGGTTTGGGTTCGTCGGCCAAGCAGCCGGACAAGGCACCAACGAGGACGAGGCTGGAAACGATCAATGCGCGCAACATGGGGGACACTCTAACCGCTGCTGCTTCGCGTTCTGCGATATGAAGCTTGAGGCAACGTCGCGCGTTTTACACGCGTACTCTACGTGTCCTTGGCTTCGGCGAGCATGTCCGGCACGGGCTTGGGGCCGGCCTTGATGACTTTGAGGTTCACCTGGACGATGTCCAGGGTGACCGTGTTGCCGCGGCTCGAGATTCGGCGTCGGAGGCCTTTGCGTTCCGGGTGGAACCCGTGCCCTTTGGTGGCCAAGATGCGTCGGCGGTTGATGCCGATGAGGTCCTCCCGCATGGAGAAGCCTTCCTTGTCGGAGCCGCCCGTGATCTTGAGCCTGTACCCAGGGAGCTTGACGTAGAGTCCGTCGATCTCGTCCCCGATCTTCTTGCCGACAAGCGCGTTGGCGTGGTGGCCTTTGACGGCGACGCTGAAGCTCTTAGCGGAAGAGGGCTCGTTGACGACGCATTTGAACTCGGCCATGGAAGGAATTGCGGGGAGACAGACCCGTTATTAAACGGTTTCTAGGAGGTCCGCGGGAAACGATGTCCCCATTAGTCGCGTTTGAGTTCTACGAGCATCTTGTTCCCGTCGAGGGGCGTGATGATGGCGGTGTTTGCATCGTTCGCGTGGGTCAGGCGCACGAGGTCTTTGGTGAGAAAAACCCCTCGTCGGTCACGTTGGCGGACCACTGCGACCTCGTAGTTGGCGGGGACGGCTGCGGATTGCTCGTGTTCGACGGAGGCTGCGCTTGCAAGGTCCAGGGTTTGCAGCCCGCAGTTCGAGCAATTGTGGCCCGTCAGTCCTTTGATGATGACCAGCCGGCCGGGGGACGGGATCGTTTCCTGCAGGGCATCGCTCCACGCGAGCGTGCGGTTCTTGCAGGTGGGACACTTCGTGACGTGGCCCCTCATTTTGCTGGAAGCATGGGTTGGTTCTGGCATGGGTTCACCATTTGTCGTACGCGGCGATGATCATGACGAAGGCTGGGTTTTCGTCCACGGTAAGGACGAGTCGGATTCGTTTGCCGTCCTGGAACTGGTGATCGAGGGTGTATCGTTCCTCTTCGCCAGCCGGAGTCTCGCCGTAACCGAGTTGGCCCACGCCGAGTACGGTTTCGATGTCCTTGACGCGGATCTGGTGTTGGCGGGCATACGGGTGCAGGTCGACGGCCCGGGAGGCTTTTGCTTGTTCAAGGATCTCTCGGGCGCGCTCCAGGGTTCGTTGTGGCAATGTGCGCGCTCTCCCTGATATGCTTTTTGTATGCTAAAAGCTTGCTACGGTGCTTTCGGGACTCGGCGGGTCGAACGGTGACAGTCGGGACCAACCTGGTTGCCCTGGAGCGCCAGCTGGATCTGGACGCTGACGCTGATACCGGTCTCCTTTCGGACCCGCTCCATCGCGCGGACGACCCCTTCGTCCAACATGGCGCTGATGATCCGCTTGCGAATGGTTTCTCGATCCACCCTTACCGTTGCCCCATGAGCCGAATTACTGTTCAGTCCCCGGCGCTGCGCTGCCGTCCGCACGCTCGACTTCCACCACCATGATGGACCGGCTCAGGGGTTGCAGGATCAGCGTGTCCCCGGCGTGGATCCCCATGTGCGCTTGCAGGTCCTTTGGGATG
>CAYOZB010000078.1:0-14172 GCA_964408365.1 uncultured Halobacteriales archaeon | reverse complement strand
GTGCGTAGGTCCAGAGGTTGCGTTCGACGTTGAAGTCGGGATCGAGGTTGTCGGCCTGCGGAGCGATGCCCATGCGGGCCTTGAGTTCTTTTCCTTGGGTGGCGGGGTCGAGTCCGAGGACGCGGAGGCGCCCGGAGGTGGGGGGCCAGAACGCGTGGATCAGGCGAAGGAGCGTTGTTTTGCCGGCTCCGTTGGGTCCGAGGAAGCCGAACAGTTTGCCGCGTGGGACGGTGAGGCTGAGGTCGTTGACGGCGCGGAACTCTTTGCCCTCGTGGGTGCGGAACACTTTGGTGACGTGTTCGAGTTCGAGGGCGTTCTCCATTCGGCGTCGCCATCCAGGGGGAGGATTTTAGGCCTCGGCCTCCAACGATGGAAGCAACCGCGTGCCGAGGAACCGGGCGACGGCTTTTCCTCCGTAGTCGTCGAGGATCTCGTGGGCCTGTTCTTTGAGTTCGGGGACCGCGTTGGCGACGGCGACGCGGTAATGCGCGGCTTGGAACAGGGCGAGGTCGTTTTCGCCATCAGCAAACGCCAAGCGTCGACCCTGGACGTCGGCGAATCGTTCCTTGACGAGGCGTCGTAAGGCGCGGCCTTTGTCGACGCCGGCGAGGGTGATGTCGATGCGGTCGCGGTTGGGGATGACGTTGAATTTCTTGACGTTCGCAAAACGCCGCAACGATCGGTTAGCGTCGCGAGGGACCGAGATGGCGAGCGCTCCTCGTCGATGCGGGATCGCTTGCTTCTCCAACCAAAGCGCCAGTTCGTCGACCAAGTCCGCTCGGGGGCTCAAGGACTTCAGACGATGGGGGTCGCCATACAAGGCGCCGCCTTCGACGATGACGGCGTCGAAGTGTCGAAAAAAGTCGCCGCGTCGACTCAGTTCGCGCGGCGTGCGTCCGGTCGCGAGCACGATGCGCACCCCGTGCTTGCGGGCGCGGTCCAATGCGACCATGGCGGCCGGCACGACGCGCAGGCTTCGATCGGTGAGTGTGCGGTCCATGTCGGTGCAGATGAGTCCGATGGGGACCTGACGATCGTCGGGGGTGCGAAGCGGAAGCACGAGGAAAGACGCATTCCCCGGCACCGTCTTAGTCGTAACCCGACAACCGTGGAGACGCCAATGAACAGGGCCGGAAGCCTCAAACGAGGAAATTGGTAGGTCGGGGCCGAAGATGGGACCCCCTTTGCCGGACGTGCCGATCAAGGAGGTTCGACGAGCCCAACGCACGGTCCTCTTGGATGGGGTGTTCGCCCGGTTCATGGATACGATGACCGGCGGCGCGTTCCTTGCCGGTTTGGCGCTCTACCTTGGGGCGTCGACGTTGGTGGTGGCGTTGATCGCGGCGTTGCCGTTCTTGGCGCAAGTCGCACAATTTCCCACCGTTCAGCTGTTGATGCGGGCCCGGAACCGTCGACGCATCGTCGTGATCGCGTCCGGAACGTCCCGTGCGATGCTGTTCGTAGTCGCGTTCTGGGTGTTGGTCGCGCCGGAACGGTTTGCCGCGACGCAGCTCTTGACGATCTTGGCGATCAGCTCCCTGATCATCGTCGTCTCGAACGGAGCGTGGAACTGGTGGATGCGGGACATCATGCCCCGCGCCGAACTGGGTCGCTACTTTGGTCGTCGGCTCCAGATCACGGCGACCATCGCCGCGTTGGCCACGCCTGTTGCGGGATTCATGCTGGACTGGTTCGAAGGACGCGGCGAGGTCAACGTCGGCTACGCGATCCTGTTCGGGGTCGGAGGTCTGGCCGGGCTGACGAGCACCGTTCTCCTTAGTGTCACTCCGCATCACCCGGCTCCGCCCGGCCAGGCGCAGCGCAACGCGCTTCGGGCCATCATGGAACCGTTGCGTGATCCACGCACGCGCCACCTCGCCTTTGCGCTCATGCTCGTCGCCGCGACGCTCACCATCATGTTCCCGTTCACGGCCGTTTTTCTCTTGCGTTCACTCAATTACTCGTTCCTCGGCATCGCCGTCTTGGCGCTCGTGAGCCAGTTTGCGTACGTGGGAAGCCTGCGCGCCTGGGGGTACTTGTCGGACCATTACGGCAACCGGCCCGTGTTGCAGATCTCGGTCGGCATGATTCTGACTTCGCTGGCCGGCTGGAGCTTCACCTGGGGCGGCAGTGTCGCCTCGCTCTTCAGTCTCCTTCTCGTGTTGCATTTCCTGAGTGGGTTCGCGGTGGCCGGGATCGATCTGACGGCGCACAATATTCTGCTCAAGACAGCCCCCGAACACGGCGCGCCGGCCTACATGGCGTCGATCTCGATGACGCGCGCCATCGTCGCGGGACTGGCAACGTTGGCCGCCGGCACGTTGTGGCATATGATGGGCACGGGCACCCTGATCGAGTTCCGATTCTCATCCACCATCGCGTGGGAGATCCGAGGCTTCCACATGTTGGCGCTCGCGGCCCTTGCGGTCGGATTCTTCGCGGTGTTGGCACTACGTGGCATCGTGGAGCCGGGCGGGGTTCCGATCCGTGACGTCGCGCGTGCCATGCGTCGCGAAGTGCGCATGTTGTCGTCGGTGGCGGGGATCCGCGCGTTCGTGCACGCTGTCTCCTACATCGTGGAGTTCTTCTCGCAAGAGCGGAAAGAGGAACCTCGTGCTGCGCCCATCAAGGAAGGTGCCGAGGCCCTTGACCCGAAAGCCCCAGTGTCCTAGGCACTAGTCCCGAGCCCGCCTCGGAGAGTCGCGCTGAACGGGTCGGATTGCCCACACGGCTGCTCGAAGTGGTTATATACAAGTGGTCTATCCCGACGCCAGTTCGCCCCCAGACGGTTCTTAAGCGTGCGCGCTTGGGAAGCGTCCCGCCCCATCGGCGGTATAGAGAGCGTGCTCTCGGGCGGAGAAATCCCTAGGAGGAACCGGATACATGGCAAGCAACAAGCCCCACATGAACATGGTCGTCATCGGCCACGTCGACCACGGAAAGTCGACGCTCGTTGGTCGCATCCTGCTGGACACCGGGCAGTTCCCGGCGCATGAAATCGAGCGCTTCAAGAAAGAAGCCGAAGAGAAGGGAAAGGGCTCGTTCTACCTCGCGTGGGTCATGGACAACCTCAAGGAAGAGCGAGAGCGCGGTGTCACGATCGACGTTTCGCACAAGAAGTTCGACACGGCGAAGTATTACTTCACCATCATCGACGCCCCCGGTCACCGGGACTTCGTCAAGAACATGATCACCGGTACCTCGCAGGCCGACTGTGCCATCCTGACTGTCTCCGCCATCGAAGGCGTCCAGGCCCAGACGAAGGAACACGTTTTCCTCAGCCGCACCCTCGGAATCCGGCAAGTGATCGTCGCCTTGAACAAGGTCGACGCCACGAAGCCCGCCTACAACGAGCAAGTCGTGAAGACGGTCAGCGAAGAAGTCACGAAGCTCCTCAAATCGGTCGGCTTCACGGACGCCCAGTTCAAGATCGTCCCCGTGTCCGCGTGGACCGGCGACAACGTCAAGGACGCCTCGAAGAACATGCCGTGGTACAAGGGCCCGACCCTCATCGCCGCCATGGACACGTTCCAAGTCCCCGCCAAGCCGACGGACAAGCCGTTGCGGTTGCCCATCCAGGACGTCTACTCGATCACCGGGATCGGCACGGTGCCGGTCGGACGCATCGAGTGTGGCATCCTCAAGCCGGGCGACAACGTCATCTTCGAGCCCAGCCACAAGACCGCTGAAGTCAAAAGCATCGAGATGCACCACGAAATGATCCCGCGCGCAGAGCCTGGCGACAACGTCGGCTTCAACTGCCGTGGCATCGCGAAGAACGATGTCCGCCGCGGCGACGTGGCTGGCCCCGTGGCCAACCCGCCCACGGTCGCGAAGACGTTCACCGCGCAGATCATGGTCTTGAACCACCCCTCGGTCATCGCCGCTGGGTACACGCCGGTCTTCCACGCCTACACGGCCCAGGTCGCTTGCACGTTCGAGGCGCTCCTCGACAAGCTCGACCCCAAGACCGGGCAGAGCAAGGAAGCCAACCCACAATTCCTCAAGACCGGCGACGCCGCCAAGGTGCGCATCCGGCCGTCCCGACCGATGGTCATCGAGAAGGCGAAAGAGATCCCCGAATTGGGACGCTTCGCCATCCGAGACATGGGTCAGACCGTGGCGGCCGGTGTCTGCATCGACATCGAGCCCCGCAAAGCCGAATAGGCGAAGGGACGAACCATGGCTGCGCAGAAGGCTCGAATCTCCCTTACCGGCACCTCGGCCCCGAAGGTCGACGGCGTGTGCGCCCAGATCAAGATGATCGCGGAACGCACGGGCGTCGCCATCGCCGGGCCCATCCCTCTTCCCACCAAGCACCTCGTCGTCCCGGCCCGCAAGAGCCCCGACGGCGAAGGCAGCGAAACGTGGGACCACTGGGAAATGCGGGTGCACAAGCGCCTCATCGACCTCGACGCTGACGACCGCGCTCTTCGTCAGCTCATGCGTATCCAGGTCCCCGACGGCGTGAACATCGAGATCGTGCTCCGGTCGTAAGCGACCGGGGCCGTCCTCTCTTCCCCCGTTCCTTTCTTTTCTTCGCGGAAACGCCTGTCGCTATCGCTATGTCGGAAACGACGGTGCCTGGGAGGCGCGCAGGATTTCGACGACGGTGATTTCGCCTTCCCAAACGGTGTAGTAGAGTCGCCAGCCGTCGAACGGGCTCATGCGGATCACGAAGCCGTTCTTCTCTCCAATCCAGTAGCCGGAATCGGGGTTGGCGAGGACGGCTCGCACGGCCTTCTTTGTTGCGCGGCGGGTCTTGTCGTCCATGGCGCCGAGCATGACGTTCGCGGCGGCCGAAAAGGCCGCGACCTGCGCCATTAACTGACGTCAACGCGGACGAGGTGTTCCTTGTCCTGCGCACGCCGGAACATCTCTTCGATGAACCGTTGGCGCTCCGCGAGATCCATTAGTTCGTTGAGGATGTCCGCGTAGGTTTGGCCCTTGTGGCCCTGCTTCTGAAGGCGTTCGAGCACCACCCGCGGGATCTGAATCGTGGTCCGCCCTTCCATTAAACTATGTATGTAGTGTTCCGTACATAAGTCCTTTTCATCCAGACGTCGATGCCCAAAGCGATCTTCGCCCCCGTGGCCGCTTGCCGCACGCCTCACGACGGGGCCTTGTCAGCGTGGGGCCAGAGCGCACCCTTTTCCCTTCCCAAGGGCCTGGGACGTCGGATGCTGGGTCCTTCCGGAGCGCGACTTGAACACCTTCGCTGGTGGGTCGTCGGGTCTGTCGTGGGAATCGGCGTCCTCGCCGGCCTCCTTGGCCCCACCGGTCTCCTACTCATTCCCTACCTATTGGGCATCATCTTCGCGTACGGCTACGAATTGTGTCGGCCCCTTGTGCGTCACTACGAACGGGATCAGTTCTTCTCCGCCATCGTGCGCTTGAGCATCGTCGCGTTCGTTCCGCTGCTATTCGTCGCCTGGTACATCGACACCATCGCGCTGTCCACGACGACGGGCGGGCCGTGGCGCACCGAAGCGTGGATCTTCTATCCCACGATCGGGTACCTGCTGAGCACCGCGGTCGTTGCCGTTGGTTCATTCTGCGTGCTACGTCGCCGGGCCACGCCGCACGCGATGCGGCTTCACCTCTACTCGTTGATCCTGGTCGCCATCGGTACGGCCTGGCTCTTCGTGCCGAGCGGCCTGTTCTGGTATCTATCGGCCTTGCTGATCTACGCCCCGCTCGTCGCGTGGCTCGGTCACGCCTTCTGGCGCGTCGTACGTCCGGTCGAGCGCGCGCCCGTCCCCCTGGCTCCGACCACGGCGTTGCCGACGACCGCCCCCACCTTCACCCCCTTCGGCGGACGTTGAACACACGTCCACGGCCAGCAATCCCGGACCAAACCTTTTTCCGCCCGAGCGCCGCGTGCAGTGCGTGAAACGGTCGCCGCCATCAAGGAGCCAACGTCGGCGGCTCATCGCCCTGGCGGTCCTGCCGGCATCCACGCTCCTGTTGGGATGGGTGATGGCTCTCTTCCTTTCGCCCTACCTCTTGGGCCTCTTCTTCGGGTATGCGCTTCACGTCGCACGACCGGTAATGCTGCACCCGTGGGCGGACCTGTTGCGGTGCCGGATCGCGTACAGCCTCCTGGGCGCTTTCGTCCCCGGCATCGTGGTCATCGCGATCGTGTCCACCACGGGCATCTCAATCTCGTTCCCCGGCATCCGAGGTTTCCCGCCCGAAGTGGGACTGATGTTCGCACTTTACTTCACCACGACCGCGGGCATCGCACTGTCGGCCCACCACCTCGTTGCGACGCGCGGGACCCGGCCGGAGAAACGGTTCTTCCACAGGGTACGATGGATTCTCGTCGCCAGCGTCACCTGGGTCGGGACGTTCATCGTGTTGGACATCCTTCTTTGGACTCCGTGGACCAGCATCGACTACATGCGGGTCGGCCTGTGGGGCCTCGTGCCGGCGGGTATCATCCTCCTCCTGTGGCTCGGGATCGCCGTCGTGCGTATCTTCCGACCCGTCGATCAGCCGGACCTAACCAGCCCCGCCAGTAAACCGGTGATCATGCCGACATTCGCGCCGTTTCGCGGATGATGCGCCTCGGTTTCGCACCATCACCGAACCCTGGGGCAAAACCCACTTAGTCCCAGCCTGGCATCCGACGCAGAGAGGAGCAATTGGAGTCCCAACCACGCAACAGGCACCGGGAGAAGTTGGGCCCATGACCGGCGCCGGACGACCCGAGGCCGCCGCGACACCGCCCATTCACGAGTCGCACCGCGACTTCTTGTCCGGTCCCGCCCAGGTGGCCCTGCGCGCAAGCATCCACTCCGCCCGACGGCGCTTGCCTCGCCTTCTACATGCGTTGCTGTTTGCGACGGCCGGGATCCTGGGCCTTGCCGTGCTGCTTCTCGTCGTCCTTGCGGTCTTCGATCCTCGGACCCTTGCGATCTTGGGTCGGATGTTCTTGCTCACGATCCTCGTCGGCCGCGAAGCCGCGATGCTGTACGCGTACAGCGAAGGACCGACCGGAGGTCCCACGTGGCCGCTGGTCACCGCGGTCCTGGATGATTGGTTTACCATCGGGTTCACATTGCCTCTTGTCTGGATCGGACTCGAGCGCCTGCGCGGAGTGCCTTATGTCGGAGGCATCGTGCTGTCCCTGGAAAAGACGGCCGTGGAGAAGCGGGCGTTCCTCCGACGCTGGGGGCTGTTGGGCCTCTTGGCCTTCGTATGGTTCCCGGGCGTCGGCGCCGGCGTGTTGGTCGCCTCGGCCATCGGGATCGTGTCAAAGATCCCCCTTCGACGGCTGCTCATCGCATTGGCGGTGGGTTCGGCAGCGGTCAACGTGTTCTGGGCGGTCGGCTTGTACTACACGTCGACCCTGATCCCGCGGGAAGGCATCTGGAGTTACATCCCGCTGGCCTGCATCACGGCCTTGGCGATCGTCGCCATCGTGTTTGGGTGGCTCCAACAACGCCGACGGCATCTCTTCCCCATCGTCAAAGTGCAGATCCTCGAACCCGCCCATATCGCCCGCCTGTTGGCTGTGGGCATCGAGGATGGGATCGAGCTCCTCTACGCGAACCGTCGCGTCCTTGCATCGAAACTGGGGATGGATCCCGCCCTTCTGGGTCGACTGCGGTCGGTGGCCGAATTGGCGATGCTCCGCAGCGTCTCGCCCCGGCACGCGGAGATGCTCACCGAGGTGGGGATCACGTCGATCCGGGAATTGTCGGTGGCTCCCCCCGACCTCGTGGCCGCGGCGTTGAAGGAACTGGAACTCAAGCACAGCATCCAGCCGTTGCCCGGGGAGGAAGAGCATTTTCGCGCACAATGCAAGACGTGGGCGCACGACGCGAGCGTCTTCCGTGCGGAGCGGGCCCGGTGAACGGATCCACCCTCCGTGTGGCGCATCGTTCATCCGGTCCGGACAAGGTCCTCGTTCGCGCCGGCGGTAGCGCCTTCGGCGGGCGCGTCGCCCACGTGCCCGGCGTTCGGCCCTCGGTGATGGCGAAACCTTTTGACTGACCGTGAGTCTTGTTTCCTCGCGCCGTTCCGGGAACCGTTCCCATGATCACAAGTCAACGTCGTCAATGGTTGGAGAAGCGCCGTTGGGTTGCTTTGGGTACCACGTTGGCGGCGGCGACGGCCGGCTTCTGGCTGGGTCCCGTCAACGGCCTGCTCGTGTTGCCGCTTATGCTCGGCGTTTTACTTGCTTACGGGTACGCAACGTCAAGGCCCGTGGTCCGCGATCCGGCGTCCGAGATCCGTTGGACACGCCTGGTGTACGGTTTCATTTTCGGATTCCTCCCGGGATTGGTGGTAATCTTGGTGCTTTCGTCGGCCGGCGTGGAGCTGGGCTCGGTCCGCGGGGTGCCGCTCGACGTCGTCGTTTTGTTCAGCCTGTACTTCATGGCGGCCGTTGGGGACGCGATCGCCGCCGTCCACATCGTGCGCCGCCGCGGGACGAAGGTGGAGCGCGAGCGGAGCAAGAAAATTGCCTGGGCGTTCACCATCAGCGTGGGGCTTCTGAGCCTGTTTTCCCTCATGGATTTCCTGTTTTGGCGGCCCTACAGCAACATTGACTACTTTCGGGTCGGACTCGCTCTTGGCGCGCCAGGGGCCCTCGCGATCGCCATCCTCGTCGTGACGGCCTGCTACCGGATCCTTGTCCCGGTGCCGGAAGAAGCCCACCGGACACCGACGTTAGGGCCAGCGCCCACGTTCGCTCCGTTCAGAGGTTGATCTTCCACCTTCACCGACCCCAGGGGAAAACCCAATTAGTCCCAGCCTTCCATCCGACGGAAAGAGGCGCCGGTGGAACTCCAACTACTCGCTCGCTACCCGTTCTTGCCGGCCGCTCGCGACTACATCAAGCAAAGCGGCTACAAAGCGGGAGAGCTGCTGACGGATCCCACGTTCGACCGCGCCCGGCGGCGCGCCCTCTCACGGGTGCGGACCGCCATGTCCGTCGACGGGATTCCCGACGAACCGGCGGTCAATGACGTCGAGGCCGAGCTCGAACTCCTCAGCTACCCCGTCGCGCGCATGGTGCTGGCGCATTTCGGCGACCAGTACCTGTCCAACCGGTACGCAGTCGCTGAGTCGAAGCTCACCACGAAGCGTTTGAGCGCGGAGCAGGACGCCGACGCGGTCTGGGCCGTCGCGGTCGGGTTGGGGCTGCCGCTTGAACCTCCCATCGAGGGTGGCAGCTACGCCCGGCTTCACTTCCTCGACTACCTCCAATATTCCCCGGCCCGCGACCCGCAATGGAAGCTCGTGAACCAGCCCCTTCGCGGCGGATTCGTTTCCTTGTCTCGCGAGCGCGTGATCCGCCTCGTCGAGGAAGGCCTTCGCGACCGACTCACGGAGGAGCTCGTGGCGTTGGAAAAGCCCGGACGCGAGGTCCAACGGGCGTTCCCGAAGGAACTCAATGAGATCTCGACGATCCTCGCGGCCCATCGCGCCCGGTTTCAACAAGAGACGACCGGAGAAGTGCGGCCGGAAGCGTTCCCGCCTTGCATCAAGGCGATCTGGAGCGGCATCCAGAACCATCAGAACATCCCGCACATGGGCCGCTTTGCGATCGTCACGTTCCTGCACAAACAAGGGATGGACTCCGAGGCGATCCTGAAGTTCTTCTCCGCCGTGCCGGACTTCGACGTCAGCAAGAGCCGGTACCAGATCGAGCACATCACGGGAAAGATCGGCGGCTCCACCGAGTACACGCCGCCCACGTGTTCGACGATGCAGACCTACGGCATTTGTCCGCTTGACATGCGAGACGACATCTGCTTCTCCATCAAGCATCCCTTGTCGTACTATCGAAAGAGCCTGCGACTCATACCGGCAAAACCCGCGGCGCCACCCATCCCGGTGGCGTCCCCGCCAGCACCCGCGCCGGCGCCAGTACCACCGAAGTCTCCGGAGGCGCCCCGTGCCGGATGACTTGTCTCCGAAGGATCGATGGCTCACCGAACGGTATGCAGAATTCTACCGGCGCAACCCGATCCCGCTTCCGGACCGTTTCGGGCGACGGGAATTCGGGTTTCTCTTCCACGGGCAGAAGTTCTTCCTGCGCCACGTCGGGTTTCCAAGGGCTACCGAAGTCCAGGATTTCTTGGTCCGTAATGGCCCCGCCCACGCCTACTATTCCACCGCCTATTACACTACGCCGAGCGCCCGGACCATGGTCGAGAAAGGCTGGCTCGGCGCCGAACTCATCTTCGACCTCGACGCCGACCACGTGCCCGGCGCCGAAAAACTGCCGTATCGCCAGCAGCTCGAGAAAGTGAAATTCCATTTTCTACGGCTCGTGGAAGAATTCGTGATGCGGGACTTCGGGTTCCGCGAACAGGACCTTCTGCTCACCTTCTCCGGAGGGCGAGGCTATCACTGTCACGTGCTTCACGAAAAGGCCCTGCAGCTTTCTTCGCAGGAGCGACGCGAGATCGTCGACTACATCACGGGAACCGGCTTGGTCGTCGAAAATTTCCTTCAGGAGAAAACCGTCGGGAGCAAGGGCCGTGGACAGTTCGAGCGCCCCGTTGCGGGTCTTCGCATCAGTCCCGCCGACGCTCCCGGCTGGGGCGGACGGCTCAACGCCGCCATCGTGGAGTACGTGACGGAACTGAAGAAGCTCACGCCGGAGCAGCTTTTGGAGCGGTTCAAGGATACCAAAGGCGTCGGCGAAAAAAGACTTTTGGAGTTCGAGAAGGAACTCAGCCGCATGCGCACCGAGACGATCGAGGAAGGGTTCCTCGACCAGGGTGCCGTGGTCCGAAAGGTGCTGCCGCTCATCTTGCAAGATACCCTCGTTCCCATGGCCAAAGGAGAGACCGACGAACCGGTCACGGCCGATACGAAGCGTCTCATCCGGTTGCCGGGCTCATTGCACGGCAAAAGCGGACTCAAGGTCGTGACGCTTCGTCTCGATGAGATCCGAGACTTCGATCCCTTGACGCAAGCCGTCGCGTTTTCCAACGACGCGGTGAGGATCAAGACGGAGAAGCCGGCCAAAGTGGACGTCGCCGGGGTCCAGCTCGACCTTGCCCCCGGGGAGCATTCCGTGCCGGAGGCGGCCGCGGTGATGCTCGTCGCGCGCGGCGCAGCGGTTCCCCTCTAGGCAGCTTCTTTCCAAGGCATTCCGGGTTTTTTGTCGGCGAACCCCGTGGCCCAGTGGTCGAGGAAATGGTTGAGCGGTACGGGCTGCTCCACCGGCACCATGTGCGCGGCGCCGGTGACGATGCGCAGCTGGGATCCTTTGATGCCCTTCTGAAGGATCTGCGCCGCATCTGGCGGGGTGATCTTGTCTTCGGCGCCTACAACGACGAGTGTTGGGACGTTGATGGAGCCGAGGTTGGGTCGTTGGTCCGGTCGGGCCATCATGCCTTCCAGGGCATGGATGCCGCCGTCGCGTGGGGTGTCCATGATCATTTTCCGCACTTTCTCGACGAGATCAGGGTGTTGTTTCCGGGTCTGTTCGCTCAAAAGTTTCGGGAGCATCGCTTCCACGAGGACGATGTTGCCGCGGGCGCGGACCTGGTCGATCATGTCCCGTCGGCCGGTCTTGGCTTCTTCGCTGTCGCCTTCTGCGCGGGTGTCGACGAGGAGCAACGCTTCGACGCGTCGGGCGTGCATGCGTACTAGTTCCAGGGCCACGTATCCGCCCACGCTGAATCCGCCGAGGCGGAACCGGTCGATTTTGAGTTTGTCCAGGAGGATGAGGACGTCTTCGACCATGTGGGCCATGGTCGCGGGTTCAGCGACGGCTGGGGTTTTTCCGTGCCCGCGAAGGTCGGGTCGGATGACGCGGAAGCCTTTGCTGACGAGGTGTTTTGCTTGAGAATCCCACATGGTGCTGTTGAGCGGAAACCCGTGGAGCAAGACCACAGGAGGACCCGTCTTGGGCCCTTCGTCCGTGTAGGATAGTTTCGCTGGAGGCATGTTGGCCGCGAACCGGTCAAGGGCTAATTAGTTGTCTTCCGGCCAGAATCAAGGCAGCTTCGTGGGGATCTCGAGGTGGTAGCGCATGATGGCGGCGATTCCGCCGAACGCTTTGAGGAGTTGGTCTCCCTCCTCGGAGTCCTGGCTCACGAGTTCGACGGTGGCCTTCGACGCTTCGGCGAGTTCGCTGAGTTCGTCGACGACGTCCTTCTTTTCTTTGATGACGATGCGCGACTGGCACTTGGGGCATTTTTCTTCGAGTTTGTCGTCGATCGCGCCCGCTTTGATGGTGCGGTCGGCTTCCGTGTAGTCGCAGCTCGAGCAACCGATTTTCGCACGGTAACTTCGCAAGCCTTCACTGAGGAGCAATGTGTCGACGCCGCCCATGCTGAGGGCGTAGCGGACCTGCTTTTCGCCGTACGTTGCGAGGCCGCCGTCGCTGTTTCGGATCTCGCCCAGGAGTCGCTTGATGAGGTTCTTCTCTTTGACCAAGCCGAGGGTCTTCATCGCGTCGCTTGCGTTGTCGACGAGTTCCTTCAGCCCGTATTCGTCGGTGTAGCCGGTGTCGAAGAGGTCGATGATCTTGGGTTCGATTTCGTAGTGGAGGAACTTGCCGTCGATGAAGGCGCGTTTGCTCGGGCCGGGTCCGCCGACCAGGATCCCGATCAGGCCGGGCGTGGCGCGGTACACTTCGCTGGCGCGTTCGCCCATTTTCTTGTACCATTCATCGGCCGCGATCTCAGTCAGGCGTTCCATGCGGCGTTGGGATTGTCCGCCGCGTCCGTGCTTTCCTGGCACTTGGCTGGTGTCGTAGAACACCATCTGGATCTGTTTGCCGCGCAGGACGCCGACCGTGCATTCGCGTCGGTCGATGAGGAGGAGACCGTAGATCTCCTTCTCGGCCATCATGCTTTTCAGCGGGTCGACGTAGAACGTGGAGTCGCAACGGTAGACGAAGGTGGTGATGGCTTGGGGTGGTTCGAACACGTAGGCGCGCATGTCTTGCTGGTTGTTGCCGGTGACGACCGCCCCGACGAACAATGCGAGGCCGTTCTTCGGCGTCATGCGGTAGTAGCGCAATCGGGAGAGCAGGGATTCGATTGCGCTTTGGACATTCTTTCGGGTCTGGGTGCTTTTGATGTTGCTTGCTTGGCTGGATTCGGAGCGTAGGTAGTTGGTGAATTGGCTGACTTCCTTCTCGGCGGGCAGGTAGAGGCTGATAAGTTCGGTGTGTTGGCCGCGGTAGTTGCTGATCTCCTCTAGGTCGCGCTTGAAGTCGTACCGTTGGCGGCTGGAGAGTTCGGTGGAAGTGTTGGGTTCGGGCATTGAGGGGGGTCCTGGATGGTTGCATTGCGGCGGCCCCGTCGTGGGGCCATCGCTACGCGAAGGACACGACGAAGAACACGGCGGAGAATGCGGCGAGCAGGGCGGCGGCGACGCTGAAAAGAAGGAGTTCGTTCCGGTATCCCGGGACGAGGCCGGCGTCGATCGTCTGGCTCACCGCGAGCGGATTGCGGGTGGCGCGATAAAAGATTTTCCTACCGTTTTCGGAGCGGACCATACCCAGGACGTACATTTCGTCGCCGGGTTCTAGGGTGTATTCGACGACGCGGACGTCGTTGAATCGGGCGAGGTGTCGTTCGTAGATGCCGGCGGTCTCGAAGAATGCGGCGTGTTCTGGGGGGATCTTGTCGCGTTTACCGAGCGACGCGACGTGTTCGTGGGGGGCGCGGATCAAGGCGGGCCGGGCGTCGATGGTTGCGGTGTCGGTTTCGTCTTCGATCTCGATGTTGGCCCAGTCTTTTCCGACGGCCAGCCGGCGTGGTTTCTTTCCTTGTGGTTGGGGGTCTTCGACGCGGAACGCGAAGTAGGAAACGGGTCGTTTCTGGAATGCGCTGGGGATCGGCGAGGAGGAGGCGATGCGGCCGCGCACCAGTTGGAGTTCATTGGGAATGGTTTCCGCGATCGACGTGGGTCGGATCTGTCCGAGAGTGCGGATGAGTCGCATGACGCGCAGGCTCCGACGCAACGCGAAGAACGCGAATACTGCGAGCACGAACGCGCTGATGAGGAGCGTGGGCTCGGGCACGCGCGGCGGCAGGTCGTCGCCGAGATAAGACTTGCCGCGCAGCCGCGGGGGCCGGGAGAGACTCAAATAGGTGTAGCCGAATCGACGGCACCGATGGAGCAGAAAGAGACCGTCGTGATCTCCATCGGCGGGTCCATCGTCGCTCCGCCGAACCTGGACACGAC
>CAYOZB010000077.1:0-14288 GCA_964408365.1 uncultured Halobacteriales archaeon | reverse complement strand
AGAATCCAAGCGGGTGCATGACGATGTGGAACGTGTCCCACGCGCGGCTTTCTCCCAGCGGCAGGAAGTTGATCCGGAACCAGAGCTCCACGAAGAAGATCAACAAGACGATGTCGCGAACGGCGAACGCGGCTGCCACCATCCCGGCGGTCCGGCGCTTGAGGGATCCGCGGGGGGCGCGGCGCCAAGCCCAGAGGGTGACGGTGAGGGACACGGTGGAGACGAGGATGCTGATGTTGCTGAGGTGTCCGGTCCAGGATTGGAAGACGACCTCGTAGCTCGCGAACCAGACAGGGGCCACGCCGGTGGCGAACTCTTCGGGCTGGGTGACGACCAGGAACCATCCCCCGGTCAGGAGGGCTCCTAGCACGATTCGGAACGGGAGGGAATTGATGATTGGCGCAATAGGTGTGTCGAACGTTCCCAAGGACACCACGTAGAGGCCGAGGAGGGCGATGAACACGTAGAACCAGAGTCGGACCGCTGGGTACGCGACGGACGCGTCATCTGTTAGCAAGAGGAGTCCGGGACCAAAAAACTGCAGTCCCTCGACGAACAAGGTGAGCGCGAGGATGCGGTTTTGGAAACGGTCGGGGCGCGCCGCGTACACGACCACTCCGAGCGTCACGCCGGCGATGCATGCGAACATCCGCATCGCGCCGAACACGTTCCATTCAAGGGCCAACCGACGACCTTCCTGTTCAGTGGACTTGGCCGATCATGTCGTATTCGTTCCACAACGAACCGCCGGTGGCGCTGGCGCCGACGAGCCGTGCGGCTTCGCCGTCCGCGGTGAGGACGACGTTGCCGCCGCCCATGCTGGTGCCGACGAGGTCCTTGCTGATCCGGATCGTGCCGGCGGCGTTGTCGTGCCATCCGACAGCGACGTTGGTGCTGCCGGGCGCGCCGGCCCCGTTCATTCCGACGACGGTGTAGTTTGCGTGCGGTCCGTCGACCTGGAAGCGGGTCTGCGAGGGCGGCGTCGCCGCGGCCGAGAGTGAATCGCTTGAGATGCCGGTCTTCCAGCCGGACGCGACGAGTCGGGCGTGGAGTGCCGGGTTGTCGGTGTACCACCAGGTCTGGTAATAGTGGAACACGCCGGGTTCTTGTTTGTCGACGAAGACGCCGACGTCGCTTGTGGATGTGGGGCCGATCGGTTCGCCGTCAATCGTGGCCGTCGAGCATTCTTTGAGTGCGAGGAACGCGACGGCTTGCCCAGTTTCCTCGCCGAGGATGTTGTACGCGGGAGGAACGAAGTTCCGGGCGGTCTCGACGGGGATGCGGAACGTGCCCAAGAGTTCTCGGCAGCCGGTGGCGTTGAGGTGGAAGCTCCGCGCGAACGTCGAGGATTCCGGGTTCGACGTCGGGGGCGGCCGCGGGTCGTCGTTGGGATTCGTGGTGCAGCCCGCGACTGCGACGATCATGAACAGCGTCGCCGTGAGTCGAACTAAAAGTTGTGCCAAGGAGGCCACCCAAGCTTCGCGGAGTCCTCCGGGTTCTTCAAGGTTGGCTCCCGGGTCAAGGGTTCCAACACGTTCTTACCGGACTGCGACCCTTTGCCGGTACCAATCATGGTTGATCACGTCCGCATCATCGCGATCCTCAATTTCGTGTGGGCCGCCGTGACGTTTTCCGTTGGCGTCCAGTTCTTCGTGTTGGTCGACGCAGCGCCTACCTGGATCAAGATCGTGGCCGCCGTTCTGATCGTAATGGCGATTCCCGCAACAATTGCCGGTATCGGACTGCTCAAACGCCGAAGGTGGGGTCGGACGTTTGCCTTCGTGACGGCGGCGTTGAGCATGATCAGCATCCCGATCGGGACCGCGTTTGGAATCTACACGTTCATGGTGTTGAAGAAACCCGAAATCGCCGCGACGATCAACTGATTGGCGCCTCGTCGGTTGGTGAACCTGGCGGCAACTTCCCGCTCTGCCCTTCCCTGTAAAGTGGAAACCACCGCACAACCGAAAATGTAAATACTTGTGTAAATACATGGTTTGCTGTGACGACCACCGCCACGATTCGCGTGGATGCGGAGCTGCTTCGACGCGCCAAACGCAAGCATGTGAACGTGAGCCAGGCAGCGCGACAGGGCATCGAAGACGCGATCCGAGCGCGCGACTTTCGCGAGAACACGGATTGGTTGGCGGCCCATGAACGCAAGCCCACTGAACCGTCTGGGGCGGTCCTGCGTCGTATTCGGGACCACGAATGACGACGACCATCGTCTTGGATGCCAGCATTCTCGTCAAACGCGTTCTGAACGAACCCGACGCTGGCGTGGTCCGGGCATGGTTCAATGCGCAGGAGGAGGCGCGCTTCGTCGGGCCCACGCTTCTATTCGCCGAAACCGGCAGAGTCCTTCAGAAGACCCTTCCGGGGACAGCCGTCGGCCAGCTTCAAGAACTTCATTCGCGGTTGATGGGTGCCATCACGCTGTTCGAGCCCAGCGAAGCAATTTGGCAGGCGGCCGACGCGTTAACGTTCTATGATGCCCACTACATCCACCTCGCGGCACAGCTCGGCGCCACCTTGGCCACGGCGGACGACCGCATGAAATCAGCCGCCAAAAAGCGCGGCATTCCACTCGCGAAATTCTAACCCGTTACGCCGTCAGGCGTTCAATGGTGCTCAGTTCGGCAACGGCGGCAAGCCCATTTTCTTCAAGCGCTTCTCGATCTCGTCGCGCGGGACCGCCTGGTAGCCCTTACCGTTGATCAGGCAGATGAGGAACCCGTTGCCGCTTGCCGAGTCGCGGTGGGTGGACGCGTTGAGGCTTCGGATCGCGAGGTCGATCGCGTCGGAAGAGGTGAGGCCGTCTTTGTACTGGTCTTCGAGGACGCCGAACACGAAGGGCGAGCCGCTGCCCGTGGTGGTCCATTTGTCGGGCATGCATCCGCCGGCCTCGTCGAGGCTGTACACGTGGGGGCCGGTCTCGTCCCAGCCGCCGACGATCAACGCGACCTCATACGGGGCGAACTTGCGGGAGTTAAGGAGCGCGGACATGGAGGTCGCCGCCGCCTTGATGGTCATCTTTCGGCCGTCGTGCTTCATCTCGAAGAGGTTGACCTCGGACGCGAGTGTGCGGGCGAGGGCTTGGGCGTCGCCGACGAGTCCGGCGATGGTGAGTCCCATGAATTCGGTGATCTTGAACAGTTTCTGGGTATCCTTGTGGGAAATGAGGTGGCCGGCCGTGGCGCGGGTGTCCGTCGCGAGGACCGTGCCATCCTTGCAGGTGATGCCCAACGTGGTGGTACCGGTGCCGCGGGCGTCGGTCGGGAGCTGGCCCGGTTTGATGTCGAAGTCGTCCATGGTCGCTCCGTCCGAAGCCGAGACTCGTTGTTAAAGACGCGCCTTGGAGCCGCTTCGTCACGGCCCGATTTCCGTGGTTTTCCGGGACCTCCGGAGGGCGCTCAACCATAGCAGTTGGGGCAGGAGGATGGTCCACCAGGCCCAGAGCGCGAAGGCGGGGGCGATGAGCGTCGTCAGGGTCGCCGGTACGTGGTCGGACATGGTGAGCAAGCCGGCGGCTACGATCGCGGCGGCCCATGTGTAGGTCGCCCGGTTTGGGTTCGGCACGAGGCTGCCCCGACCGGGTCGCACATGCCAGAAGGTGAGGGCCAGGAGGATAGCGGCGGAATATCCGAAATGGAACACAGACGACCAATTCTCAAGATCCTCGGCGTCGCTTCCGAGTGCGCCTGCCCACCAGGTCGGGGCGCTCGCCATGGATCCCGTCACGATGGCGAATCCGATGATCGTGGATGCGAGGACACCGCTCACGAGTGCGCGCCCCGTCATGGTGGAACGCACCGCGCGCATGGCGGCGTGCCCCAGCGTGCCGACCACCAGGAGGACCGACGCCGCGGAGTGGAGTGCGCGCAACAGTTCGACCAGCGGTTCGGGTACGCGTTGCGCGCCGACGAAGAGTGGGATCAGAAGAAGGATGCCGCTGCCGAGAACGAAGAGTGTGATCCACAGGAGATCGCGCGCCGAGAACCAGGCCCACGCGCCACGCACGTTTCGGGGCCATGCGGGAGAGGCGTATCTGCCATGCGGTTCAATCATTGAAATGCATAGTTGAATATTGACTGGTCAACGACGCGAGGCAGATGGTTTATGCAGCAAAGGGCCACGTCCACGCCTCGTGCACGGCTTTACGCCCATTTCGATCACCGGCGCCCTCACTTCGCTGATCGCCACGCCACTCATCCTGTATGCCGTGTTCCACGCGCGAAAAACGGGCGAATTCCGACGCTGGTTCTACATCGGACCCCTCCTGTTCGAGACCGGTTTCCTCGTCGCCTACATGACGGCACTCAGTTTCCAGACCGAACGCACCTCCACCACGCCGAGCGCGGCCGACGCGTGGCTCGGCGCCATCCACGGAATCTCCGCCCTCATCGTCTTCATCGGATTCTGGGCCCTCCTCCCCCTCGCACTCGCCTTCTATCGACGCGGAGCCAACCTCTTCGCAGACAAACCCGGCCTCACCTGGACCGCGAGCGGCATCCGCATCCTCACGCTCCTCTCCGGTGAGGCCATCTTCATCCTACACTGGGTGGTCTAACCATGCGGACCCTCCCCGTTTTCCTTTTCCTTTCCG
Source organism: uncultured Halobacteriales archaeon (assembly GCA_964408365.1). Classification (GTDB taxonomy): domain Archaea; phylum Thermoplasmatota; class E2; order JACPAO01; family JACPAO01; genus JACPAO01. The sequence continues at coordinate 9,682 of CAYOZB010000077.1, read as the reverse complement.
CGGTGCTCATGGCTGGCTGCGCCGCCCCGGCAGCACCCGGCGCCGCGGTCCCCCTCATGCCGAGCAACCTCGAAGGCACCGTGGTCGACATCGAACTTCGACCCGTCCCCAACGCGACCGTCACCCTTCTTCCTCACGACCGCATCGGCGTCACCGACGAGAACGGCGCATTCTCGTTCCTCCGCCTCACGCCGGGCAACGGCACGCTCCAGATCGACCATCCCGACTTCGAACCCGCCGTGGCCACGATCCTCCTTCCCTCCGGCGCGACCATCCGGCAGGATTTCCGACTCATCCCGCTCCCGAAAGCGATCCCGCACGATGAGACGTTCCTTTTCCAAGGCAGCTTCGACTGCGCCTCCGAGACCCTCATCATCGGAGCCGACTGCTTGGTCCTCTACGAAAACGTCACCGGATCCAACGATCCCGTCACGAACGAAGACAACGCGTTCCGGCTCCTCGTGAAACCCAACTGGGAAACCATCTACCTCAACCTCACCTGGGAATCGGGCGCAGAGAACCAACTCGAGGGTATGCGGCTCAACCTCGAACACGGAAACGGATCCACGACCGGCCACGCGTACCAGGTCGCGCAGACCTGGGGCACCGAACAACCCCTCGAACTCCTTGTCGAACGCGGCGTCCCACACCCCAGCGCAGACTACTACGACGACACCGACACGCCGGCAACGATCGCCGATGAAGGCGAAGAGACGCAGGTCCGCATTTTTCCCCGAGGAAAAATGACGCAAGAGTTCGGCATGGTCTGCCAAGAACCTCGAAAATGCCTCCTGGGAGTCGGCGTCGGCCTCGACATCCGCTTCGAAGGCCACGCCATCGTCCACTACACGCGCTAAATTGCGTTTGTCCGGATTGGTTTATCACTGGCGAACGCCGAAGGTATCGTCATGGTCGCAAAAACAGTTCTCAAGCCCCAACCCAAGCCTCCTCAGCGCTCCAAGGCCCGTCGGACGATCAGCCGCGCACACCCGGCACGAGGATACTAACAGAAGTGAACCGCCACAACGGGTAAGCAGACCTGGAGCCTTCGGCGTCGCAATCCCGATGGAGCGTCGCCGACTCGGAAAATCTGGATTGACGGTTCCCGTCATCGGACTCGGCACGTACCGCAGCCTCGACGCCCGTGGCAAGAAAGAAGAGACGAATGCTCGACGCGTCGTCGACGCGGCGCTTGCGTCCGGTGCCAATTTCATCGACTCCTCGCCCATGTACGGCGAATCCGAACGCGTCCTCGGCGCCACGTTGCAAGACCGACGGGGCGAGGCGATCGTTGCGACCAAGGTCTGGACCGCGTCCGCTCACGACGGGCAACTCCAGATCGACCGCGGGTTACGGTTCTACGGTGGCCGCGTCGACCTTTACCAAGTCCACAATCTCCTCAGCTGGCGCGAACACCTCGACACCTTGGACACGTACCGCGACGACGGCAAGATTCTCGCCATCGGCGCGACCCACTGGAACCCGGGCGCCTTCGAAGAACTCGTCACCGTGATGGAAACCGGCCGGGTCTCGACGATCCAGATCCCCTACAATCCCCAGGAACGCGAAGTCGAGGCGCGCATCCTGCCTCTTGCGGAACGACTGGGCCTCGGCGTCGTCGTCATGCGACCGCTGGGTCAAGGCGACCTTCTTCAAAACCCGCCCAAGCCCGCCGCGTTGGCGCCGCTGCATGAATTCGGCGTCCAAACGTGGCCGCAGGCGTTGTTGAAATGGATCCTGAGCGACCCGCGATGCCACGTCGCGATCCCCGCCACCACCAAACCGGAACGGATGCGCGAGAACGCCGCGGCCGGCGACCCGCCTTGGTTCACCGAGAAGGAACGGGAACTGGTCGCGCGGTTGGCAGGCGCCTAAAGGCGGGGATCTGGTTGCAAGCCGCTTCGCTCGAACAAAAAAATGGTGGCCGAGGCGGGGAACGTGCCCCGCTCGGCCATTGGGAAAGAGACGTTCTGAGTGTTCTCAGAACTTTTCGCCGGTGAAGGCGGACGTCCGCACGACGAGCGGCGCTTCCTCGACGACCTGCTCCTTGGCAGGCGTGGGGAGGAAGAGTCGGTCGTCTTGCGGTCCTTCCATTCGGATCGGCGGCGGGCGAGATTCGACCAGTTTCTGCACGATGAGGCCCATCTCGACGTCGCGAAGTTGGAGCGGAGAGATGCGCTTGGACACGATCTCTTCGAGCTTGGAGAGATCCTCGGCGATGACTTCGATGCGGATCGGCTTCGGGCCGGTCGTCATCTGCGCGGCGACCACGTTCGGGATCGCGCGGAGTTTTCGGCCGAGTTCGGGCAGGTTGCCCATGTCACAGTCGGCGCGGATGATGGCTTGGATCCGGTACCCGAGTTTCGTGGGGTCGACGACGGCTTGGTAGCCGGTCACGAAGCCACGTTTCTCCATGAGCGCCAGCCGCTCGCGGGTCGTGCTCTCCGCGCGCTGCAGGATGCGGGCCATGTCGGACACGCTTGTTCGTGCGTCCTTCTGCAAGATCTCGAGCAACCTTGCGTTGATTCGATCCAGTGTCATCGAGTACTATCCCCTTGTAATCGACCAACGACGCGGACTACTTAGCACTACAGTATCAATCGTCCACACCGCCGTGGATTCCCCGAGTGTCCGAGAGGAATTTTCGTTAGCTCACGGCCTTTGCACGCCCGTTTTCCGCGGAACAAGCCGTGTCCGCGCATGTGGATGACGGTGGATATCGACGAAGTGGACATCGTCACAGTTCGTGATTTCGCGTTTTGCATGACGTGTCGAACCTGAAAAACAACGCACTCTTGCGCCGGACACGCTCCCCTTCGTTCACTCGAAGCAAGACTCTTTCACCCAACCCCGCGCAGGCCTTAAGTCAAGGCCCGCCTCACGAAGCCCTCGGTGGCTTCTTCGGGACTCTGCGATCATGGGCGAGTGCGCACGTTGTGCACGCTCTGCCGCTCCGGCATCCCCCACGCGCCACGCCAAGCACCACGCGAGTTCCAACCGCCCGTCGTCGCGGCCCATCGGACCGCCACGCAACGCGATCGCTCCGACCAAAAGATCGCCGAATTCGTCGAAGAGATGCTCGAGTACGTCGAGCGCGAGAGAAAAGTCTCGTTCGCCCGCTACCAGGACAACCTCAAGGCCGAACTCAAGAACCGCGTCCAAGCCGGACGCGCAATCGACGACGTGCAAATCACCGACCTCAGCCACGTCGAAGGCGGCGCGGACTGGGCGGCCGCCAAGTGCACGGTGAACATGTCGAAGTTCCGCATGGGGTCCTCGCTCCTGATCCACCGCGGCGACCCGTCCGACGCCACGCCCTGTCGGCTTCTCTCGGAGGGGGAACTCGAGTTCCGCCTCGGGCCCGAATTCCGAAGCCGGCTCAAAGGACTCAAGATCGGCAACGGGTGGATCATCGACGAAGGCTGGAGCGATTACTCCGAGAACCTCTCGCGCGCGCTCTTCGATTTCCACCTCAGTCCGCGACGGCACTGGGTCCACGGGTTGATCTCCGGATCCCAAAAACCCACCATGGACGTCGTCCGACTCCGACGCGGCCAGGACCTCGCGGCCGGGCTGATGCTCGATGAGCACCAACGAGACGCCTTCGAACGCGCCTACGCGTGCCAAGGCTACCACCTCATCCAAGGCCCCCCCGGTTCCGGCAAGACCGCCGTATTGGCGCAACTCGCAGCCACCCTCGCCTCCGAAGGCCAAAAAGTGCTCGTCACCGCCGTCACGCACCGCGCCATCAACCACGCACTCAAGAAAACCCAAGCATTGCGCTTCGGCCCCGACGTCGTCAAGATCGGCGGCGCCGAACGCGCCGACGACGACGTCACCACCTTCACCTCCTACCAAGATTGGCGCGAACAAGCCCTCGGCGGCGGAGTCGTCGTGGGCGCGACCTGCCACACGAAGCTCGAACACACGTTCTTCGACACGGTCATCTTCGACGAAGCCAGCCAATTCCCCATCCCGCTCGCCTTGCGCGGCATGATGTACGGGAAACGGTACGTGTTCATCGGCGACGACCAACAAATGGATCCCGTCGTCGTCGCGGACCATCCCGATCCCCGCGTCGCCTGGAGCATCTTCCGCGTCCTCCAACAACACGACCCCGGCACCATGCTCGAGACCACCTACCGGCTCAACGCGTCCATCAACGAGTTCATCAGCAAAACGTTCTACAACGGTCGACTCAAACCCTCCAAGAGCGCCGCGAACCGCACCATCCAATACCTCCGCCGACCCCATCACTTCGACATCCTCGACCCCGCCAAACCGTCCATCGTCGTCGAAGTCCCCCACCAAGGCGCCACCGTCCGATCCCTCGAAGAAGCGCGCCTCGCGGCCGCCCTCGCCCTCGACGCAATCGCCTCCGGCGTTCCTGGGCACGAGGTCGGCATCATCACGCCCTACCGCGCACAGGAACGGTTGATCAAACACGAACTCATCCGCCAAGCCGGACGCGCCGGAGTTCCCCGCGGACTTGTCGTCGAGACCGTCGAACGCGTCCAAGGCCAAGAACGAGAACTCACCATCCTGTCCCTCACGGTCAGCGACCTGCAGTACGCCGCCGACGCCGCGGAGTTCTTCTTCCGACCCAGCCGGTTCAACGTCGCCCTCACCCGAGCCCGTTCCAAGCGGATCGTCCTCATGGACCCCGGATTGTTGCGACTACGCGCCGGAAAGGAGTACAGCGCGTGGATCGACAACCTCAAAGCGTTCCACGCGTCGGCCGACAAGGTCCGGTACGCCTGAAACGAATCGTTGAACGAATTAATTCAACGAAAACACCGGCGGAAACACCGCAAGGTTCATAGTCGTCTAGGGATGGTTGAAACATGATGCGCTTTTCGCGTCTCCTTGTCCCCGTCGCCGTGCTTGGCCTCTTGAGCCTCGTCCCCGCCGCGACCGCCCTGACCCTGACCGCCACCGCACCGACGGCCCCGATCGCGTACGACGGAACCGTCACCATCGAGGTGCGCGTCGACGCTTCCTGCCAAGAGATCCTGAGCGACAACCCCTCGGGCGGCGCCATGACGTTGAAACTCATCGCCGGCTCCACCGTGGACTGGATCGAGGCGACCGGCGGAGAGATCCAATGGACCAGCGCGCAGTGCGACCCGAACTCCTCCCCGGGTGCCGCAGGATGCACCACCCCCGAGTGCGCCCAAGGCTACCCGACCGCAACCACCACCGGAACCATCACCCTGACGCCGACCAACATCGCCCCGGCCTTGGAGACCGCTGAGATCTCCATCGAAGTCGAGAACAAGGAAGGACTCGTCACGTTCCCCGTCACCGTCGCCCATTACGCAACCTTCGCCGCCTCGACCGACCGCACAAGCGTCAAGGCCGGCCTCGCCGAGAAGCAACCCCTCAACATCACCCTCGGCGTCGCCACCAACGCTGTCAGCACCGCCACCTTCAACGTGACCCAAGCCCCCACGTACGGCGCCTTGCGTGGCCTCGACAACGTGCCGATCACGCCGAACATCGCGACGCTCTTCGAACACCACGCCGGGTACTTCGTCTGGAGCGACGGCGGCCCGAACGCCGGCCAACCCCTCAGCTTCGTCGTCCCGCTCCAATACGAATCCGCAGCCGGCGTCTGGGCACCCGACACAGCGACCATCGAAGTCCGCATGTTCGCCGACAAAGACCCCACACTCGAATCCGAACCGATGATCCTCACCTGGACGTTCGAGCCCACCGTGACCGAGCAACCCGATGGCGACTCGCCCGGCCTCGATCTCTTCGTGATCGTGTTCGCCGCCCTCGGCGTCGTGCTGGTCCGCGCCCGTCGCAACGCCTAAGGGTTCACTGGAACAGCGACAAGAACGCCATCAAGAACGTGTACCGCAAGAAGTGCCCCACGAGGATCGCCGTCGCGACCGGACCGAACCGGGCTTCGATGAGACTCGCAGCGTAAAGGATCGGAGCCCGCGGCACGAACGGCAAGGCAAGAAGTGCGACGATCCCTGCGTACGTCCATCGGTTCACGAGCTTCTTCGCCCACCGAAGAAACCAGCTGGCGAACCGACCCTTCTTCGCTTTCTTCTCCAACTTGTCCCGTAACGTGCCTCCGGCGCGAAGCATCAACGCGGCGGACAAAGTGGCACCGACCGTTGCGCCCAGCACGGCGCACGCGGCGAGGAAAACGTTGGTCCGAAGGATGGCAAAGATCGCCGTCGTCGAGCCCGGCAAGGGAACAGCGAACGATCCGACGAACGCAACGCCCGCGACCCCCCAAACGGCGTTCCACGGCCCCAGTGCCGCGCGAGCCATGTACCAAAGGGCCGCCGCGCCCAACGCCCACAACAGGATGCCCCCCGCGATCGTCCAAGCCGTGATCTTGGTGGCTGTCCGCTCGTCCAGTTCTCCGTCGCGGAGCGAATCGAGGACGCCAGCGTCGACCGTTTCCAACGACCATCGTCTTGGTGTGCGCTCAGACTTGAAGGGACTGGGACGGACGCCTGTGACCGACGCCTTCCACGCGGGGGGGAATCACGAACTGGGGGCGCTTGAGACGGTCGAGCGGCACACCGTCGACGAGGCTCGCGGCATAAAGCGCCGGCGCGCGCGGCAAAGACGGCAAGGACAGGAGCCTCACGATCGCCACGTAGGTCCAACCGCCGCCCGCGAAGAAGGAAAAGAATGGCGCACGCGGGCGCCACGACGGATGCCCGTTTACCCTGAAAGGCGGTAGAAGCGGAAGAAGTCGTGCTGCAGCGGCAGGACCTCCACGTTTCGGAAACCGGCGTCCGTCGCGTACTTCTTCAGAGTGTCCGGGCGCATGACGGCGCCTGTTGCCGCGCTCGGCTTGTCCGCCAGGCCGTTTGGCAGGCAGACGACGAGGCTTGCGCTGTAGAAGAACCGCTCCGAATCGCTTCCGGGTGCGGTGAAGGTCTCGGCGACCTTTTCGTCAACAACGACGACCGACGCCCCTGGTGCCAAAAGTTTTCGGGACGTCTTCAGGACTTTCACGGGTTGCGACATGTCATGCAGTGCTTCGGCGATGAGCACAAGGTCGTACTTTGTACCCGCCGCCTGCGCGGCATCCTTGGCGAAGAACCGAACCCGATCCTGAAGCCCGTAGGAGGCGGCGTTCTTCTTCGCCGCGGCGATGGCCGGCTTGTCAAGATCATAGCCGTCGACAAGGGCGGCCGGGAAGGTGCGGGCGATGCCGATGCTGCTCCAACCTGCACCGCACGCCAGGTCGAGCACCCGCGCGCCAGGGCGCGAAAGACGTTCCTGGACCTCCGGGATCTTGCTCAGGAACTCTTGCGAGAGGAGATGCGTGAAGAAGGGTCGGTTCTGGCGGGCCTGAGCCTGCGAACCTTCGACGCCGAGGGCGTCCCAAGACACGCCGCCTCCGGTGCGGAACGCCTTCAGGATCTTCGGCAACGCGGGCGGGAGGACCGCCGCGAACGCCGACATGAAACCGAGGTACATCAGGCTCTCCTCGTCGCAAAGGACCTCCGCGTGCGGGGCCGGAAGCGCGAATTTGCGTCGAGACGCGTCGCCGTCCTCGTGGACGACGTCGAGGACGCCGGCGACCGCCTGCTGTTCGAGCCATTCGCGGGCGTACCGTTCGGCGGTCTTCGTGGTCTTCGCGAGCTCCTTGGACGTCAACGGCCCTTTCGCCTCAAGGGCCTCGTAGTAACCCAACTTGGTGCCGAGGTACATCGCAAGGAGTTCCAACGTCTGCAATCCGGCATTGAACACGCGTCCTGCGAGCGCTTCGCGGCGCTTGACATCGGCTTCGGGTAGGTCTCGCATCGGCGCCGCCGCGGGCACCTTCGTGAGCTGTTTGGTTTGCATTTTGGTTTGCATGGGGCTCGACCGTCTCCCGTGGAAGTCCAGGGTGCAGATATCTTTGCTCCATGTGGGACCCGCGGAAATGGACAACCGGCGCTGGATCTGCTAGGGAAGCAACGGGTTGTGGCCGATCCCCGCCGGGCGCGTCGGAACATTTGGGCCTGGACCGTTCACGGTCGGAGACGTCGCTTCCTTGTCGCCGCTTTGGACCCGCCAGAGGTCCGCGTAGACCCCGCTGGCGCCAACAAGCAAGTCGTGGGTCCCGCGCTCAACGACCACCCCGTCGACCATGACCATGATCTCGTCGCTCTGACGCACCGTCGAGAGTCGATGGGCGACCGCCAACGTGATGCGGCCTTGGCGGAACTGGTGGAGGTTTCGCTGGATGAGGGCCTCGGTCCTGGTGTCGACGGCACTCGTCGCCTCATCCAGCACCAAGATCGCCGGGTTGCGAAGGATCGCCCGCGCCAAACTCACGCGTTGCCGTTGCCCGCCGCTGAGTTTGAGTCCGCGTTCGCCGATCAGCGTGTCGTATCCTTGGGGCAATTGTTGGACGAACTCGTCCGCCCCAGCGATCTGTGCGGCGCGTTCGATGTCCGCGCGGGTGGCTTCCGGCGTCCCGAGGCGGATGTTCTCGTCCACCGTGCCGGAGAACAGGTACGCGTCCTGGCTCACGTAGCCGATGTGGTGCCGAAGGCTCGCCAACGTGAGACGGTTGAGGGGCACGCCGTCGACGAGGATCTCCCCGTTCGTCGGTTCGTAGTAGTGAAGGAGCAGCTTGACCATGGTGGATTTTCCAGCCCCCGTGTGGCCCACGATGCCGGCGACCTTTCCGCGTTCCAAGGTAAGGTCGATGCCGTGGAGGACGCGGGGACGGCCGGGGTAGGCAAAGTCGACGCCTCGGAACTCGATCTTCGCTGGTGGTTGGATCAAGGGTTTCGCGTCGCCGTGGTCGCGGATCTTGGCCTTTTTGTCCAGGAGATCCATGATGCGTTTCGCGGCTGCTTCGCTTCGTTGGATCTGGTTGAGCAAGAAGCCGAGGATGAAGAGCGGCATGATGAGACGCATCGCGTACAGCACGAACACGACGTAGTCGCCGATGGAGGGCCCGTACCCGCCGAACGTGAGCCACCCACCCACCCCGATGAGCCCAGCGAAACTGAGGCCGGCCAAGGCGTAAACGATGGGGATGAACCGGGCGCGGACCTGGGCCGCCTTGATGACGGTGTCCCGGTATTCGGCGCTCTGGACGTTGATGCGGCGGGCCTGTTCCGTTTCGGCGGTGTAGGCTTGGATGACGCTCACGCCGTTGAGATTGTTTTCCAAGACGGCGTTCATCTGGCCGATCGCCTTGCGTGCGGCCCTGTACTGGGGTTGGATCTTCTTGGTGAACATCCGCACCACCAGGATCGCGATGGGCATCGGCGCGAAGAGGAGCGCCGCGAGCCGCCAATCCAGCCAGATCAGGAACCCGTAGATGCCGACGAACGTGATGACGAGCCGGACGATGCTGGTGGTCGCGTCGCTGAGAAAATTCTCGAGTTGGTCGACGTCGTTGCTCACGACGCTCATCAGGTCGCCGACGGGTCGGTCTTCGAAGAACGCCACGTCCAGCGTCTGGAGGTGGTCGTAGAGTCGGATGCGAAGATCGTGCCGGACCTTCTGCGCCAACGTGTCCCAGGCGTAGTCGCTCACGCTTTGGAAAAGGGCGAGGCCGAGGAACGTGGCGAGGACGAACGCCCCGTACATCATGAACGGCCGTGCGGTGAGGGGCCCGGAGCTGTTCGTGATGTGGTCGACGACGGCGCCGACGATCAGCATCGGCAACAGGTCGAAGATGCGGGCGATGGCGTTCGTG
>CAYOZB010000076.1:0-14345 GCA_964408365.1 uncultured Halobacteriales archaeon | reverse complement strand
AGGGGTCGACACGGTCCGCGGCGGCTCGCAGGCGGCGCTGGGTGCGGTCCACCCGGACCGCGCGAGCGTCCTGTCCGGCATCGCGGACACGTTCGCCGTCATCGGTGGACCCGACCCGGCGGACGAGGCACACCTGATCCTGGACGTCAGCGGCACCGACACCACGACGCCGGGTGAGCGAGCGGACTTCGAGCAGGGCCTCGTCACGCGCATGGACATGCCGGGCCGGGTCACGCACGAATCGGTGGACGTCGTGGAGGCATTCCTCACGTCCGGCACCGACGTCACCAACGTGCGGGGCACGTCGACCCGCACGATCGTGCACGGCCTTGAGGCCGATGACCGCTTCTTCGTCTCCGACGCCTCGGCTTACGCGGTGACGTCGCCTACGCCCCCGTTCCTCGCTGGGCTGTTGCAGCACGTCGATGGCGACCTGGACATCCGCGCCGGAACGGGCACGAACCTCCTCATGGTGAGCGACCGGTCGAACCCACATCCCACGAGTGGCGCCGTCCTGGACGCCGACCGGCTCGAAGGATTCGCCGACGGGACCGTCTTCTATGACGCCGAAGGCACGTTCGCGCAGGGCGTCGCGGTCTGGACCGGCGCCGGCGACAACGCCGTCTCGGTGATCGGGGCGCGGCTCGACGGAGACGCCACGACGCTCGCCTGGGAAGGCCGAACGGACGGCACCGAGGTGCGCACGATCACCACGCTCAACGCCGGCAGCGGCGCGGACCACGTCGACGTATCGCTCGCGGACCCGACGGGGTTCTTCGTCCTCAACGCCGGCAACGGGGCCGATGTCGTCGACGGATCGTCCTCGACGGCCGGGTTCGTCGTCTTCGGCGGAAACGGGAACGATGACATCCGCCAAGGCGCGGGCGACGACATCGCCTTCGGCGACTTGGGTCGCGTCCAATATTGCACCGGACCGACGCTCGTGCGAGAGTACCACGGCGGCGTGGGCGATTGTGGTGCAGGCGTGGTCACAGTGCTCGGCGACGCCGACCTCATGAACGTCAACGACGGCATCGCGCGCCGCCCCGCTCGGATCTTTAGCCTCGCCTCCGCGGCGAGCGCCTTCGATGGCGTCCCGTACGCGACCGATGCTTCGGGACCAGTCTGGTCCGCCGGGTTCAACAACCGCCTCGACGGCGGCGCGGGTGACAACATCCTCTTCGGCGGCTCCGGACACGACCTCGTCCAAGCCGATGCCGGCCTCAACCTCCTCCTCGGCGACGACGCGGAGGCGTGGCGGTTCAGTCCCTCGGAACTGGGCGGCCCATCCCGGGTCACGACGAAGGACCCCTTCATCGACCAGGAGGTCCTGACCTTCCACGCGGCCTACGTGGTCGACGTCTTGGAGCTGGGGGCAGTGGGCAACGACGTGCTCCTCGGCGGATCGGGCTCCGACTACGTGTTCGGCGGCCGTGGAGACGACATCATCAACGGCGGCGCCGGCCTCGACATCGTGTGGGGCGGCGATGGCCACGACGTGGTCTGGGGCGGCGAGGGAAGCGACCGGGTCTACAGCGGGAACCACGACGACATTGTCGACGTCAAGCGCACCAGCTGGACGGCAGGCCTCACGTTCCCGATCACGGACGCGGCCTGGTGGACGCTCGCCTGGCACGTGGCGCCGATCGTCGACAAGGACGGTGCGGACACCGACAACGGGGACGACCTCGTCTACGGTGGACGCGGGCGCGACATCATGCAGACCGACCGCGGACGCGGAGGACCCGCCTTGGGCGACCGCGTCATGGACTGGACTGGCTCGTACAATCTCTATCTGGTCTGTCCGAGTCCCTACGGCGCCGGCATGACGCAGCGCGAAGGCAACCCGGACACGGTCGAGAAACTACGGCAACTTGGAGCTGCGGACGGCGCCTTCGACGTGCGCACGAAGACTGCCTCCGGCTACGCACAACTGGCGCTTTCGGTCGATGAGTTCGCAGGGGAGAACCGCGGCAAGGCCCACCCGAACCACCCAGGTAACGGCGCGGGCTGCTGACGAAGCGACCGGCCGCGGCCGCGGTTGACCGTGGATCCAGGGACGATGCGCCATGTGAGGCGCCTTGGCCCGCGGAATCGGAGGATGAACCGCATCAACTGTGACCCGGTCCGCCGAATAAACGGGCTAAGCCATGCACGCGAAGCGATGGGAAATCTCCCCGGACGAAGGGTTTGAATGGGTGGCGGGCCTGCCTGCGCGCGTCGCCTGTGGGTAGGCGAGGTGGGTATCCGTGAAGCGTGCACCGATCATCTCAGTGGGTTTGGCGTTGATTCTCGTCGTCGGGCTGTTCGCGTTTCCGTCGAACGCGGCCGAGTCCGCTAGCACGTTGCCGGACGGCTCCAACAAGGGTCCGCGTGTTGCCAGCTACGATGCGTCCGTCATGGCTAGCGACGCGGCCGGCGAGGCGGCCTGCTCGACCCTCATCGAGGAGGGCTGGTCCTTGGCGCACCCTGCGGACCTTCTTGTGCCGCGCCGCCTCGAAGGTGAGGTCGTCGCCGGTCACCCGCCGTATGGAGACTTTTACTTCAACCACGACACCGAGGACTACAATTTCTTCGTCGTGCCGGACAACCAAAACGTGCTTGCGTCCGACGAGGACCAGAACTACGAGTACCTTCTTGGGTACGGCAACTTCCACAACGGCGTCGAAGAGGAGTTGGGACGCGTGGAAGTCGAGTGGGAATACGGCGCGCATTCGTGGAACGACGCGGCCGACAGCGGCTACTATGGCTTCCCGGACTGGGCCTGGCCCAACCTTGGCGACCGCGTCGTGACCGAAGGGTTCTGGATCTTCGACTGCGGCCACACGCCGTTCCGGACCGAGATCCACCCGCCGTGGTTCGTCGCCACGATCCGAAACTGGGAACAAAGCACGCAGGCGCGCGGCTCAGACCGGACTGGTTCGGCGATGGCGCTCGGCGCGGACGACAAGGACTTCAGTCCCGTGACGGTCGCGGACGTGTTCATCTCGAGCTTCGGCGGGGAGGCCGTGGACAACATCTTCGACGACAGCGACTTCCTCGGACGCGAAGATTGGTGGATGCCGGTCAACAACCGCGACTACGATTTCTCGATTCCGGCGCCGCCCAAGCCTTCGCCGGACGCGGAACTCGTGTTCCGGATCCTGGGTCCCCCGAGCGACTACATGTGGCCCCCGGGCCACGTGGGCCCGGCGTTCGATACGTCCGACATGTTCCCGTATGAGCGCGATGGACGCACGTTCGTCGGCGTCCACATCCCCATGACCGAGGTCCCGGACGCCGATTTCATGGTGTTCGCGAAGACGCTCGTGGTCGGTTGGGACGTGCCCGAGCCGGACGCGAAGCACTTCCGGATCAGCGTGGACCGATGGAACGTGTACGACGACCTCGAGGGCGCCAGCGAATCCGAATACAGCGCATGGGTCGCGTCGGGCGACCAGCACCGCTTCGTCAAGGTGAGCGACGGGTCGCCGGAAGACGACGATGAGCGCGTCTTCAACTGTGACTCCGACGGCAATTACATGCCGTATTGCGAGCCCGACGAGGACGAGAACCTGTGGGCTGAGATCTGGAACGTGGGCGCCTATCCGATGGATGTGTACATCGTGGACGAGCCGCTCGTCGTCGTTTTCCAGGTCAAGGATGACGAGGCTCCCCTCGGTAACGATGACGGCGGGTTCGCCAGCCAAGCGTTCGTGGAAGCCGACAACTGGGGCGTCGGCACCCACTTCCTCCGGCAGAACGACATGACGTTCGCGGGCGAGCATCCCGAGGACTACGATTGCGACGGCCCCGGCGGCGCCTGCTACGAAGTCACCTACACGATCGAGCGGATCCTGACGCCCACCGCGATGACGGTCATCGAACCGGCGATTCAGTACGCGCAGGACCCGAACGAATTCAGCGCGAAGGTCTTCACGCCGGGATCCCCCGACACGCCCCGTCGCCGCTTGCCGGTCGAGATCGAGCTTTCGGACGGCACCAACGCGCAGACCGTCTCAGGGATTACGAACGATGGAGGCATCGCCACGTCCACCGACCTGCTCACCCTTCCGGCCGGGGACTACACGGACGTGTCCGCCTTCCACGGCAACGGACTCCTCGAGGGATCCTCCGACTCTGAGGCCGTGACGATTCTGCGTGACTTTACCTCGAGCACTCTCACCATGGACGATGAGATCAGTTGGGGCAAGAACGAGCACATCGAAGTCGTGTTGTTGGAACCCAACGAGGGCCAGTCCGAACCGCCCCTGCCGATCGCCGACAGGTTGCTCACGGTCACCCTGACCGGGCACACGGAGACTCGAAGCTACTCGGTCGGCCCCACGGACAGCAATGGCCGCGCCACGATCGACCCCGTCATCGACCTGCCCCCCGGAAACTACGAGGCCGTCGCATGTTTCGAGCAAGACCCATGGTTCCGCGACTCGTGCTCGACCCCGCAGATCGTCAAGGTGGTCTTGGGATTCGGCGCATACGCGACCGGTGGCCCGGTGGAGTTCGGCGGCGGTTCCAACACAGTCCTTGGCGACCTCCACAGCGAGGGGGAGATCAGGGTCGGCGGCAACTCCCACGTGCTCTCCGCAGCCCCTGGCGAACGGCTGGAGTACGTGACCAAACTCGACGACAAGAGCACGGGCAGCGCCTACAACGCGTTCCAGGTGCCCGGCTTCGGAATGGTGCCCGAATACCTGCGCTCGACGTATTGCGACGCCGGACCTACGCTCATGGGCATCCCCGTCACCACAATCGTCGGCGACCTCACGCTCCGGAACGACGAGGTGGTCAACGGGATCTACTGCGTCACGGGCAACATCAAGATCCAGAGCCGTGTCACCGGCTCCGCCGTACTGCTTGCTACAGGCACCATCACGACGGCGGGCGGCAATCAGAACATCGTGACGGCGGACCCCACCGGGGCGGATCTCTTGATGCATGCCCAATCCGTTTCCAAGAAAGCCATCGCGTTGGCGCCTGACAACGCCGCTTTCCAAGGAGCCGTGGTCGCCGCCGGGGGCATCGAGATTTCTTCGCGCCTAAGTTTGTTGGACACGGGCATCGTCGGTCGCCAGGTGAGCGTGTCGGGGAGCGGCAACATCATCAAGGCCGCCGACGCGGCCGACCCCTCGGCGCCGCCGCCCCCGATGGCGGATGCGCCGCTGCTGATCCCGATCATCGAGGGACCCGCGCCGGATCCTGCGATGCCGGCATTCTTCATTCCGGCCGCGCCCTCTGGCGACGAGGGGTGGTTGGCCCCGCATTCCTTCACGCGAAGGCCGTAGGTTCGGTGTTTTCCAACATCGGCCAACCACGCCCGTACCCGGGACGGCGGCGTTGTCTGGGTTCCGTACGAGCAGCCGCACGGTCTCCTGCTTGTCGTCGGGCTCGAACAAAAGTACGACGGATCCCCCGACATGGACGCGGCGCACACCCTGGCTGCGACTACAAGGCGGCCGTTTCGTCGCGTTGCCGACGAGGCTGACTGCTGACCGTTCAACTGTTGGCTCATCCCGTGATCGGCATGGTCGGCCCGTCGATCTGGACGACCATTTGCATCGGGGTGTCTCCCACTGCGACGGTGGAACCACCCGGGTTGCTGGAGTTCTCGGAGAGAGCAAGATAGGCGCGTCCGTCCGGTCCGAGCGCGGCGCCTTGCACGTGCCGCGAGGCCTCCGGCCCATCATCCACTGCGAGCATCATGTTCTCAAGCCGCAACGTGCCGTCGTCGTTCGCGAACACGTGTGCCACGAACCAGTCCGTCCGGTCGCCGTCGATGAGTCCCCAGTTGACGAGGACGCCGGGACCATACCGGTTCCCGTCCATGTAGAAGGAGCTCACGGGCTGGTCGAAGCGGAACATCGTCTCCGTGTAGGTGGCGCCGTCGTCGGTGCTGACCGCGAAGTGCAGGCCTCCGTCGTCTGGCGCGGGTTCGCGGTCCCCTTCTGCGCAGGAGAGGGAGGTGTTGTTCATGGCGCCCAGGTACAGTGCCCCGTCGGCGTCGAAGACGGTCTGCCCGTACATTCCCACTTGCGACGGCGTCGAGTCCGCCTCCGCGGGGGGCGCGTGACTGTTCTTGAAAACGGTCGTCGCGGTGATCGCCGTCATGTCGTTGGCGTCGCCGGTCATGACGTCGTAGTGGCTGTCCTCGCATGTGCCGTAGGCCTGCAGTTGGGGCACGGCGAAGAAGTGGTCGTCGCGCATGTCCGGGATGCCCGGGATGTAACCGTCCGCGCTGCCGCACAGGTTCCATTCGATCCCCCATGCGGTGCCCGTGTAGGCCACCGGCGTCGCCGGGGGCACGTCCATCGAGCCGACCTGCAAGGGCCCGCCGCCCGGGTTGTTGACCAAGAGAAGCTTTCCGTTGGCGTAGGCCAGCCACGGCCGGTCCGTAGTGGGGAAGGCCTGGCAACCCGCAGCGCCGACGGCGCTCGCCTCCGAGGCGTACGCGTTCTGGTTGTAGTAGCACACCTCCGCACCGTTTTCACACCAACCCACGAGCGGCGCGTGTCCGCTGACGCAGCAATCCATGCCCCACGACGTGCCGTCGTCGGCCGCTACGATGAAGACCTCGTCAGAGAACAATGGCGCGGCCATCTGCTGATCCGGTTCGCCCTGGACGTTCTGGAACAACGCCATCGAGAACCACGTCTTGCCATCGTCGAGGCTATAGTACGCCGGCGCGGGGTTCCGACCGACATCCTGCGAGTGTGCACTGTAGTAGATCGTGCCGTCGTCCGAGACGTCGATCGTGGGTTCGTAGAGCCCGTGGCCGGGGAACACCGCGGGCAGCACGCTCAGTTCGAAGTTGGACAGGACCTGCTTGGCCACGTCGACAAGGATCGCGTCCGCGCGGAACTTCTTGACGTCGACACCCGCACGGGAATCATCGGCGGTCGTTTCGGGATTGACGCATCCGGAAAAGCTGGCCGCCATCAGGATGACAATCAGGGTCGGGACCCTCGCGCGCATGCGAGGCGAGTCAACATGGCGCTTGAAAAGGCTTGTTGCTCCGCGGGGCCTGTTGGCCGCGCTTCCTTGCGCCGCGTCGGCGAGCCGGGGCGTCGGCACCCGAGGCGGTCGGCTCGGCGAGTTAGACGCACCGACCGCATGGGAAAAGATGGCGACCGTCGGGGTCGTGCAAGGCCAAGTTCGGGTTCAAATCCGGAGCAAGGCGTGTTTCTTTCGGAACTCGTCAAGCGGGTTGGGCTTCGGCGAACCAAGCGTTACCGCGTCCCCTGGACTCCGACCGGACCAGGTTGACCGATGCGAGCCGACGAAGATGCCATGTGATCGTCTTGGGGTCGAGGCCGAACTGGCGCGCGAGTGCGAGCTGGTTGATCCCAGGACTTCTTTGGATCCCCTCAAGGACAGTTCGGGTGCGTACGTTCTGTAGGATCGTGAGTCGTTCTCGGTCGGAGTCGGAACCCGCTTCAGGGACGAACAGGTACTTGTGGCGTCCACGAACGCGGCTCGACACCAGCCGGTCCCGTTCCAGGACCGACAAGTGATACGTGAGCGTGCTCCACGGCACGCCGATGCTTTGTTGAAGGCGGGGCGGGCTGATGCCCGGGTTCTGGCTGATGTGAGCGCGGATCGTGTCCCGCATAGGATGCTCCAACAGCTGGTCGCCGCGGATCTTCGCGTAGCCCGGCAACAGACCGGAGGTGAGTGCCTTGACGAGGAGCGCGAGGAACAGCAGGATCGCGAGAGAAGACGAGATCCATACGATGACATCAGGGGCGGAGACGGAGCCTACGTTGACTTGGTGGGCGCGCAAGTCGGGCGGTGGTTTGCCGGCCGGAAGCGCCGGAACAGGCAGGATGCTGAAAATAGTGAACATCGATTGGTCTTTTCGCAGGATGGCACCGGTGAGAAGTGACACCGTCATCGAGTTCTCCGTAAACTGGTCCCCGCCGGTGACGACTTGTACTGGGTCGAGCGGGTTCGTCCGACACGAAATGGTGATTGAGGTGAAGTCAAAATTCGAGACGAGGTACAGGGGTTCCAGCCAGTAAAATCCCCAGGCAAGAGACGGCGAGACCCCGCGGCATGAGGCCTGCTCTTCCCCCCACATGCGCTGTACGTGCCCCAATGTGATTACGTTGTTTGGCAGCTCTGGTTGCGGGTCCCGGTCGAGGACCGCCTCTTCTCTTACCCTTACGATCGGCGGCGCCTGCGGCCGAGCTCTTTCCGTGGAGACTGAGACCGCGCTGGTTCCTTCGGCAAACGTGACAACCCAGAGGCCAAACCCTTCCTCAATCGCCGCTTCAGAACGTGACGTGAGCGGAAACAACTCAAAACCAATCAACTTCGCGCCAGGATGTTGAGTGGTCCAGAGGATGAACGCGGGCGACGTTTCAATATCGCGAATCGCCTGGGATAATGGATAGGGCCAGAGCGACGCATCTCCGTCGGACGGGATCGGGCCGGACCCCCGGGGCGTCGAAGGCAATGCCGCGTCGGCGCAGGGATCGTTCTCGCCGGGTTCCCAGGGGACTGGCGAACCTGCCGGCTCATATTTTTGCTGGTAATAGACGTCGTGGCTCGTCCACTTCGTCGCGCCTTCGGGATGACCCGGTTCCCAGTCAAGAAATTCGTCCCATTCCTCGATCATGACGGGGTACGGATTGTTCGCGACAAACCACAACACCCACGTGGACGTTCCTTGGAAGGAATGCCCGCCATCATAGTAGGTCTCTTCCGTGCGCAACGCAATGGCCGGCTGCCCATCAATCCAGGCCGTGTCAGACACCCAGCGTCGGACGGACCGGTGCAGGTCGGGAAATTCGGCGTTGCCGCAAACCTCGACCGGGATTGATTGCCCCAGCCTCAAGTTCTGACCCTGCCAACCATAGTATTCCTCGAAACTCCCGGAAGTCCTGAAGAATTGCGAGTACGCCCAGTAAAAGGGGCGTGGACCAGTGAGGTCCTCCACCAAATGGTCAGTACGCACCACTCGTCGGCTCGCAAGGTCGAGATTCGATGTCCAGCCGTGCGACTCCGGCCATCCATCCACTGTGAAACGTTCGTGGGCCACGAGAACGTCCAACGTTTCGCCGGCCGCAGACATCGTCCGTCTCGTTCCATCGAATTCGATAGCCCACGCAATGTCTTCATCGGTCTGGGAATTCTCCGCCGTGTCGGTCTCGTTACTATAGCCAGCGTACTCGACGCGATCTCCAAGGCCACCGACCGGGATTGTTAGCTCCGCAAGCGGCGCTCCGGATTCGTCCGAAACCGAGGCCCCGCCGACGGCTGCCAAACCCAGGAGCAAGAAGGTCAGGATGAGGATCCACGCCAATGCCTTTCGTGAGCGAATTCTCAACCGTCTCACCTCCCGTCTTACGTGACCCACGGCCCATCGACGACGACGCGGTCGTGGTCATGCGGTCCAAGCCCGTAGCCGCGTTCCAGCACTTCAATGTCGTTCCCCTTGACGCTGAAGTACGCGTAAGCAACATTGTTGGTCTCATCGGCCTCGAGCGCCCGGTCCATGGGGTCGACCGTGAAACGGAGCACGTAGTCGCCGTCTTGGCCGTTGAACTTGACGTAGTTGTCCGCGATCGACCAAGGGTAAACGTCCATCCAGCCGATCGACACACCGAGGAAACCGTCGCTCCCCGCCACATAGCCGCCGCTGATGGGGTCGGCGACCGCGATGTTATGGCAGCCAGCCGATGACTCGCCGGACCATACAGGGGCCTGGTCGAACCGTTCCCACGCGCCGACCAGGTAATCGCCCCAACAGCCCGATTTCTTGAACGCAGTTCCCACAGAGGGCGACAGACCCTTCTTCGTGACCGGGAAAAGCTCCACCAGATAGGCCTCATCCCAGTGATTGTGCCCGTGGGCCGCGTGAAGGTAGACCTGGCCGGCGGGCTGCTCCTCGTGATGCCCATCCGGAGCGAAAGTCCACTGTGTGGCATTGACGGCCGAAACGGTGGGGACGCCTTGGTAGTGCAGTTCAATCCTTCCAGGGCCGAGGTTCGCTGCCCCGAAGCTGAAGCGCAGGCACTCGGAAAGGTCGCCGTTCTGCGCAGTCTCAAGAGGGGTGCACGTACTCGGACCGCCCAGGTGTGCCGGGTCGTCAATGGGCAAGCCACCGAGTTCGAGTCCATCGGGTATGGAGAACTGGATTTCCCACGGCGCTGCGGGCCGAAGGTCCGGGAGCAAGATTGTCGCAGGGTTGGGTGCTGGAGGGATCTCGATGAGCGCCAATGCGCGCATGCGCACGTCGAGGCGAGGACCACCGCTTACCAGGAGGTAGAGCGTCCAGTCGCCGACCTGTGGAGTGGGCACGACCGTTTCAACGTGGTCGCCGTAGCCGATGGACGTCGGCAGGAACGTGGTTCCGTCAGGCGCGACCAGCCAGAAAAAGATGCACAGGTCTTCGCCCGTTTGCACATGCTCGGCGCCGACGCGAAGCTCCGCCGCAGGTCCAGTCAGCTTCAGTCCCAAGGTCAAGGCAGGCGCCAAAGCCGCCATGTGGGCGTCGGGCGCATCGCATGTTGGGGTCAGCGCGTCAATGAATGGAGCGAAGCTCCAGAACGAGGGAATGCCCGGCTCGAGGGTGACGATGTCGCCGTCGGACAACACAGGGGGCGGGTCGTGTCTGTCCTTCTTGTCCTTTTCGCCCTTCTTGCCTTCGTTCTTTCCGAGGTCGTCCGCGGCGCCGCTCATCATCGGGATGACCGCCACCAACAACAATCCAACCACCAACGCTCCCAGGAACGTTTTCCCACGCATGATTCCACCCTAACCGCCCGGGGACTATAGTCCGACTGGAAGCGATGTCCCACATACGAACGCCCCGCTGTGTGGCCACACCGCATATGTAGCCACGGCGCCCATGAGCGGCGCGTGCATGTCCCGCGGCTCCTGATCCTTATCGCCGTGGCCCTGGTCGGCGGATGCCTCGAACCTGCACCAACCCAGCCCACGCCAACCGACGAGGCTCCGATGGAAACCGTTCAGCAGATCCTCGCGGATGTTCCGTGCGAGGCCCCGTATTCGGGAACCGTCACGACGGAGAACCTGAAACGACTCAATTTCACCCAGTTCGAAGACGGGCCGGGAGGTCCGCAAGAAATGGACATCCGCGGGAACCTTCTGCTCGCGGCGCGCGCCGGCGGATTCAGCACCGTCGACATCAGCGACCCACTCAATCCCGAGGTCCTCGGCCATTACGGCGAAGCGGGTGGCATGCTCGACGTCAAGTTCAGCCCGGACAACCAGACCGCACTTGTCTCGAGCCGCGACGGCATTGACCTCGTGGACGTTCGACGCCCCGACGACCTCGTCCAGGTCGGCCGCTGGCGGTTCAGCGACGAAAACGACGCGGCCTCCGGCCAGAATGGTCAGAACGCCCACATGTTGTACACGGCCCGCATCAACGACAAGGACTGGGTGTTCGTCGCGCCGCAGAGCGGCACCGGGACATGGATCCTTGAACTCGGAGGCACGCCGGATGCGCGTTCGCTCAAACTCGTATCACGCACGTCGCCCTCGATGGCCGCCGCGCCGCACGACATGTACGCGCAGTTCGACCCGATCATGAAGCGCTGGCTCCTTTACACGGCCGAGATTTTCGCTTGGAGCGTGTTCGACATCACCGATCCGGCGAACCCCACGTTCATCGTGAGCGTGCCGAACGAAGAACCGAGCGGCACCCACAGCGTCCAGCCGGCCCACATCGGCGACCGCAGGTTGGTCGTGACGAGCACGGAGTTCGGGACCAACGTCCTCAAAGTGTTCGACGCGACGGACTTCCGCACCGTACGACCCATCGCGTACTGGACGCGCCAGGTCGGGCCTGAAGTGTACGAATACCAGCACAACATCAACATCGTCGACGGACGACTCTACATGGCGCATTACGCGCTCGGATTCTTCGTGTTCGACCTGACGAAACTCGGCACGAGCCCCCTCTCCCTCCAACCCATCGCGCACTACGCGGGCTCGATGCGATCGACGCCCGGCCAGGCCTACCAAGGCGGCTTCTGGGACATCGTGCTCCACGACGGGCTGATCTACGCCGGAGCGTTCACCGGCGAGCACGAAATCGGGCTCCATGTCGTCGGCTACGGATGCATCCCGCCCGGCGACCCGACCTACACGAGTACCGGCTGAACGGAATTGAATTCTCAGACCGGTCGTAGGCCTCCTAAGCGCGGACCCTCCCTCGTGCAAGAACGGGCAAACCCATTTACGTCGGGCCGTGGACTTGCGAGGCGTGTCGTTCTCCTCGGCGCGCGGGACCCTGTTTCTCGCGTTGGCGGCGACCCTCTCCGGCTGCGTGGACGGCCCCGGCCAGGAGAACGTTCCCGTGGCGCTCGACGAAGGCACAGGCGGGATCCGTGGCCTTCTCGTCTCGGATGAATTGTTCCCCGTCGCCGGAGCATTGGTCGAGATCCCCGGGATCGCCAAGACGGAATCCGATCCATCGGGACGGTTCTCGTTCTTCGGCCTGCCCGAAGGCGAAGTCGCGCTCAACGTCACGGCCGAAGGCTACGAACCAGAGCAAGCCGAAGTCTTTGTGCCGCCGGAAGGATTCGTCGACGTGCACATCGCGATGGTCGGCATCCCCGGTCAGTCGCCGTTCGTGGCCACGTTGCTCCACGAGGGGTTCATCGCGTGCTCCTACTCGGTGGTGTACAGCGCCGGCTGGATCTTCCCGGTCTGCCCGATCGGTGAATCGGAGGACGCGTTCACGACCGAAGTGAGCGCCGACTGGCGAGGCGGCGTGCACGAAATGGAATGGCCCACCTCGGACGAGCTGCTGTTCGCGAGCACCTTGGACGGGCCCCAATGCCGAGCCAGTCCGCCGCCGACGAGCAAATGCGCCGCCCTCATCGGGGGACGCTCCCCGCTTCGCATCATCGCGCGACCGGAGGACAGCGCGTACGCGGCGCAGCACGCCGTCGACAGCAAGGTCACTTGGCCCGTCGGCAATTATTCGAGCACCTTGTTTTCTGCCTATTCCGGTTTCTTCCGAAGCGAGATCAACGCCACCTTCAACCCGATCTGCCAGGAGATCAACTCCGCGGGGGGCGCTCCGCGGGCCTTGGGATGCCCGTTTGGGATCGGGCTGTCGACGGGGACCCGGTTCCGGTACCTCCACACGACGTTCTACCTCCTTCTCCCCGGGGATTTTGAATCATTCTCTGCAAGGCCCGACGCGTGAAGTGAGCCCGGACACGGCGGGTTACTACGACTCAGCGCCCGATCCTCAGTATGCTTCGTCGTGGTGGGAGAGCCTCAAAAGACGCACGGTTGCCCGTCGTTCAATGGGTTCGAATAGAATGACGTACGAACCGCCGACATGGACACGGCGCACACCCTGCAATGGCGCTCGCAGCGGTTTGTAATGAAGTGGTTGTCCAACGAGTTGGGCGACTTTCTTGTCGACGGCCGTCCGAAACGAAGCGTTCTTTCCACACAGTTTTCGGTAATCTCGCTCGAACTCCGGCGAGACCTCGAGTGTCCACGCCATAATGGTTAGTCAACGAGTTCGCCGAGGTTCCGGATTTTCCGGAACGGCCCTTTGCGGATTCTCTGGATCTCCTCGACGTACTCCGGGCGCAGCGCCGGGTCGAGGATCCGTTCTTCATATTCTTTGACGATCCGCTCGATCGCTTCGGATTTGTCTTTGAGCCCAGCCTTCGCCTTGACGATATTGACGACACGATTCGCGTGCTCGGACAATTCGATAACCGCTTTCGGCATGCCGTGTTACTCCACGTAATGCTGTGTATCACACCATTATAACACTAGCGGTGCTCCGCCCGAGGGTACATGTTCACTTTCCCATGGCCCCCCGACGAAGCCTTAACGCGAATCGTGTTGCCCGCATGATGCGTTCCTCGCAGGGGAAACCGAAACGCGACGCCCTTGGAACCGTGGGCAACATCATGATCCTCGAGCGCGAACTCGGAAAACTCCAGTATCGCCTGATCAAACTCCGCGCCGTCCTCGAATCCAAGACGCTCGACGCGGCACAAGCAAGTGCGTTTCGCGCCGAGCGCGACGAGCTCGAGTCACGACGTCCCGAGCTCGTGAAGCTTCTCGACCAAGAGAACGCGCGACTTGCGACCCGGGCCTAGAGACTGTTTCATAACCGCCGGAGGGCGATGATCATTATCGCGACGTGAAACAGGCCCGAGTAGGTCGTCAGGCTTCGGTCCCAGCGCATCGCGAGTCGTTTCCACGAGTCGAGCCAGCTGAAGACGCGTTCGATTTTCCAGCGGCGTCGGTAGCGTCGCCATCTCTGCTCACAACGGAACCGACAGCGCCGACGACGCAACGGCCAAAGTCCGGACGCCCGCATGAGCGCCACAAACATCATC
>CAYOZB010000075.1:0-14493 GCA_964408365.1 uncultured Halobacteriales archaeon | reverse complement strand
GCTGAGACGGCCCACGATGTGTCGCGCTGGCTCCACAAACTGCCCCACCCCGTGCCCCACTGGACGAGCCGCAAAGCCTACACCGCCGTCATCGCCGCGGCCCTCATCCTGATCCCCAGCGCCGCGGTCGGCGTCCTGTTCCCCGGTTCATCGTCGCCCACGCCCGTCGAACCGGCTCCGCTCGGAAACCAGACCCTCGGAGCCTACTACGAAGTCTGGTGGCGCAACCCATCGAACGACCCGTTCGAACGGTACGGCAACTGGATCTACGCCACGACGACGCCCATCGAAGGCTACTATTCGAGCCGCACCGGATTGCTCCAGGACGCGGTCCAATCGATGAAGTCCGCGGGCGTCGACTTCGCGCTCGTCCCCCTCAACACGCGTGACAGCGCCGCCGTGCGCGCGTTCGCGTACGAGACCGAGCTCGCCGGATTCCGGTTCACGTTCCTCTACGACGTGCGTTGGACCCAGAACCTCGGCGACCGCATCGGCGCGCGCGAAGGCGAACAGCCGATCGTGCTGCCCTTGCGCCCCGACACGTTCGACGACATCCGACGCTACCTCGAACGACCCGGCAACCTCCTCGAATCGGAGCACTTGCTCATCGTCGACGACCGACCGACCGTGTTCTTGCAGGGACTGGATGCGGTCCAGTACCGCGGGACGTTGGAGGAGGACCGTGACATCGGCGACCACCTCGCCGACACCTCTGACGACCACTACTTGACGGAACTTTACGGCGACGACGCGTGGCTCGATGAACCCGCGCTCCTTCGTGCCTCACTCCACGCTGGTAGTCCCAACTACGAGGCCATCTCGGCTTTGTGGACACGCGCGCAGGACGAGATCCTGTGCGAAGGATGGAGCGACGCATTCGCACCGATGGTCGAACGCGTGCCCAACGTCCAGATCATCCTCGACGATTCGTCCGTCGAAGCCTCCTGCTTCCCCGAAGCCCTCGTCGCGGGTCGCTTCGCCGACTGGACCACCGTCCGTACTGGCGGAACGCCAACGGACTCATCGATCCAATTCGAGACCATCTTCCCCTCCTACAACGCGACCCGTCTGCGACCCAACGACGTGATCCAAGACGCGTGGGACGACACCGGGTTGCGGTACGCGACGCAATGGTCGAAGCAACTCAACACGTCGTACCTCCTTCTTCACTCGTGGAACGCCCACCAAGAAGGAGCCGCGTTGGAACCCACGTTGGAGTACGAGGATCTCTTCATGGGCGCGACGAAACGATGGAGCGCCGCCGCGGAACGCATGCTCGCGAGCCGCGCCCCGACGTGAGCGACGATGCCTGAGTCGCCGATCCTCGACAACCATTTCCACATCCAGCGTCACGGCATGTTCCTAGAGGCCGTCCATGCGTTCCACCGCGCCGGGGGCACGCATGTGACGCACATCCCGATTCCGGGACGCACGCCCAAGAAAACAAAAGCGGATTGGCGCACATTCTTCGAAGAACACCTCGCCGTCTCCGACCTCATCGAGAAAGAGACCCCTGTCCGTGTCGTGCGCGCCGTCGGTCCGTACCCGATCGAGTTCGTCGAGACGGCCAAAGAATGGGGCGTGGAGAAGGCCGCCGATGCGTTTCGCAACGGCTACCAAGCGGCGCTGGATCTGCTTCGCGACGGACAGGCACATGCCTTGGGCGAGGTCGGACGCGCACATTTTCCGGTCCCCGATGAGATCCAACGAACCCTCAATGACATGCTGCAGGAAGCACTCGGGCTTGCGGCCGAAGCCAAAGTGCCGGTAATCCTCCATACGGAACATGCCACGCCCGAAGTGTTTCGCGACCTCAGCGAGATCGCCAACCAGGCGCGGTTCCCGTTGGATCGGCTCGTGAAACACTATTCGCCGCCCGCGATCAGCCCCGACGAGAACCATGGTCTCCTGCCGTCGATCATCGCGTCCAAAAGCAACGTGATGGCCGCAATCGCGAAGGGTTCGCGGTTCCTGATGGAGACGGATTTCATCGACGAGCCCACGCGACCCAACGTGGTGTTGCCGCCGCACAGCGTCCCGAAGCGGACCAAGGCGTTGCGCGAGCAGGGCGTGTCGGAGGACGTGCTTCTTCGGATCCACCGGGACATCCCGCAGAAATTGTTCCAAGTGACGCTCGAACCAGGCCGCCCGGTCCGTTGACGTTCTCCGAAACCCGGATTAATGAGCGCGCGGTCGCAGCCGGCTAATGGCGGACGAAGCAGGCAAACCCATGGTGGCTCCGATCACGGTGGAACGCTCGTTCCGCGTGGGCGGGAAAAAGGTCGTCTGCCAGGTCACGTTCCCCGCAGCGATCGCCAAAGACATCGGGTTGGAGAACATGTACCTCTGCGCCCAGCGCGTGCTTGTGCGGTTGGAGAGCAAGGACGCCAAGATCCAGGAACTCAAGCTCGGCGAATAAGCGTCAGGCGCGCCAGGCCCCAGTGGCTCAGTCGTACTTCAGACCGTTCCCGGTTCGGGGTCAAAAGCGCTAAAACAGACGACGGGTTGGGCCGGCTTGAGGGATTTGCTTGGAGGCTCAGGATTGGTGGAAGCCGTGCATCGCCGAATTCGTCGGCGCGTTCGCGTTGACGTTCGTGGGTGCAGGGGCGATTGTGGCGACGCAGGGCGGCGACTTGGTGGCGATCGCCTTGGCGCATGGTCTCGCCATTGCCGTGATGGTCACGGCGCTCGGGCACATCTCGGGCGGTCACTTCAACCCGGCCGTGACGATCGCGACGATGTTCACGAGGAAGATCGGCGTCGAGTTGGGTCTTCTCTACATCATTTTCCAGTTGTTGGGTTCGATCTTCGGAGCATTCTTGCTTGTGGCTTCGTTCCCTGAGGGCCTCTATCGTCCCGTTTCGCTCGGCACACCGGCCGTCGCGGCGTCCATCACGGCCCCGAACGCGGTCGTGATCGAGGCGATCCTCACGTTCTTCCTGGTGTTCGTCATCTTTGGCGTCGCGATCGACAAGCGCAACCACATGAAGGCCCTTGCAGGCATGGCGATCGGCCTCGCGGTAACGATGGACATCCTCATGGGCGGCCCGCTCACGGGGGCGGCCATGAACCCCGCGCGCGCCTTCGGCACCGCGCTGATCTCGCGCTCCTTCGACAACCATCTCGTGTACTGGATCGGACCGATCCTCGGCGGCATCATCGCCGGCCTCGTGTACGACAACGCGTTCTTGGCGAAGCCGAAAATGCAGGAGACCGAGAAGCCGCCCGCGGTGCCGGTCGACAGTCTCGAACAGTCCGCCAAGTCGGACTAAGCGAGTTCCTTCGCGACGACGGTGCGGACTTCGCCCGGAACGGGTTCTTCGACGCCGACGACGTCGAAACCTTCGCGTTGGTAGAGTGTGAGCAAGTCGGCGTCGCTGTTCGGGACTTCGACGCTGAAGCTACGGACGCCCTCGCGTCGGAGGATGGTCTGGACTTCGCGAAGGAGCGCTCGACGCACGCCGTGGCCGACCCAGTTGGGTTCGACGGCGAGGAGCATGAAGTTCTGTTGGCGTCCGGGTTGCTTGGCGGCGATGACGAAGCCGACGATGCGTCCCGTCGTGACCTCGCGAACGACGCGGAAGTATTCGCGTTGACGGTTGGCGATCTCCTCGAAGAAGATGGCCGGGTAGAGATGAGACGTTGTCTTCCAGGCGAGTCGCATCACGGCTCGGATGTCGCCGGTCTGGACGGGTTCGATGAAGAACGGGGACAGGTCGGACTGCCCGCGTTGAGAATTCTCGGACACGACCCCCTAGATGCGTTTGGCATGTACTTACGGCTCCGCGCGGTTTTCCGCGGCGCGAATGAGGTGAACGGCGTTGGAATGGGGCTTGTCCTAGGGGGAGGTTCGATGTCGGCCGAGAAGGACGAGGGCCCCGAGCAGAAGGAGGACTGCGACGAGTGAGATGCTCGGGGAACCGTTGCCTGTGTCGCCCCCGGGGTCAGAACCGGACGTGTCGACGAAGATCGTTCGTGACGCGGTCGCGGCTTCGGATTCGCCGGCCATGGCGCGCACGTGAATCGTATGGTTTCCGTGTTGTAGTGATGTGATGTCGACGGTGAAGGTCCATTGGAATTCGTTGAGGTCGGTCGTGTTGATGTCCGTCCAATTCATCTCGTCGTCGACTCGGAACTCGAGATCTGTGATGGCGGGTTGGCCTTCGCCTTGGATGAGTCTACCCGTCACGTTGAACGTCGCGTTGACGGTGGCGTTGGGTGCGGGTTCTTCGATGAGGAGGACCGTGGGGAAGCTGGCGTTCCCGCCGACGACGATCTTTCCGATCATGCCGGTCTCGAAGTCGTCGCCCGAATGGTAGGTGCAGCGGTACCGGTAGCTTCCCGGCTGGGTGAAATTGTACCGCACTTGTTCGCCCGCGTCGAGGACGCCGAGGACTCCGATGGACGTGTCCTCGAAGGTGACGGTGTGCTGGAGTTCGCCGGAATTGATCCAGAGCACCCCGTCGGTGACGTTGAGGTCGACGGTTTCAGGGCTGAACTCGTTGGCATCGTTGGCGTTGACGGTGACGTAGGGAGAGTCGAAGGATTCGACGACGATGACTTCTGCGATCATGTTGGCGTGGATTTCGCAGTGGTACGTTGTCGTGCCGAGGTTCTCGAAAGTGTGTTCGAAGTCGTTCAAGGCGCCGGCCGCGTTGCTGGGGAGAAGGAGGCCTTGTTGCCATTCTTCGGGTTGGTTGTCGTCGACGGTGACGGTGTGTTCGATCGAGTCTCGCTGGGTCCATTTCACCGTGGTTCCAATGAGGACGGTGATGGAGCTCGGCACGAATGCGTTGCCCTGGACGTCGACGTCGGCAGTGGAGCTTGATTGGGCCGTCCCGAGGGGCACAAGAACCACGGCGCCGAGCACCATCGCCGCGGCCAACGCCCAGGCGGCCCCTTGCCCGGCGCCTCCTCCCTCCAACCACATCGTCCGCGACCTACTCGTGATAGTTCTTAACATTGCCCGGTAGATAAGCGGGGACGCCAGAATTCGACAGCCCTTCGGGAATCGTTATTACGAACGCGCGCCCCTCGTGCCATGGCAGGGGTTCACATGCGACACGCGTTAGTTTGTAGCTTGCTCATTGTAGGGATCTTCGCCGGGTGCGTCTCGGGCGGCGATGCCGCCGACGTTCCCATTGGCAGCGAAGCACCTCAGGAACCTCAAGTGAACGATCCCGTCCAACCAGGGGACGTCGACCCGAACAGCCCGTTCGGAATTGTTCAAGGCTCCATCCTGAGCGAAGAGCAGATCCCGATCCAGGGCGCCCTGGTCGGTTTGCGCGAAACATCGTTCCAAAGTGTCAGCGACGCCAATGGTAATTTCCTGATTCGGGACGTTCCGCCGGAGTCGTATGCACTCGACATCGGGGCGTTGGGCTTCGAATCTCAAGCACGGCAGATCGATGTGGTCGCCGGACAGATCACGTCGGTTTCGCTGCTTCTGGTCGAAATCAGCATCGAGAGCGAAGTGTACTACGAGATCATCCCGCACGCAGGCTACATGGAATGCGCCCTCTCCACTGCCGCGTGGATCAGCGGCTGCTCCTACCCGTACACGATGGCTGTGGGCGGCATCAAGAACGGCACGTGCTACTTTGCCGGCTACTTTGGCCTTCCAGTACCCTGTGTGCCCGCAGTAGGAATCGACCTCTGGTCGATGGGCGCCCCCCGAGATGTCCAGAACAACGTGCACCGGTTTAACATCACGATTTCCCAGAACGTCCATCAACTTCAGGCGGAGCTTGTGTGGACACCTTCCTCGGCCGCCGCGACGCGCATGAACCTCATCATCGTGTGTGGCGACTACGATTGGATCGCCGACGACTGCGTGACGGGGTTGCGGTATGGCAATGGAATCGGCATCAATGGCCCGAGCCCCGTCAAGAATGTCATCGAACGAGAGTCCAGCCAAGAAACTGGAAACGGCTTCTATAACGAAGGGGCAAACGGCACCAAATGGGATCTCTACGCGAACAAGGAGATCTGGGTCATGAACTACGTTGGATTGCCATTTGGCTGTTTGCCCGTCTTCGGTTCGCCCGCGGAGGTGTGTGCAGCAGGGCTGCCATACAGCGAGGCACAGGTTGCGTTCGCTCAGCGGTTCGACCTCTACGACACGCTGTTCTACAACGGCCGCGGCCCGGATGATTGGACCGTCTTGAACGACCAATAGGTCGTTACTTCGACTTGGCGGCGGCTTTCACCGCTTCGGCGAAGACGTCCATGGCGCCCATGACCTGTTCCTTCAGGACGTTGAGGGGCGGGATGAACCGGATCGACGATTTGCCGCAGGGCAAGAGCATGACGCCGCGCTGGTAGGCTTCCACGAGAATCTGGTCCCGGAGCGCTTTGTCGGGCGTGCGTTCCTTGCCCGGTTTGACGAGTTCGATGGCCCACATGAGGCCGAGCCCGCGCACGTCGCCGATCATCGCGTGCTTCGCTTGTAGTTCGCGAAGGCGTTTCTCGAGTTCTTCGCCGCGTCGTTGGGCGCTCTCGAGGAGTTTCTCGTCGCGGATCACATTAATCGTGGCGAGGGACGCGGCGCAGGCGACGGGGTTGCCGCCGTACGTGTTGCTGTGCGCGCCACTCACGCCGAAGTCGAGCCGCGCATCGAAGACGCATGCGCCGATCGGGATGCCGGAGCCCATTCCTTTGGCGATCGTGGTGATGCTGGGGGTGACGCCGAAATGTTCCATCGCGAACATTTTCCCCGTGCGTCCGAACCCGGTCTGCACTTCGTCGGCGACCATGAGGATGTCGTGTTTTTCGAGTAGGCGTTGGAGTTCGCGGTAGAAGTTCTTCGGAGGGACGACGTAGCCGCCTTCGCCTTGGATGGGTTCGATGAAGAACGCGCCCGCTTCGCTCGGGGGCAACGGCCCGTCAAGGAGATCTTCGACGAGGGCGAGGACGGTGCTCGTGAGGCGCTCGGGCTCGTCGTAGCCGTCGATGTTGAACGGGTTTCGGTACGGGTTGGGGAAGGGCACGTTGTGGACGCCGCCCGCGGTGGGGAAGAACCGTTCACGGTGGACCGTCTTGCTGGAGGTGAGGCTCAGGCTGCCGAGCGTGCGTCCGTGGAAGGCGTGCGTGAACGCGAGCATCTGGGTCTTGCGCGTCGACCAGCGGACGACCTTGAGCGCGGCTTCGGTGGATTCGGTGCCGCTGTTGGTGTAGAACGTTTTCTTCGAGAAGGGACCCGGCACGATCTTGGAGAGTTCGCGTGCGAGGGTCGACTGGACGTCGTAATAGTAGTCGGTGCCGGCAAAGTGCATGAGCTTCGCGGCCTGCTCTTGCACGGCTTTGACGACCTTCGGGTGGCAGTGTCCGGTGTTGACGACGCCGACGCCGCTTGTGAAGTCGAGGAAAATGTTCTCGTCTTCCGTCAAGACGACGCTGCCGCGTGCGGTGCGCGCGACGACGGGGCTCGTCTTCGTCGTGTTGGCCATGTAGAGGTGATCTTCGTCGACGATGACCTGCGAGCGCGTGCCGGGCAATGGTGTGCGGATCAGGGGTCGAGCTTCGGTTCCAGTGATGGTCATGGTCTGCGTAACGCTCGGCATACGGGTGCGCTCCTCTACCACCTACTGAATTCGTAGAGGCTATAAATCTGTCTGCGATGTTTTTCGAAGACGAGATACATAGACATTCTACGAAAACCGCAGAACGTAAGGTCGACGCACTGCGACGTCGGTAGCCCCGCGCCGGAATCCCGTGGCCAACCCCCTAGGGGCACGTCCACAGGGACGCGGAAACTGAACCAATGAATCAACCAAACCCCAGGTCGACAATTCTTAAATAAAAGCGGCGAGTCCCACGGAAACAGAGTCCCATGATTCTTCGAACGAAACTGACTACTCTCGCCGTTGTCCTAATCTCAGCCGCCTTCGCGGGCTGCATGGATGGAGGCGCCGAGGGCGACGGCACCCCGGTGGCCGTGCTCAAGACCACAGCGCGCGAGGATGGCGTCACGTTCCTCTTCGACGCAACGAACTCCACCGACCCCGACGGCTCGGCATCGGACCTGATCGTGGAATGGAACTTCGGCGACGACGGCGTCCAAGTCGGACCCTTGCTAGAATACGGACTCATCGAGTACACGTACGCCGTCACCGACACCACGTTCCTCGTCTCCCTCGTCGTGCGCGACGCCGACCAGAAAGCCTCCTTCGTCCTCGAACCCGTGCTCCTCGGTTCCGGCGTCAACATGCCGGCCAACATCGCACTCAAGAACACGACCCGCTGGGTTCAACCCGACGCCGGCATCGTCCTGGACGCCTCGAAGACCCAGGACCCTGACGGCGACGCGTTCAGCTACGAATGGATCGTCGGCGAATTCAGCGCGGAGAACACGAGTGTCGGCAACGGCACCCAATACCTCCCGATGGGCGGCGTCGCCAACCTCACCTTCGACCAACCCGGCGTCTACCTGTTCCACTGCCACCCCCACCCTTGGATGAAGGGACGCGTCACGGTCTCCGAGGACGACGCGAACGCGACGACCTCCGCGGTCATCGACATCGCCAACTTCGCCTACAGCGAAAAGGACCTCGTCGTCGCCCCCGGCGCGACCGTCCAGTACCGCAACCTCGACCCGACCGAGCACACGGCGACCCTCGAATGGTTCGCACCCGGCAAGGTCGAATCGACGAGCCCCGTGCTCTCCAAGAAACTCCCCGCAGGCGACCACATCGCGCGCCTCGTGACGAACGACGGCAAGGGCGGGTACCAGACCTCCACCTGGGGCCTGCGCGCCTCCGCCGAGGCCCCGGCCAACCCCGACACGCGTGACTTCAGCGTTTCGGATATCCGCTACGCCGACGGGGCGGCGCCGCTGAGCGAGCCATCTGAGATGCCCACCCTAACGGAGGAATACGTCACCGAATGGGTGCAGAACCTTACGGTGAGCATCAGCTGGAACACCCAGCAAAGCAGCGCGCAGCCGGGAAACTACTGGAACATCTTCCTCGATGACGCTGCCGGTAACACGATCGCTGGCGGCTTCTGCGAGGAAGGCACCTGCTCATTCGTCACGAACGTCATGCCCGGCACCTACACGATGCGAGCCGAAGCCCAAGACAGCTTCGTCGGCAACATCACCTGGAACTCCGTCGCCACGCAGTACGCGTACCCCGGCTACGGTGACTCGCTCGTCTGCCCCGCTGGCACCCACACCCACGGCGGCATCTGCATGACAAACTAGGGCGCAGAACTCTTTCCCCCGGCGCCGCGCGGCGGCGCCGGTTCACTTCTTTTTCGACGCTTCTTCGCCTTTCCAGGTTCCGAACTTTTTCCCCTTCGCCGTCATGTCGACGAAGTGCCGCACGCGTTTCGCGTACTCGGCGCGTCCATGCTTGCGACCGGCCTCGATGTAGCCGATCCGGATCCGTTTGTACGACCCAGGTAGTGTATCGAACTGGTGTTTGGCGCCCGGTGTCTTCGACAAGGCCCGCTTGACGGCCGGCGGAACTTCGATCTTGAGCGACCCGAGTTTCCCGAGCACAGCGAGCCCGGACTTCGTCATCTTCTTCCCACGGATCATTTGGTCGACGCGCTCTCGGTTCATCGCCGACAGGTTCGAGCCCTTGTTTCGGGGCGTGAACCGTTGCGCGAACCGTTCGTTATCGACGCCCTTCACGGTGCTGTCGATCCAACCGAAACAAAGCGCTTCCTCGACGGCATCATTGTAGGGAATCCGCTCCTTCCCCGTCGCCTTGCGTGGGTAGACGAGCCAGACGTCGCGTTTCTTGTCTTGGTTCTTTCGAAGCCACGCGCGCCAGGCGCGTCGGTCCTTGACGTAGAGGGTCGGGCCGAGTTTCATCGAGCGTCAGACGTTGGTGATGCCGATGTCGAGCAAATGCTCGCGGCAATAACTTCGGTACGGCAGGAGGTTCATCGCGCGAAGCTTGTCGAGGGTCTTCGCGCGCGTCGCGTCGGAGACCCCTTTGTCGTTGGTTTTCATGAACTCGCAGAGTTTGAACAGGGCCTGCTCGCCGTTCTTGTTGCCGAACACGCTCTGTTTTCGCAACTTGTCGGCTTCGACGAAATCGTTGAGCATCTTATCGATCGTCTGATCCACATTGTTAGACACGGGCCAACCCTCCATGTTCGAGATTCAAACGCCCACTCACGAGGCCACGTCCGTCGAGAACGACGTCGCGGAAGCCAAGGTCGCGAAGCCCTTCTTCGATCGTGGCGCCGACGGCGTGGAGTCGCGCCACGTCGTCCGCGGGGACTTCGACGCGGGCTACGCCGTCGATGTGACGCACGCGCAGGTCCCGGAACCCATGCCGACGCACGAGGGATTCCGCTTGCTCGACCTTGCGCAACTTGTCGATCGTGATCACTTCCCCGTACGGCACGCGGGAGGAGAGGCAGGGCGAGGCGGGTTTGTCCCAAACGGAAAGACCGAGCTGGTGGGAAAGTTGCCGGATGCCGATCTTGTCCAAGCCGGCTTCGAGGAGGGGGAAGCGTCCGCCACGTTCTCGGCTTGCTTGGACGCCGGGTCGCCAGTCGCCCATGTCGGATTTGTTCACGCCATAGGAGACGGTAGCGTAGCCGTGTTCACGCGCGTACACCTCGAGATCGTCCTGGAGTCCGGCCTTGCAGAAGTAACAGCGGTCGACGGGGTTCGCCACGAACCGTGGATCCTCCAATTCGTTGCGCACGAGGGGATCGAACCGGATGCCGATCGCTTCGGCGGTGAGTCCGGCCTCTTTGAGTTCTTCGCGAGGCAACGTCGGGGAATCGGAGATAACGGCGATGGCGCGTGCCCCGAGGATCTTGTGGGCGACGAAGGCGACGAGTGAGGAGTCGACGCCGCCGGAGAATGCGACGACGGTGGAATCGTACCCGCGGATGACCTCCTCGAGGTCCGCAAGAAGCTGTTGCACCGCCATCGCTCGGCGCAATGAAGGTACTGGATAAGCAATTTCCCTCGAGGAAGCGTTCGCCCAAAACGATGCGGGTCGGCACCGCGAAGGACGTGTTGGCGCGGCTTCGGTGGAAGGACCACGTCGAAGATTGGTCGACGGTGCACGTCACGATCCGGCATCACGGCGCGCCCGGTGATGAAAAAATGGTCGTGGGCAGCAGGATCACGGCGCTCGGGACATCGTTCTTCGAAGTCGACGCAGAGACGCAGATCCCCTATCACCGGACTTTGCGCATCGAAAGCAGCGGCGAATTGGTCTACGTGCGCGCGGCTTCTTCGTCGACGAAGGACTGATACTTGTCGACCGGGACGGTCTCGATGATGAGTTTCTTGATCTCCGGGATGCCCTCGCCGGTCTGGCAGCTGATCTTGAGGTAGGCGGACGGGACGCGTTTGAGATCCACCTTGTTCTCGGCGATCAACATGGGCACGTTCGGGAAATCTTTCTTGACGGTGTCGAGGAGTTTGAGCTGGGTCGGGAAATCGTAGCCGCACGCTTCGGACGGGTCGAGGAGGAACAGGATGACGTCCGCCAGGTACTGGAGCGCGAGGACGGCTTGGGCTTCGATGTCGTTGCGCTTGTCCGCCGGTTTCTCCAAGAGACCCGGCGTGTCGATGACCTGGTAGCGGCGTCGGCGGTGCTCGGGTCCCGTGTCGGGCCACTGGAAGTGTCCGATGTTGGCGGACTTGGTGGTGAACGCGTACGGGGCGATGTCGGGCCGTGCGCGCGAAAGTTTGGCGAGCAGGCTGGATTTGCCGACGTTCGGGTAGCCGGCGACGACGATGGTGGGGTCCCCGGGCGTGACGTCGGGGATCTTGCGCATGATGTCGCGCGCGCGTCCCATGAACCGCAGTGAACTGTCGAGTTCGCCGACGATGCTCGAGAGACGGCCGATGGCGGCGCCTTTTGCCTTCTTGATCTCTTGGATGTCTTTGCTGCGGTTGACGTAGCGGAGTTTGTCGTCGAGGATGCCTTTGAGCACCTCGATGGAACCCTTGACGCGACCCAACGCTTTCTTCAACGGGTCGACGCCGACGACGATGTCGAGGAGCTCCCGTTCGTACGTGGAGATCTTGTCGAGGTTCGGGAACGTGGAGTGGTATCGCTCCAATGCTTCCATGGTGACGTCCCGGATGGATTCGAGCTGCGCGGAGGTCGTTTTGCGGATCCGGTACATCGCCTCCTTGTCTTCCTTTACGATCTTCGCGGCGCGGCCGAGGGCCTTGTCCAAAAGCTCCTCGCTGCGTAGGATCGTCGGGATCTCGGAGTACACGGCCCGCGCCGAGTACTAGGGGGTCTTGTTAGACTTTGTGGCGTCGCCACCAGACAAAACCAGCGCCAGCGCCGATGGCGGCGATGATGAGCGAACTCCAGAGGACGTAGGTCGCCGTTTTGTCCTCGTGGTACTCCATTGTGAAGGTCAGCGGCTCCGGGGATTCGAACTCTTCCTGCGACGCTTCGAGCTTCCCGCCGTCGAAGAACTGGGTCATCGGGGCGGGTTGGATCGTGTCCTCGAGGATCCGCCAGTTCTCCCCGCCTCGGACCTCGACACGGTCCGCGACGGTGAAGTTGGTCTGCGCGCGTCGCATCGAAACGGCGTGTGTGTCGGCGGCCGCGACCAGCCGGTTCCACTTGGCGGTGGCCTGGATGTTGAGTCGGACCGTGTCGGTGGATTCGGTCGAGCCGAGCGCGTTCTCCAGGTTGAGCGCGGTGACCGAGGCGGAGGTGGGGCTTTGGCCGTCGATGGAGACGATGCCGCGCATGTTGGCGAGGTACGACTTCGTCTCCGGCTGGCTGTTGATCCCGAGCAGCACGGTGGTCTCGAAAGTATCCAATTCGTCGGAGGCGACGTTGCCGTCGCGATCCGCTCCAGCAGAAGCGATTTGGAGCTGTGGAACGACGCATTCTTGGCCGTCGATGCAGCGTCGAAGATCGCGGGCCGCGTCGCCCTCAAGAAGCAAGTCTTCGCCATCGACGAACACGATCGCGCGTCCATCGTCCCCGTTGTCCGCCGCTTCCCACGTGAAGGTGAACACGAGTTTCTGGAAGTGGAACTCTTCCAAGCGTTCCCGCAACGTCTGCGCGTACGCCCCCGGAACGAGGAGCAATAATCCCACGAGGAGGACCGGGACGAACCGCATCCCTACTTCCTCCGGTTCACAACCAGCACGACGGCGCCGAGCACGGCGAGGACCAGGATCGGTGCGATGCCCGGGGAGCGACCGCCGCCCCCGTCCGCTTTGACGGCATGCAGGTCGACGCCCCCGACTGACAATTGTTCGAACTGGTCTTGCGAGGAGAAGTAACCGGCCTCGCTCATGAATTTCTTCCCAGCGTCCGGCGTGGTCGCGCCGGCATCGTATTTCCAGTCCGTGGGGCCCATCTTCCAGATCGTCTGTTTGTAGATGAAGCCGTCATCCTTGAGCTTCAGTTCGCCGACGTGGATCACGTGCGACGTGGCGTCCTTGTCGTTCTCGTACGTGGCCTTGGCTTCGACGTCCGCGAAGATGGTCGCGTTGGAATCGACGACGCCTTCTGCGCCGTGGATCACGAGTTTCATGATCTTGACGCTCTTGGCCTGCAAACCGCCGACCGTGATGTTGGCCTGTAACGTGTCGGCCAATTGGTCGACTTTCTGGATCTGGGAACGGATGCCGATCTGCGCGTACGTCTGGAACGATTGGGTCTCCGGAGCGGTGACCTCACCGTCATTGTTCCCACCGGCAAGTTCGGCGAGTTCGGGGTAGCTGCACCACGACGCGTCGCCGTCGATGCAGTGCCGCACGTCCAACGCGTCCCATTCCGTGATGGCGACCTTGTCGGCTTGGACGATGATCGCGGAGCCTTTTCCGTCGGAGTCTTGCCGGTTCTCGACCCCGCCCGGCCAGAACACGAATCGGAGCTGATCGAACTTGAATTCGGAGAGCCAACCGTCGCCATCATCTTGGGCACTGGCGGAGGCTGGAACCAGGAAAAACAGGGCGATGGTCAGGGCGAAGATACGGTTCAACAATAGCATGGCCAACAGGTAAACCGACTGACTAAGTGCCCATATAAAAGGACTTTCGAGAGACCCTCCAAACGTGTCCCAGGCCGATGCCTTCTTAGGAGCCGGGCTCCTCGGAAACGACGTTCTTCATGGGACCCCACGCGACGATGGAACCAACCGCCGACCGAAAAACGGACTTCCGTCTGACCCCCGACCAAGACCTCATCCGACAGACCATCCGCGAATTCGCCGAACGCGAGATCAAACCCCTCGCGGCCGAGATCGACAAGAACCACCGCTACCCCGCCGAATCCATCCCGAAGATGGCCGCCCTGGGCCTCTTCGGCATGAACTACCCGGTGGAACTCGGCGGCGCGGGCACCGACATGGTGAGCTACTGCATCGGCATGGAAGAGATCAGCCGCGCCTGCGCCAGCCACGGCGTCATCATGACCGTCAACAATTCCCTTGCCGCCTGGCCCATCTACACGTTCGGAAACGACGCGCAGAAGAAAAAATTCCTCACCCCGATGCTCAAGGGCGAAAAACTCGGCTGCTTCGGACTCACCG
>CAYOZB010000074.1:0-14874 GCA_964408365.1 uncultured Halobacteriales archaeon | reverse complement strand
GCCCGGGTGGATCGCCTCCGCCCGTGTTTTTTTTGCGACCTCGAGGATCTTGTCCATGTTGAGGTACGAGGCGCGTGCTTCGGCGGGGCCGATGCGCACGGCCCGGTCGGCGGTCTTCGCGTGCAAAGAGCCGGCGTCCGCGTCGCTGTAGACTGCGATGGATTCCATGCCCAAGCGGCGAAGGGTGCGAAAGACACGCACGGCGATCTCGCCGCGGTTGGCAACAAGCACGCGCTGGAACATGGAGCGGGCCGCCGATACACGGCGGTCCTAGAAATAGGGTGACGCGACGAGGAGTCCTCTTCCTCGTCACCACTGCCGCGTGGGCGGCCGGGGCGGTGGCGCTTCAGCGGTGTTCGATGACGACGTCGTAATTGCCCTGTTCGACGACGAACCCGTCGGGCTCGATGGCCGCACCGTGACGCAGGAGTTCGAACGGCATGTTGTCGTACATGGGGAAGAATTCGGGGTTTTCGGGCGGGAATTCCCATTGCTGGTGTTCGACTTGGAATTCGTAGCCGCTCGAGGTGAGGTGCATCCAGAGCGAGTTGACGCGTTGTCCTTGGTTCTCGCCGGAGGAGCCGGCCTTCCAGAGTTCGATGGCTCCGGCGATGGTCAGACTGTCGGCCGGGTATGCGGAGCGGTCTTGGAGGTCGACGCCGGAATTTTCCGCCACGATGGCGGGGGTCGGCTCGAAGGCGGGGTCGCCGCCGGCGGTCGCGAACAGGGTGTCGAAGATGGTTTCGCGCGCGACGACGGGGGGGTACGCGGCCCCGGTCCCGTCGGCGTTGGCATATTTCTCGGCCCAGAACGTGAGGATCCAGTCGTCGGGTGCGAAGAACACGCCGAACCATTGCATCCAGTGGCATCCCGCCGGTTCGGGGCCGTCGGGGTAGAATTCGCAGGTGTTGACGTCGTACAATTCGGCGAAGTACAGGTAGGAGCCCGTGTGGGTCTGGAAGTATTGGAGGGCCGTTGCGTCTTTTTCCAAGGCGGCGACCATTTCGGAGACCGGGAAGCCGAGTTTGTCGCCGGATCCGTCCGCGGGGAACCGGGGCGCGGGTGCGCGCGCGCCAGCCGGGCCCGTCGGGAATGTTGCACCTTCCTGTCGGGTGAGGACTTCGCCGGTGCCGGGCCTGTAATCGGTGAGTGTGAGGAGGAACTTGACGTCGAATTCTTCTCCAAAGAAGTTCGCTTTGATGTCTCGTTCCGCGCGGACCGCAAAGGGCACGGTTGCCGAGAAGTCGCCGCTCCAAGCGATGTCTTCGAAGTAGGTCTCGCCCTGGTTGAAGGAGACGCGGAAGTCGAGGCTGCGTAGGGCGCCCCATTTGGGATCCGGCGTGGGAATATTGATGGCGCCTTCGTTTGGCCCGCTCATGAGTAGGTTGGTGCCGTTTCGCTGCCACATGTTGCCGACGATCTGGAAGGTGCCGTTGTCGGGGACGCTTCGCCCGGTTGCGAAGATGCCGAACATGTTGACGTCTTCGAAGTAGGGATCGTACGCGTAGCGTTCGACGGCGCCGGTGGCGTTGGCGTAACTTCGCTTGGTGGGGAGTGGTGCCGGGGGCGGGGCTTCGAGCGTGGCGGTCTCGTTGTAGGTGTCGCGGCGCTCGAGTTTGATCTGTTGGAAGGATTTGGCGTCGACGAGGTAGGTTTCCGCGAAGGAGCCGTCGGGGTTCGATTGTCGTAGCCGGATCGCTTGGCGTTGGGTGCCATAGCCGTCGGCGATGGTTTCGAGGCCCGTGACGGTGAATGTGGTGAGGCCGGAGAAGGAGCGTCCGGAGTCTGCTTGGGTGAAGGTGAAGTTGTAGTCGAGTGCGTCGCCGACGCGCATCCAGGGGATCGCGAAATTGCCGAGTTCGTCGGAGCCGCCTGCCGCGGGGACGTCGGGGTCGGTGGGTGTCCCAGCGCATCCGCTGAGGATGAGGATGAGTGGGAGGGAGGCCGCCCGGAGTCGCATCTGGCTCTTGCGGGTACGTGGGCGCTTGATAATGGTTGTGGAGAGGGAACGCGGATGGCGGACGGGGTTTTGGAGCATGGATGCGCCTGGCACGAAACATTGATATGACACATGTAATATTTACCTTACAGGCCTCGTGGCCTTCGCACCAACCATGCCCTCTGAAGCCGAACGTCTCGTGAGCGCGCTTGCCGCACTCGACAGTCCGCACAGACTCCGCATCGTGGTGGAGCTCATGCAGGGCCGCGAGTACGTGAGCGAACTCTCCCGACGATTGGACCTCAGCCGACCGCTCCTCTATCTCCACTTGGAGAAACTGGAAACGGCCGGGTTCGTCAGCTCGAGGTTGGAGGTTGGCGAGGATGGCAAGGCGATGAAGTACTACGAGCTACGCGACTTTGACTTGCATCTGTCGCCGGCCGTGATCGCGAAGGCATTGGGTTCGAAAAAATAGGAAGGGAAAAAATGGCGATTGAATCGTGGTTGATCCCGGTTGCCGGGATCCTGTTGCCCGCGTTCATGACGTGGGTCATCGTGTGGTACTTCGTCAAACGGGCGCAGTTCACGCACCAACCGGACCAAGAATACCGTCGACTTGCGGAAGAAGCCGTCCGCGGTCAGCGTGCGATCGCGGAAGAAGCAAAACGGATGGCGGACGCCGTCGCGGAGATCCAGCGCCTCATGTCCAAGGTGTGAGCGGTGGGCGCGAGCGAAGCCGTGAGCATCTTCCTGTAGGCGGTCCTCTTGGCGGTCGGGCTGCAGTTCATCGGCTGGTCGAAGTGGCGCGCTCGCCTTGCCGAGGAAGCGTGGCTTGCTCGCGACGGGCCCCTGGACGCAAAGTTGATCGTTGATCTTCGGCGTGAGGTCGACGATACGACGACCCAGGTCCGACGGGCGGGTCAAGGCCTGGAGGCGGCTGCGCGGCAGATGGGACGGGAGGCCTCCTGATGGATTCCTATTGGGGCAGTCCTGAGTGGAAATGGTTCACGGCCGCTTCGATCCTCACGTTGTTCGTGGGGATCATCGTGGCGTTCCTCGTTCGTTGATTCAACCGACGCGGCGAGCGCCTGTGGCGGCGGCGAGTTGGGCCGCGACCGCTTCGGCGGCCGCCTTGTCGCCTTGGATCCGGAGGATGATGCGGCCGCGGTCGTCCTGCGGATACGATCCCAATTTCACCGTGGGGTTCGTCATCTCGAGTTCGCGAAGGATCGGGTAGAGTCGTGCTTCTTCGGCGACCACTTCCAGTTCGATGCGTGTTCGCAAGGCGTTGGTCTGCGTGAGGATGCGCGGTTCGACGACTTGTTCCATCATTGCGTAGAGTTCGCGGGGGACTCCGGGCAGGACGATGAGGGTCGTCGGGCCGTGGCGTGCGGCGGTGCCCAGTGCGGCGCCGATGGGGTTGTCGATGACGGTGGCGCCTTCGGGTCGTCGGATCATTCGAAGCAACGCTTCGGCCTTGTCAGGATCGTCCAGGAGGCCTTGGCCGTAGCCGCGTTTGGCGATGCGGGCTTTCATCCACGTTTCGTCCCGAGGGTCGACGATCAACGGTTTTTGGAGGGCCATGGCGACGGCTTCGTAGGTGCGGTCGTCGGGCGTCGGTCCGATTCCGCCGCAGACAAAAATAAAATCTGGGCGGCGCCGGAGGCAATCTTCGAGCGTCGATGCGATGTCGTCGACGACGTCGGATACGGTGATGATGCGGG
This sequence comes from uncultured Halobacteriales archaeon, assembly GCA_964408365.1. Lineage (GTDB taxonomy): Archaea > Thermoplasmatota > E2 > JACPAO01 > JACPAO01 > JACPAO01. The sequence continues at coordinate 11,211 of CAYOZB010000074.1, read as the reverse complement.
AGAGGTCGATGGCGCGCCCGGCGAGTCGTTTGGCGAGGTAGTGGCTGTTCGTGTCTTGCGTGTGGCCTTCGAGGATCTCATCCCCGACGATGACCACGATGGCGTTCGCCACGATTAGCGGAAGGATCGGGCTCGGCTTAAACGCTCAGTCGCGCCGCGCTGCGCGCGCGATGACGACCGCGCCCAAGAGGACGAGGACGATGAGCAAGGGGCTCGGGCCGGGCAAGATGGGCTGCTTGCCTTCTTCGCCCTCGAAATCTCCGCCGGTGGATAATGTACCCTTCATTCCACTGTCCTTGTGGCCAGCGATGTTGCACCACCACTCCCATTTTCCGGGGTCCGCGGGCAACTCAATCACGAGGAAGCCTTGCTCCCCGGCGTTAAAGTCTGCCGAGTTCCACTTCACCGTTCCGTCCGGGTTCCCAACGTAGAGATTGTGGATGACTTTCCCCTTGTTGTTGACCTGGAGGACAAGGGTCTCTCCCGGGTTGGTCGTGTGGTCTTGCGGCGCAATCTTGAATTCGCTGAGGTCGACGATCTGGGTGGTGTCGCCTTGGGGCTGTGAGGCGTTGGTCGGCATGGGGCCGGGCGTCGTTCCATTCGAGGGAGCCGGCGCTTCGGCTTCGCCGAAGGGACGCGGGTTGGCTCCGGCGGGGGCCACGACGACCGTGCCGTTCATCGCGCCGTGTCCGGCACCGCAGAGTTCGCGGCACTGGATCTTGTATTCGCCGGGGTTGTCGGCTTTGAACCAGAAATAGTTCGTCCTGCCCGGGACGGCGTCGATCATGACGCCGAGTTCGGGGACCCCAAAGCCGTGGATGACGTCGGTCGATGTGACGCGCAAGCCGACGATCTTGTCTTCCTCGACGAACAGGTCGCCTTGCGTTGATTCGGCGTAGTCTGGCGGGTAGAAGAATTCGAAGTAGAACTGGTGTCCGACGACGTCGACGGTGAAGTCGGGTTGGGGGCCGTTGTCGGTGCGGTCGAACTGTTGGAGGCTCACGACGAGGAGCCAGGCCAGGATGAGGGTGGGGGCGATGGTCCACGCGATCTCCATTTTGGTGTTCCCGTGGATGTGCGGTCCTTCCTGGGGACCTGTCGGGCGGCGGCGGAACCGGATGAGCGCGTAGAGGAGAAGCCCCTCGACGAGCACGAACACGGCCAGGGACACCCAGAAGACTTGGGTGAACAATGCTTGCCATTCGCGTTGGGTTTGCGAGCCCGCGTCGGGGAAGAACCAATTGTCCTTCGCGGCAACGGTCGGGATGATGAGGGCCAGTGAAAGAATCGCGAGCACGAGCGCGACGCGAGAAAGTTTCCGCATCGGGAACGGGCTGCGCCAAAACGGGGGTCTCTTAAAAATCTTTCAACGCGCGTGCGCGGAGCCAAGACTGGCTTGCACGCGGATGTTTGTGAGTGTCGAAATCATTCGCTTCTCGATAACCTTAAGTGGGACGTTCGATAGGGACGGACGTACGTCCCGGCTGGCAATCTTGCGCGGTCGATGACGTCGGCGTTTGGGGGATCCCCGCTTGGAGTTTCACGAGAAGCCTTCTGGCCTGAAGCGGTACCTGTTCAGCACCAACCACCGCGAGATTGGGATCCTGTACATCGTCACCGCGTTCATCGCGTTCTTCATCGGTGGTGCCATGGCCATGATCGTCCGCTGGGAACTCATGGACGCTCCCGGTGAGACCGTCGTCTACAATGAGACGTACAACGCGCTCATGTCGATGCACGCCATCACCATGATTTTCTTGTTCGTCATGCCGATGTTCGCGGGCCTCGGCAACTACCTTGTGCCGCTGATGATCGGAGCGAAGGACATGGCGTTCCCGCGCATCAACGCGTTGTCGTACTGGTTCATTCCGCCGGGCGCATTGCTCATTTGGTGCGGGTTCATCTTCCAGATTTTCGGCATCTTCGAGAACGTTCGACCCGCCGCCGGCGGCTGGACACTCTACGTCCCGCTCTCGACGGCCTGCGAGACGTGCAGTCCCTCGCTCGGCGTCGACCTCTTGATCGTCGGGCTCCAACTTGTGGGGCTTGCGTCCATCTTGGGTGCGATCAACTTCATCGTCACCATCGTGCGCATGCGCGCGCCGGGCATGACGATGCACAAGATCCCGCTGTTCTGCTGGGCGATGCTCACGACGAGCCTCTTGCTCGCCTTCGCGACGCCTTCCTTGACGGTCGCCTTGTCGATGTTGTTGATGGACCGCAACTTCGGTGCCACGTTCTTCGATTTCACGATGGGCGGTGACGTCATCCTGTGGCAGCACTTGTTCTGGTTCTTCGGTCACCCCGAAGTGTACATTTTGATCCTGCCGGGCATGGGCATCATCAGCGAAGTCATCCCGCGACTTGCCAGGAAGCCGATTTTCGGGTACCACGCGATCGCCTACTCGACGCTCGCGATCGGGATCTTAGGATTCACGGTGTGGGTCCACCACATGTTCACGACGGGCATCTCGCAGACCATGCGGATCGCGTTCATGGCGATGACCATGGCCATCGGCATCCCGACGGGAGTCAAGATCTTCAACTGGCTCGCGACCCTGTGGCATGGGAGCATCTCCTTCCGCGCGCCGATGCTCTTTGCGATCGGCTTCCTGTCGATGTTCGTCATCGGCGGCATCAACGGCGTGTTCACCGCGTCCATCCCGGTCGATTACAACCTTCACGACACGTACTGGGTCGTCAGCCACTTGCACTACGTGTTGTTCGGCGGAAGCGCGCTTGCCATCTGGGCGGGCATGTACTACTGGTACCCGCATTTTACGGGCCGCATGTACAATGAGAAGCTCGCGATGTGGCACTTCATCTTCACGTTCATCGGTTTGAACATGGTGTTCTTCACGATGCACTTCCTCGGCATGCAGGGGATGCCGCGACGCGTGGCCGTCTACGATCCGTACTTCCAGGACCTCAACGTCATCGCGTCGATCGGCGCGTTCATCCTCGGCGCCTCCCAACTCCTCTTCCCGATCAACTGGCTCATCAGCCGCAAGAAAGGCCCCATCGCCCCAGCCGACCCGTGGCGCGCGGGACACGAATCCCTGGAATGGAAGCACGCCGTCACCGTCACGCGGCCCCCGACCCCGATGCCCTACGAGGTGAAGGAACCGGAGACCCCCACCGGTTCCACGGCATGAAGATCCGACTCCGGACCTGGGCGCTCGTCGCCGTCGTCGCCACGTTCTTCCTCATGGTCATCGGCGCCTACGTCGTGAAGACGGGTGCTGGCCTGTCCTGCGAACCCGGAAGCTGGCCGTTGTGCAACGGCTCCGCCTTACCGCCTTTCCGCCAACCGGAAGGGTATGGCGAGAACGCGTTCAGCCAGGGCCAGATCATCAGCGAGTGGCTCCACCGTTTGTTCGCCGGCATCGTGTCGGTTCTCACCATCGGGCTCCTCGTGGCCGCCCGAAAATACCGGCAACGCGTCGACCTCTGGTCCCTCTCGATCGCCTCCGCCGGACTCTTGTTCGCCCAAGTGTTGATGGGGGCAGCGACCGTCCAACTCGGAAACGCCCCGTGGACCGTTGTCATCCACCAAGGGCTCGCGATCGGATTCTTCGGCGTCTTGATCGCCATCATGACGCTCTCCTGGAACCTACCCTTGCCCGCGCGAGTGGAAAAGAAGAAGGCGAACCCCGACAGCGCCGAGCCCGAAGCGGCAGAGAAGCAGAGCGTCCTCCGTGTCATCGGGGATTACGTTTCCTTGACCAAGCCGCGCGTCCTCATGCTCCTTCTCGTGAGCGCCGTCACCAGCATGCTCATCGCCGTCGGCCCCACGATTTCGGCCGGCACCATCTTCGCCACGCTCCTCGGCGGCGCGATGGCGAGCGGGGCCGGCAGCGCGTTCAACCAATGGTGGGAACGCGACCTCGACGCCAAGATGGCACGAACCATGACCCGCCCCGTCGCCTCCGGCCGACTGCCCGGCCACCACGTCCTCATTTTCTCCGGCAGTCTTGCCATCGGGAGCTTCATGGTGCTCACGGTGTTCGTGAACCTCCTCGCGGCCATGTTGGCGCTCGCGGGCGGATTGTTCTACGTCATCGTGTACACCTTGTGGCTCAAACGGTACACGCCGCAGAACATCGTCATCGGCGGCGCGGCTGGAAGTTTCCCCGCGCTCGTCGGGTGGGCCGCGGCGACCGGGGAGATCGCCTGGCCGGCGTTGATCCTTGGCTTCATCGTGTTCCTCTGGACCCCGCCGCACTTCTGGAGCCTCGCCATCGTGTACAAGGACGACTACGCACGCGCGGGTGTCCCGATGATGCCGAATGTGCAAGGCGTCCAAAGCACCAAGGAACAGATCTTCCTCTACAGCATCGCCCTCTTCGTGTGCGCGACGAGCCTCTACTTCTTCGATGTCGTGAGCGACGCCTGGTTCATCTTCGGCGCCGGACTCTCCGCGTTGTTCGTTTACCTCGCCTTCTTGACGTTGCGCGACGAGACGACGAGGAGCGCCTACCGGTTGTTCCGGTTCAGCATCCTCTACCTCGGCCTCCTGTTCCTCAGCCTCGCCGTCGACCGCATCGTGACCCACTCAAACGTCTTGTAAAGGGATTCCCATGAGCTCCGCAACATCCGCGCACGCGACCCCGATGAGCGCCCACGCGGGCGAAGAAGAAGAGATGGCCCACCACCTGTCCCCGTGGCCCATCATCGCCGCGTTCGGCGGCACGACCCTCGCGATCGGCGTGGTCACCCACCCCGTCGTGCTGTTCATCGGCGTCATCGCGACGCTTGCTGGGCTCGCGGGTTGGGTGCGCGAAGACATGCACTTCTACGACCACCCCATGCCCGCGCTCTTCCACCACGGAAAAGCCCCGAACCCGCTCTGGGGCGTCATCTTGTTCCTCGGCACTGAAGTCGTGTTGTTCGGCGCGTTGTTCGCGACGTACTTCCACGGTCGAGGTGTCGCCGAGCAGAACGGCGACCCATGGCCTGAAGTCCATCTGCCCTACGTCGCCACGTTGGTCAACACGATCGTCCTCGTGACGAGCGGAGGCACGATGCACTGGGCGATGATGCGGATCCACAAGAACGACCGCAAAGGGTTCCTCGTCGGCCTCGGCCTCACATTGTTGCTCGGCGGCGCATTCTTGGCTCAACAGATCCGAGAATACATCGAACTCATCAGCGAGGGCATGACCCTCGGATCGAGCAACTTCGGCAGCACGTTCTACGCGTTGACCGGCACCCACGGGTTGCACGTGTTCGGTGGTTTGATCGCCATCTTCATCGTGTTCATCCGCGCGTTGCGGGGGCAGTTCGACAAGGACCGGTATTTGCTCGTCGAGGGGGCTGCGTTCTACTGGCACTTCGTCGATGTCGTGTGGATCTTCCTGTTCCTGGTGATCTACCAAGGCGTGATCTGAGACCCGCGACCCGTGGTGCCTGAATTCAGGCACTACGGCGACGGTTTAGTTCCGGCCGAGCGGCTTGATCTTGAGCAAGTTGTCCGTTTGGACGTCGCGGAACAGGATCCGCAGGTACGTGGCGACGCACTTCATTTCCGCGGTGCCTTGCGGCGTCAAACGGTACTGCGTTTCGCGCCCATCGCGCTTCTTCTGGACTAGCTTGGCCTTTTCGAGTTGGGAAAGCGCCGGGTAGAGGGTCCCCGGGCTGAGGCTCGTGCCGCGTCGCCATTCCAGGCGCTCCGCGAGTTGGGCGCCGATCAGGGGGCCGAGGCGGAGTTCCCAGAGCAGCCAAAAGGAAAGGAGGCCACGAAGGTCGACGAAGGCCGGAAGCTCGCAGGTTTCGCCGCAACAGGCGATGGTGTTGGCCACGGTTTCCAATAGGCGCCTTGCTTCTTATAATATCGGGTGTCCGATAGTTCATCTAGATGTATCGGTTATCCGATGGATTGGAGGTGATGTCCTCGATGCTTCGGATCGTTTCGGACGGCTGTTGCGGCAGCTGCTGCTCTGGCGCCTGCTGCTAAGTGAGCGGCGGATGCGGTGACTACCCGCGCTGCGGCGCGGGGGTCGCCGCGCGTCGCGCCTCGTAGTCCTTGATGAATTCCTTCTGCGTGCGCGTCTTGCCCGGTCCCGCCTGGGGCAGTTCGGGCACAAGGACCACGTCGTACACCTGCGACAGAAGCGGGTTGAGGCGTTCTTTGATGAGTTTGCTGAAGCCCGAGCGCAACTCTGCTTTCAGGGACGAACTGTCGATTTGTTTTTTGTCCTTCGGCACTGCGTACACCACGAGCACCCGTTGCCCTTTTCCCTCGACGTCGACGCTGAACGGCTTCGCGTCGTAGACGAGGGGGTGGTGGTTGATCACGCCGCGGAGTTCTTCGACGCTGGTCTTGACTCCGTTGAGGTTGATCATGTCGTCCATGCGCCCATGGTGTCGGACGTAGCCGCGGCCGAGTCGTTCGAGTTGATCGCCATGGCGTCGCAACGTTTCTCCCTTGGGTCCGCGGAAGAAGTCGTGGTAGTATTCCTTCGCGTGGTCGTAGTTGAGGATGTCATTGGACAGGCCCAAGGAAGGAGGGATGAGGGCGACTTCTCCGCGGTCCGTCGCTTTTCCGTCGTCGTCGAGGATTTGGAAGTCGAGTCCCATCGAGGCGGTCGTGAAGCACGCCGGAGCGGCGGGTTGCACCATCGTGCCGGTGATGTAGCCGCCGCCGATCTCGGTGCCGCCGCAGTATTCGATGATCGGTTTGACCCCGCCGAGCCACATGAGGTAGAGCATGTCGTTGGGGTCGCTTGTTTCGCCCGTGGAGCTGAATCGTCGGATCTTCGACCAGTCGAACGGTTCCATGGTCTTGCCGGTGCGCCAGGCTTTGACGATCTTGGGAACGACGCCGAGCATCGTCACCTTCGCGTCTTGGACGAACTGGCCGAAGCCGGGAACGAGCGGGGATCCGTTGTAGAGGGCCATGGTGGCGCCGTGTCCGAGGCTTGCGTAGGTGAGCCAGGGGCCCATCATCCAGCCGAACGAGGTCGGCCACGCGAGCACATCATCGGCTTGGACGTCTTGGTGAAAATAGGAGTCCGCCAGGGATTTGATGGGCGTCGCGTGCGTCCACACGATCGCTTTCGGGTCCTTCGTGGTTCCGGAGGAGAAGAGGATGTTCGATTCGTCCTTGGCGGTGCGCGGCTTTGGCTTGTACCGTTTCGGAGCCGCAAGGAAATCCTTCCACGTTTTGTCGCCCGGACGCAACGATGTCGCGGTCGACGCTCGGTCCGCCGGGAGGACGATCGTGGGTGGCGCGTTCGCGGCTTTTGCTTTGTCGTACACTTTGAGTTCTTTTCCGTCGCGGGTGTAGGCGTCGATGGTGAACACGAGTTTGGCGTTGCTGATGCGGCACCGTTTTTCCACATCGGGTGCGGCGGAGGCGTCTGCGATGCCGACCGCGGCGCGTCCGCTTCGGATGACGCCGAGGTAGATGGCGACGGATTCCGGCGTCATCGGCAGGTAGAGTGCGATGCGGTCCCGTTCTCCGAGGCCGAGTTTGTCGAGGCCGTGGGACACCTGGTCCGCGAGCCGGGAGAGATCTTGGTAGGTCCAGGTCTGGAGTGTGGCGTTGGCTTCGCTTGCGAACACGATCGCCGGTTTCATGGGTGTCGCGGCGAGGCACGCGTCGGCGGCGTTGAACATGGCGCCGGGAAGCCACGTGGGTCGCGTGACGGAGCTCCTGGGGTCGCGGGCGGCCGATGGTTTGGTCTGGAAGGGGAAGCGGATCGCGTCGAGGAACCGTGTCCAGAATTCGTCGCGGTATTGTGCGCTCCAGCGGTGCAGTTCGGCGTAGTCCCGGAGTTTGCGTTGTTCCATCCACGCGCCGGTATTGGTCTTGTGTTTCGCGTTCGGGAACCACGCGGGTGGTGGGCCGTCGCGTTGTGGGTCGCGCTGGGCGTAGACGTGACGGTAGGCTTTGTCGAATTCTTCGAACGGGACGCGCGCGACGGCGAATCGGGTGAGGAGGTGTTGCCAGGCGCGTTCCTGGTCAGCGGGCTTGGTGAGGTCGAAGGGCTGGAGGTCGGCGGCGAGTGGTGAAGGGAAGGTTCGGGCCGGGGACGGGGGCACGCCTCGGGGCAAGAACGAGGGTCGCTTTAAGCGTCACCGCGGCGTCGTCGCGACACGAGGACGCCGAGAGCGGCAAGCAAGGACGCGGCGAAGCCGGCTCCGGGTGTGCCGTTGGGTTCGTCGCGTTGGACTTTTTGTGCGGACTCCGCGTCGGCGGTGTAGTTTTCGCTGTCGTCCTCGAGGTCGATTCCGCTCGTCACGATGGCTTCGAGGAGGAGGACCGCGCGGGAGGCGGGGTTGGTCTCGGAGATGGCTTCGACGCGGGCTTGGCAGCGGTCGCCTTCTTTGGCTTCGCTGTGGGCGCGGATGAGGACGCCGAGTCGTGCACTGTCTCCGCCGTCGAGTCGGAACCGTTGTCCGGGTTTGATCTGGATGGCGCATTTGCCTTGGTCGACGTAGCCGGTGATGTTGATGTTGTCCGTGTCGGCTCCTTCGTTGAGGAGGGTGACGTTGAAGGCGCGGCTTTCTCCGGGGTTGACGAAGTCGTCGCGGTCGCCTTTGACGGTGAGGCTGAGGAGGCTGTTGTCGCCGATGGTGACGTTGTTACCGAGGGGGTCGGGGATGATGGGGAGGGTGACGAAGGATCCCTTGGGGATGATGCCGGGTGGGTCCGCGATGAGGGCGGCGCTGGTTCCGACGTACGAGTAGCTGAGGCGAAGTTGGAACCCGATGAGGGATCCGGCGGGGATCCGTGCGGCGTCGATGAGGGGCAGGAAGGTGAAGGGGATCGGTTTTTGGCTGTCCGCAGCGGCGATGGCGACGCTGGTTCCGCCGATGGGGAGGTCGCCTGCCCGCATCTGCAGTTCGAGGCTGCCGTCGAAGGGTTGTGACGCGCCGACTTGGATCTCGCCGATGATGTCTTTGTTGACGTCGAGGACGAGGTCGCGCGCCAGGGCTTGTTCGAGGGTGAACTGGAACGTGGTGCTTCCTTGGACGAAGTTGCCGTTGGTGCCGCTGAAGATGCTGCTGAAGCTGCCGCTTGCGGGGACATCGTCGCCGGTCGCGATGGGGTCGTCTTCGACGGTGTTGAGGTAGATACCGCCGCTGCAGCCGGAGAAGGGGCCGAGGTCGTTGCAGGTGTCGATGGGGGCTCCGGATTGGTAGCGGATCGCGTGGAAGTAAAGCGTGTCGTCGCTGGGGTTCGGGGGAACGCTGGCGACGAGTTTGAGGGTCTGGCTTCCGAGTTCGTCGGGGAATCCGACGGAGCGGCCGACGACGCGGATGAGGGTGGAGTCGCGGTGTTTCACCGTGTCGGTGGCGTTGACGATGAGGGAGACGACGCGGGTCTCGTTGCCGGGCACTTGGAGCGAGGGTGCCAGGCGGACTTGCCACTTCGCGGCCTGGTTCGCTGCGAGGAATTCGAAGGTGAGGTTGATGAGTCGTTTGGCGCCGTTGAGGTTTTGGATCTCGAGGGCGATGGGGAACGGGGCGCCGGGTTCGATGGGGACTTCGGGAAAGTCGGTGGGTTGGGGCGCGTAGGCGTAGTATTGCGCGTAGGGATCCATCGGTTCGGCGGTCTCGTTTTGGTAGAGGCGGATGCGCAGGCGTTCGTTGGCGGTTGCTTCTTGGAGGATGTAGGGGCCGGCTTCTCCGGTGTCGGGGAGGCGGTCGCTCCAAAAGTCGCCGTACGTTTCGACGGTGAAGTTGCTGAGTCGCGTGCCTTTGCCGAGGCTCACGGGGGTGGGGGATTGGAATTCGGGGGAGAGGGGGTCGCTTCCGAGGAGGGAGGCTTTCGGGATGAAGCCGACGAGGGATTTGGTCTCGAAGTCCATCCAGCCGACGACGCGTTGGCGCAAGCAGGACCCGGTCTGTTGGGGGGCGGCGTAGAAGCAGAACGTGGGTGCCATCTCGGGCGTGCTGTTGTCGTCGGTGGGGCCGGAGGTGGTGAAGTAGACCTGTTGCCACCGCAGGGAGTAGGAGACGGGTGGGGAGCCTTGGCTGCCGAACAGGATCTCGACGAAGTGGCTACTGAACGTGAACGCGGGTTTTTCGAGGTCCTTGAGGGAGACGGAGATGCGGATGCCGTCGACCGTTTCTTGGTACACCTTGAGTTCGGTGATGTCGAGGTAATCGGTGACGACGCTCGAGGGCATGCCGGGCGGGAATCCGCCGGGTGCTTGGGGTCCGAGGCTGACGTCGCCGCTGCCGTCGGTGGCGGACAGGTCGCCGGCGCCTTTCGTCTGTGCCTCGACGGCGGGGGTGACGAGGGGTAGGATGAGGAGCAGGAGGACGAGTCGGGTGGGTCTCATTGTTCGTTTCCAGCCCGGCTGAAGCTATTTAACCTGTTTGGTGGGCTTGTCCGGGATTTTTAGACGCCGCGGACGTCGCCCCAGATGTATTTGTGCATCTGGAGTCCGAGTCGAGCGTTGAGTCCGTCGCGTTTGACCCAATCGGCGATCCTTGTCGGTTCGAGTTTTCCCCAGACGGGGTGGAGGAACACTTCGCAGGGGATCCGGTGTTCTGCGAGGACTTTCTTGGCGTACTGGTAGTCTTCTTCGTCGAGGAGGATGAATTTGAGTTGGTCGTGGGGCCGGAGTTCGGCGAGGTTTGTCCAGCGGTTGAAGTTCGTCATCGCGCTGCCGGGGCATTTGATGTCGAGGTTCACCACGATGGTTTTCCGGATCGTTTCGGGGAATTTGTTGAAGGGGGTGATGTCTTCGGATCCGCTGGTTTCGATTTCGATTGTGTAGCCGCGTTCGGCGAGGATGCGGGCAAGTCGGAAGCTTTCCTCCTGGTTCAGGGGCTCTCCGCCGGTGAGGCACACGTGTTTGGTTGGGAATTCGGCGACGCGGGTCAAGACGTCGGCGGTTTTCCAGACGGTGCCGCCCGTGAAGGTGTGTTTTGAATCGCAGAAACTGCAGCGAAGGGTGCAATGACTTGTGCGCACGAACACTGTTGGATAGCCTTGGAACCGGCATTCGCCTTGGATGGTGTAGTAGAGTTCGTCGAGGAGGATCTGGCCGGGTGGGAGTTTGGGCGGGGCGACGCCGGGGACGCGGGTCGCCGGGACTTGTTTGAGTGTCACGTCAGCGGGCCTTGTTCTTGGGCTTCGTCGCCTTTTTGCCGTTCGATGATTGTTTTTTTGTTAACTTGGGTTTCGGCGCCGCCGCGGGCTTCGTAGCAGGCTTCGGCGCGCTCGGCGGCGCGGGCGGTGGGGGCGCCGGC
>CAYOZB010000073.1:0-15004 GCA_964408365.1 uncultured Halobacteriales archaeon | reverse complement strand
TTCATGTAGTCAATCAGTCTACATGTAGATTCATGTCGACGACGATCCGCATCGCTGACGAGGACAAGGATCGTCTTCGCAATCTCCAAGAGATGTGGCGCAAAACACGCGGCGAAGCCACCTCCCAACAGGAGCTCGTCTCCCTGGGCCTCGCCTACCTCCAGCGACACTGGGAGGATTTTGTGCAAGAATCCGCCTGGCGACCCCGGACCCCGAAAGAGGTCCGCGCCCTCGAGAAAGACCTCGTCGGTCCCTGGAGCGACGGGTCCCCCTACGACGTCGACGAGATCCTCTACGGATGGAAGAAATGACCATCTTCCTCGACACGGGGATGCTCGTCGCTTGGGTCGACACCAACGACGCGCGACAAGGCCCCGCCAAAGCGACCATCGACGCCGTGCTCGCCGGCACGTACGGGCCCGGCGTGGTGATCGACCACGTTCTCCAAGAGACATTCACGTTCCTGCGCGCGCGCCTCGGCAGGCTGGATGTGACCGAACGGCTGAGGGACCGGTTGCTGACGACCGCCGACCCGTTCTTCCAGCTACGCCACACCTCTCTCGAGGACCTGCGGGACGCCATCGAACTCCACATCAAGCACTACGATCGGCGCTTGTCGATCACCGACTGCGCCCTCATCGTGCACGCGAACGCGGCCCGAGGCGTCGTCGCAACCTTCGACGGCGGCTTCAAGGGGATCGTGCCCACCGTCCCCGGGTGATCCGCTCAGTCGAGGATGCGACTTTCACCTGACTCGACACGTCGCAAACTACAAGTACTGTAGTGTGCAAATAACTACACGTGGGCGTCGTGAGTGTCCGGATCGATGACGAGGCAGAAGCGTACCTGCGAAGCCACGGCATCAGCGCCGGGACCCTCGGCCGCGAACTCCTCGAGGCCGAGGTGAGAAAACGCCAACTGCGAGAAGCACGCGCCCGCCTCGAAGCACGGCGCCTCAAGCTCGACCGGCCGAGCCTGAAACTGATTCGCGAGGCCCGCGATGCCAACTGAATGGGACATAACGATTGACGCCAGCGTCGCCGCAAAGCTCGCGTTCGAAGAGGCGGATACCGAAGCGACCCGAGCTTGGTTCTATGGGCTTCTGGACCACGGCGTCCGCTTCACGGCCCCGACGCTCATCCATTACGAACTCGGCAATGTCCTCGTGAAGAAACCGTCGATCGCCGCAGGCGACCGATCAGAGATCCTCACCGACCTGCTTTTCGGCATCCTGCTCCGGGAAACGACCGCGGGCGCCCCCTTTGCCGATGCGCCTCCACTGTCCTATTACGACGCAAGCTACATCGCGGACGCCCGGGCGGGCCCACAGGGTCTCGCGACGTTCGACCCCAAGATGGCGAAGCGAGCCGCCTTGGCTCTTCCCGTCTGGGATGGCCCCCGCATCCGTGGCGCGACCGACCCCACCTTCGGAGAGTGGATCGCCGACCGGGCTGGACGCCCAGTGGTCGTGGCCCTTCGCCTGCGAGGCTTCGAGGTGGCGCGGGGAACTTTTCTCGAGGCGGCGTTCGGCGCCGGAGCGGGCGCAGCACCAGGATGGGCGGCCGTGCGCGACGAGCTCGAACGACAGTTCGCGGAGTTCTGCCGACTGCGACATGCCCACCCGGGCTCCTGATCCGACGACGGCCCGCCTCGGAAGGCCTGGGGAGCGGCGGTCGGCCGCCGCGGTGGGGCGCACCCAACGACATGGACGAGGACCTCGACGGTTGGAAGAAATGACCCTGCGCGGTGCAAGGAATGCCAGGGCGAATACCTGGAAACCATCGAGTTGATCCGGATCGAAGACGAGGCCGACCATCTCATGACGTCCCCTGAGTCCATCCGCGTCAGCCGCATTGGACGCGGGACTCTTGGGACCTACTGGCCGAAGCCGATCGAGAGACGTTTGGGCCTGAAACCCGGCACCCGCATGGAAATGCAATTCCTCGGCCCCACGACGGCCCTCTTGCGCGTCCAGCGCGCGCCCGCGAAGGCTAGAAGCAAACGGGCCGCGGCCCCGCGTCGCCGGCTTTGAACGGGTGGAAGTGCCGATCCGCTGCCTCAAGTGCGGCAAAGGCTTCCAAGTCTACGATCTCAAGAGCCAATGGTCGTCCGAGTTCCCGTGCCCCGACTGCGGCACGATCAACGCCATGCCACTGCCGGCCTGAACCTGGGGCGTGATGCGCCGGGAACGCCGGCCCGCGTCAAGGGGGGCCGTTTTCGGCGGGTCGGTCGATGCACGCTGTCGCACGCGAGCCGGCCTCGGCTATTCGACGGTGACGCTCTTGGCGAGGTTGCGTGGTCGATCGATCGGCAACGCGCGCGCCTTGGCGACCCAGTAACTCACCAAGTGGAGCGCGCTCGAAAACACGAGCGGCTGGAGTTCCGGTGCCGCATCCGGGATCCACCACGTCTTCGTCGCCAAATGTCCCGGATCCTGGACGCCGTCCGTGGCGATCACGAACACTGGACTGCCGCGCGCGTGCACCTCGTGCATGCTGTTGCGGATGCTCGCCTCGTGGGGACCCTTGGAGAGAAGGAACAGGACGGCCGTATCTTTTTCCAAGAGAGCGAACGGTCCGTGCTTGAGTTCGCCCGCGGGGTAGGCTTCGGCGTGCTGGTACGCGATCTCCTTGAGTTTCAATGCTCCTTCCATCGCGGCGGGAAGAAGGAGGTCTTTGGCGAGGACAAACACGTGGTCGAAGCGGGAGATTTCCCGAGCCATCTCTGCGGCGCCCAGGGTGCGGTTGAGTGTGCGCGCGATCGCGCGTGGGAACATTTTGAGCTGTCCGGCCGCGTGGCTCAAGGCGGCGTCGTTGAGGTGTCCGCGCACGCGTCCCAGCTCCAGGCTCAAGAGGTAGAGAAGAAGGGATTGGCCGAGGAACGTCTTTGTCGCGGCGACGCCGACCTCGACGCCGCTTTGGAGTGGGATGACTTCGTCGGCCATTCGTCCGATGCTGGAACTGGGGAAATTGGTGAGTGCGATCAGGGGGATTCCGTGGCTGCCGAGGCGTTTGAGTGCTTGGAGCGTGTCGAGGGTCTCTCCGCTTTGGCTCAACGCCACCAAGAGGGTGCCTTTCTCGGGGACGTGTCCGCTGTCCTTGTATTCGGGGCTCGCCTGGACTTGGGAGGGTAAGGCGGCCAAGCGTTGCACGAATTGTCCTCCGAGGAGGCCTGCGTGGTAGCTCGTTCCGGCTCCCACGAGGACGACGCGTTGCGCGCGTCGGAGCACGTCCTCGTCGTTCACGAGCCGCACGTACGGTTGTTCGAGGGTGACGTGTTGGAAGAGGATCCGGTTGAGCACGCTCGGGGTCTCGTGGATCTCCTTGAGCATGAAGTGTTCGTAGCCGGCCTTGTCGACGTTGTCGTCGATGTGCGCCAACGACTGCGTTTTGCGCGTGACGGGTCGTCCGTGAAGGTCGTAGAGCTCGATCGTTCCTGCGGTGAGGCGTGCGTGGTCGCCGTCTTCGAGCGGGGTGGCTTGTTTCGCGTGGGTCTTGAGCGCGACCGCGTCGCTCGCGAGGTAGGTCACGCCTGCGTTCGTGGTGACCCACAAGGGGTTTCGTTCCTTGGCGGCGTAGATGGCGTTCTCGGCCTTGTCCAAGATGGCGATGGAGTACGTGCCCTTGAGTTGTTTGAGGAGTGCGCGCAGGTGTTCGATGCCGGAGGCTTGGCCGCGTTTTTCCCAGAGGTGCGCAAGGACTTCGCTGTCGGTCTGACTGCGGAACGTGTGCCCTTCCTCGATGAGTCCTTGCTTCAGGGTCTCGTAGTTGAGCAGGACGCCGTTGTGGACGATCGCCGCCTCGCCTTTGCAGTCGAGGTGCGGATGGGCGTTGGGTTCCGTCACGCCGCCGTGCGTGGCCCACCGGGTGTGTCCGAGCGCGACGGTCTCGTGTCCGGAGCTCGTGACGGTGAGGTTGGCGACGCCCCCGACCGCCTTGAGGGTCTTGAGGCTCGCGTCGACCCAGGCGATGCCGCAGCTGTCGTAGCCTCGGTACTCGAGGCTCTGGAGTCCGGTGTGGACGAGTTGCGCCGCGTTCGGGGCGCCCAAGACGCCGCAGATGCCGCACATGAGGAGGAGCCGGGAGGACGGAGCGTCCCTCTTAAACTTCCTTGGTGGGAGTGTCGTGCGCGCGAGGGGCACCTGATCAGATCACGACGACCGGTCCCCTGCGGCGAGGAATGATTCGGTGCCGTCGAGCCGCCCTTTTGGGCCCGGCCCGCCTTAGCCTTTCTTGATCCGGCTGCCCGGCTCGACCTTGCTTTCGGCCGGCAGGAGGGCGCCGCTTTCGGCGCGGCAGTCGGGACCGATTTCGGAGTCGGATCCGAGGACGCAGCCGACGAGTCCGACGAACACATTGAGGGGTAGAGCCACATTCAGTCGCCCGCCGGGGCCCATAAATACGGTCACCGCACATCCGTCTAACGTGCAATTCGACGTGGTCATCGAGAAGGACGAAACCGGCGCATTCATCGCCGATGTGCCAGTCCTGCCGGGCTGTCATACTTTCGGTGCAACGAAGCAGGAAGCGCTGTCGCATATCCGCGAAGCCATCGAACTCTACCTTGAGGCGCGCGGGGCTCCGCGCAGCCAGTTTGTCTCCGTTGAGAAGGTCGACGTCGAGGCCTGATCCGTTTGGCCCCGCACCTTCCCCCGCCGCCTTACCGGAAGGTAGACCGTCTCCTTCGAGACCACGGCTTCCGACCCACGCGGCAAAAGGGAAGCCATGTGTTCTACGAACATGCTGACGGCCGCACGACCGTCGTACCGAACCATGCTGGCCGCGATGTCCCACCGGGATTGGTGCGCAAGATCTTGAAGGACGCGTCGCTCGACCCGAACGAGCTGCGCTAGCCAAGGCCGGTTTCGACGCGTACCCGTTGCAAGGGTGCCGAACCGTGTGCGAGGGGATGCCTGAGAATGGCTCGACGCGCCTACCCCTTCTTGATCCTTCCACCGGCTTCAACCTTGCTTTCGGCCGGCAGGAGGGCGCCGCTTTCGGCGCGGCAATCGGGACCGATTTCGGAGTCGGATCCGAGGACGCAGCCGACGAGTCCGCGCGGGGTGGTCGATTCGTGGCTCACGAACCCGGCGCCGAGTTTGACGCCGTCGTCGAGGACGCTGCCGCGGATCAAGCAGCGGCTGTCGACGGACACGTTGTTGTTAAGGATCGAGCGTCGGATCTCGCAGTGGCTGCCGATGGTCGTGTTGTTGCGGATCGAAACGTAGGGTCCGATGACGGTGTAGTCGCCGATGGTCGAGCCTTCGCCGATCGTGACGGGTCCGATGAGGATCGCGGTGGACGCGACCTTGCTCGTCTTGCCGACGACCGGTTTCTCCGGCGTGCCGCGGTCTAGGCGTAGGATGTGTTCGTTGACTTGGAGGACGTCCCAGGGTTCGGTGATGTCTTCCCAGGGTCCTTGGACGTCGGCGGTGCGGACCTTGGCGCCCCCTTCGACGTAGGAGTGGATCACGCGGTCAAGGTCATGGTCCTTGGAGGCCGCGAGGTGGGAGAGGAAGGCGCCGGTGGCTCGGAGCACGCCCGTGGAGACGCGGGTGGAGCCGGGGGTGACTTGGCCGTCGTGGAGTCCGATGAGTGTGTCGCCCTTGAGTTCCGGGATGCCGTAATTGGTCTCGTGCTTGGGGTTCGCGAGAAGGAGAAGGTCGTCGGTTCCTTGCTGCGTCGGTTCCAGCGTGGCGGCGGTGAGGTAATTGTCGCCGGGAAGGATCAAGCAGCTTTGCTTGGCGTCGATGTGGGGCAGGGCGAGCCGCGCGGCGTCGGCGGTGCCGGTGGGTCGGGTCTGGTGGACGTATTCGATCCGGAGACCGAAGTCCTTGCCGTCCTTGAAGAAGGATTGGATGGTCTCGGCGCCGTGGCCGACGACGAGGACCAGTTTCGTGACGTGGAGGGCTTTGAGCATCTTGCCCAGATGCCAGAGGATCGGTTGGCCACCGACGAGAAGCATGCCTTTGGCACGGCGCTCGGTGAGGGGCCGAAGGCGGGTCGCTTCGCCCGCGGCGAGGATGATCGCTTGGCCGAGTGCGGGAGCCATTGGCGTCTCGGCGGATGTGACCGGCCGATTTGGGGTTTGCGCCTAAACGCGATTCTGTGGAATTGTCGGTGCGGGTTGCGGGAACAACAATGCGGAGCTGCGGTTGCGCCAGGCGCTCCATGCGTGTTGCGCCGCGGCCGTCAGGAGCACCAGGCCGCCGAGGATCTCCGCGAAGCTCGTGCGGGGCTTGGTGAGGTGTCGGTGCAAGGCTTCCGGGGACATGTCGTCGTCCGCGGTGAATTCGGGTCCGAGAAGCGGCCAGGCGAAGGTCGCCAGGTAGGCGGCGGGATCGTCCAGGATGAGGTGGGTCGCCGCGCCCAGGGCCAGGGGCAGGAACCCGCGGTGTAGTCGCGTCATGGCGATGAGTGCCAGGACGAAAAGTACGGAGTGGGCGACGCTGCGTCCCGCGTCCCAGCCCGGCACGAAGGAAAGCGGTTTGTCGATGAGGTCTGGAAGAATGCCGCCCAACGTCGCGAGCCAGATGTTGATCTGGTGGCGTCGGAAGGCCATGTTCCACAGTCGGCCGAGGAGGTATCCGGCCGCTAGGTGCGCAAGCAGGAACAAAGCACTGGTGGCTTCGCGGTTCCTTGGCTATCTCAGTTTCGTCCTAGGATGTAAGTCATATCCAGCCAAGGCGGTGGATGAGCACGATGGCCGCCCTGCCATGGTTATCGCTTCGGTTTCCCGCGACGCTCCGCCTGATCCACGAAGCGCCGGAACGGCAAGAGGTAGTCTGCCAGGCGGCGGTCGTGCTCCACCATCGCCGTGCGGTAGTTCGGATCTGCGGATTTGGCGAACACGTGGGTGATCACGCCCTGAAATGCGGACCGTGCCAGCCACAGGGTGGCGCGATGATCGTGGGAGAGCTGGAGTCGGTAGCTTTCGGGAAAGCCGCTGCGTTCGAGACGATCGATGTGGCTGGTTCGGGCCCGACCCTCGACGGCTGCGAGGAAACGGTCTGCCTTGAAGGGCTCATGGAATTCCCGGAGAATCTCTGCCTGAAGTTGCCGGCCCAGCTTGTGGTCCGCCCGACTAACAAGCGTGAAGTCACCCTCCACCTCGGGAAGAAACACGACCCACCATTCGGTCACGTCCGTGCCTTCGCTGCCTTTCGAGATGTCACTTTTGGGGGGGTGGGTGAAAGCGGCCCTTTAGGCGGGGGTCCTTGCGAAGGGCTGCCAGTGCCTGTTTCTCCCAATTCGCGTAAAGGGCTTCGACTTCCTTGGCCGGCAGGTGGTCCAAGGCCAAGTTGATCAAGTCGTCAGCGGTCAACGGACCCTTCACGGCGTTCACGCGGTCCTTTGTTTGCTTCCGGACCTCCAGCGTGGTTCGATCGGTTGCCATGGGTACCATACAATCTATGGAGTATATGGGTACTTATGGTTTACCGGCGCCCCAAGCCCTCAGACTTCCCGGTACAGGAGCTGGTCGAACGGCTTCATCTTCTGCTGGTATTGCTCCGGGTTTAGGAGGAACTCGGTGGCGGCCACGCTCGAGAGGAGCGAGTTGCCGTCCTGCGGCGTGAAACAGAACCCGGCGATCTCCTTGCCGTCCTTCGACACCCAAAGCGTGGGCGCGACGAGGATCGCCTCTTCGAGCAGGCGGCCCCAGGCGCCATGGTCGCGTCCGAAACTGTACACCATGTTCGCGAGCTTCTTGTGCGTGATCGCCGCGTACGGGTAGGCTTGCCACGATTTCATCACGGCGTCCTTCGTGGTCGCCTTCTTCAGCCGGACGTTGAACTGGATCGTGTGCATGTACTGCGTCGGCACCTTGACCGCGGAGGAAAACAGGTTGAGTTCCTGTCCGATCGTCTTGTACAAGTGGTACACGTCCCGGGCATGGTGAGTGCCGAACTGTTCGTCCTTGTGCGAGCCCACCTCGGGGCTCGCGAGGAACCCTCTCTCGTTCGACACGTCGTTGGCGCGTCGGATGATGTTGAAGCGTCCCTCTTGGAAGTTGTCGGGCCCGTTGACGAACCCGATGGCTTTGACGATCACGGCGAGGTTGTGCGTGTTGCACGAGACCACTTGCAAGAACTGGTCCTTCCTCGGCACGAGGGCCTGGTCGTTGATGCCGCGGGCGTATTGCTTGCCGAACCCGAATTCGCTGCCTTGCGCGATGAACCCCTTGGCGGTCTTGAGGTGTCTTTCGTAGTACTTTTTCTTGTTCTCGAACCCGACACCTTCCGGGGTGCAATCGATGACCACGTCCGACGTGGCGATGGCTTCCTCGGTCTGGTGCTGCGGAGCGATGCCGAGGTCCTGGAACCCTTTGAACTGGTCCGGGTCCGTGACGAACTCAGCGCCCTTCTTGATCAAATTATGGACCTTCGACCGGTCGAGGATCGAGGGGGTGCGCTTGTGGAATTGGACGCGGTCGATGCCGAGCTGTTTCTTGTTCTGCGCCAGGAGCCCGATGAGGGGTTCGCCGATGGTGCCTGTTCCGATGACCGTGACCGTGACCTGCTTTGCCAAAAGGGGGTTCCTCTCCGGGATTGGCGGCCTGATTGGGGCGACGCTTTTAGGCTTTCTGCGACGCGGATGTGAGACACGGCTGAGCCGCGGCACAAGCATGCAACCGTCGTTACCAAAAAGTATAACTTGAAGTAACACTGATTTGGAGGCCATGCTCCAGCATCGACTTCGCGTCGGCCCGAAAGGTCAGGTCGTCCTTCCCAAGCCGGTGCGCGACGAAATCGGTGCACGCCCGGGCGACGAGGTCGCCCTTCATACCGAAGGTGGACGAGCAATCATCGAGCCTGTCCGATCGGGAAGCGTCGTCGACCTCCTGCTAAGTCTCAGGCCAAAGAAGACGAAGATGCCTCGCAAGGTCGACTGGGACGAAGAATATTATTCACAGTTCAGGTGAGATTC
Organism: uncultured Halobacteriales archaeon; assembly: GCA_964408365.1. Classification (GTDB taxonomy): domain Archaea; phylum Thermoplasmatota; class E2; order JACPAO01; family JACPAO01; genus JACPAO01. Next base: position 6,077 of record CAYOZB010000073.1, on the reverse strand, counting down.
GCCTGATCTACCTCGACGCCAACGTGTTCATCGCCCCCGTGCTCTATGGGGATGCCAGGGCCAAATCAGCGGCCAAAATTCTACGGCAGGTTGAGAAGGGGGAACGCCCCGCGGCCACGTCCTCCCTGACGATCGACGAGATTACATGGGTGCTTTGGAAAAAGATTGGACGCGAAGGCGCCGTGAAGGCGGCACAGGCATGCCTCGCGCTGCCCCACCTTCGGGTCTTGTCCGTGACGGGCGACCATGCACAGACGAGCCTTACGCTGATGAAACGCCATGCTTCCCTAAGACCGAGGGACGCGATCCACGCGGCCGTGGCCCTCGGAAACCAGATCAAGACGATTGTTTCGGATGACCACGACTTCGACGTCATCGCGGCGCTTAAACGCGAATCCCCTTGGTAATCATACGTTGTAGTCTCGGTACGAAACGAGCCACAAGGCTGCAAGGAATCCGATCAGGCCGCTGAAGACCAGGACCGTGGCGGCCTCGCCGGCAGTGGGCATGTCGACGAAGAGTTCTTCCAGGAAGCCGGGCCGTCGGTCGATGAACGCGTCGATGTAGGCGCGTTCGTACCAGGCGAAACTGTATTTTTGGACCGCGGACGGCAGGAGGTTGCTGAGGAACGTTTCCCAGACGAACAAATAGACTACGATCAACACGACGGCGGCGCGTGGGATCGCGACGCCGACCAGTAAGAATACGCCGCCGGTGGCGAGGACGACGAGTCCGATGGTGCTCCAGTAGCCGAACAGTTCGTCGAGGTGGAGGAAGGGGTTCTCGGTGAACGAGACGGCGACGAAGAATGTGATCGTCAAGGAGAGGATGCCCAGGAGCGCGGCTGCGGCGAAGCTGCTCACGGTCTTCGCCATCAAGATCCAGCTTCGGTAGACGGGACGCGTGAACAGGTAGGGGAGGGTTTTGCCTTCGATCTCTTCGCCGATGGCGGACGTCGCGTAGACCGCGATGACGATGGGTAGCAGGAGGGGGAAGAAGAGGGCGCCGTGGATGTCTTGGAACCAGGCGCGTCCGCCTTGGACGAAGGTGGACTCGTCGTCGGAGGTGTACGTGTCGAGGGACTGGCTGATGAGGAGCGTGACGACGAGGGGCAAGAGAAGGAACAGGAGCAGGAATGGGGTCTTCTTGCGACTAAGAAGGATGTTCTTGAGACTCACGAAAAACAGCGGCCACGGCGTGCCGGTGCCGGGGCTCAGGCTGTAGGCGCGGCGGAACACCGCAGCGAATGCGTCGAACCGAGAGCCGGCCATCATTTCACCAAGTACCGGAACACGCTTTCGAGGTTGTCGTCGGGCGAGCTCACGCTCACGACTTTGAATTGGCTCTGCGCGAGGATCTCTTGGAGACTCTGGTAGAACGCGTCCGGGGTGCGCGTTTCGGCTTCGACGTGCGTGGTGCCCGGCATGCGGACCGAGACCACGCCGGGAAGCCCGACGAGGCGTTGCGCGAGTTCGCGCGGACGATCGGATTCGATGCGAACATTGTGAGGATGCTCGTCGATGAGTTCGCGGATCTGGTGGATGTTTCCTTCCGCAAGCACACGGCCGCGGTGGATCAGCAGGATGTTGCTCGTCATCGCCTCGACCTCGTACAACACGTGGCTCGAGACGAGGACCGACTTGCCGCTCTTGGCGAGTCCTTTGATGAAATCGATCATCTCACGGCGACCCATCGGATCCGTACCCGTCAGGGGCTCGTCCAAGAAGAGAAGTTCGGGGTCATGCACGATGGCTTGGGCGACCTTGACGCGTTGACGCATCCCTTTGCTGTACGTGGCGATGCGCCGATTGATGTGCGGCGTGAGCTTCACGAGCTCGAGGACCTCGCGCGTCCGCTTCTCCGCCTTGTAGCGTCCCATGCCGGACATGCGCGCCAACAAACGCACGAATTGGAGCCCCGTCATGTTCTCGTAGAACGCATCGTGCTCGGGCGCCAGGCCGACGCGACGAAGCAGTTGCGGATTGTTCCACGGGTCCTTCCCGAGGACCGAGACCGTTCCCTTGGACGGTCGGATCAACCCGGTGCAAAGTTTGAGGAACGTGCTCTTGCCGGCTCCGTTGGGGCCCAATAGGCCGGTGATGCCGGGTTCGATCTCCAGGGACACATCGTTGAGGCCGATCACCTGCCCGTACCATTTCGACACGTCGCGCGCGCTCACCACGCTGGAGGTCGCCATTATTCGGCGGCCTCCAGTTTCCAGACGCGCCACAAGAAGATCCCCAGCGAGGCGACGATCAATCCGATGAGGATCCAGAGACTGCCCTGCCAGGCGGGGGTGAACGTGGGGTTGACCTCGCGTTCAAACAAATGTTCGGCGACGATCCAGATGTTGTGGATCGGGCTCACGTAGAGCCATTCGGGGTCGCGGGTGGCGCTCGCGGTGATCTCGGCGATGGGCAGCATGAGGAACGCGGTGCCCACCCACGCGATGAGTGCGAGGGCCCAACGTTTCGTGAGGCTCGACATGCACACCGCGGCGCAGGAACATAGGAGGAGCAGGAGGATCTGGACGCCCATGAGTTCCCAGAAGATCTCCCCGGGCTCCTCGAGTTTGATGAGGTCGTTGCTGGCCCCGTTGGCCGCCATGAACACCCACAAGGCGGGAAACAGGGTGACGACGGACGTCCACGCGAGGCAGGCAAGGGCCTTGCCGATGAAGTAGTCGAGGCGTCGAAGCGGTTTGGAGAGGTAGATGTAGAACGCTTCGGAACGAAGATCGTTGCTGACGAGACGCGAACCGATGACGGCGCTGAAGACGACCGCCCACATCCATTGCCAGGTGACCAACATTTCGTTGAGGTTCGCCCGGAGCAGAGTGTCCGGGGGCATCTGCAGGCCCTGGCTCACGACGCCGAAGAAGTAGAAGATCCCGAAGAAGAACGGAAAAATCCAGGCCATGGCGGCGAGGATCAAGAGCAGGAAGAGTCGACCCTTGGTGTACACGGTGGACCGAAGAGTGGCGACGGTGATGGTCCACCAGCGGAACGCGTGGCTGGTGTACGTTCCTTCCCAGTGTCGGTAGCCCATTTCGCGGATGCCGGTACGCGCCCGTCCAAAAACGGGCGCGGAGCCTGCGCCGCTTGCCGGTTTGGCCTTGAAGGTGCCTGCCCCGGCCGGTGTGGGTTGCTTGGGCGCGGCAACGGCGACCTTTCGCGCAGGAGGCGCAGACGGTGTCGCCAATCAGGTCTCCTCCAACGATTCGAGGAACACGTCTTCGAGGGTGGAGCGCTGCGGCACCAAGTGGCGCAGCTGCACCTTTGCTTCGAGGGCGGCTTTGACGAGATGGTTCGCGTCGCGACCTTTCGGGAGCGAGCACTTGATGAGGCCCCCGTCGCCGATCTCCCAAGTGACGTTGTGTTTGGTGAGTTGTCGCGTGTACGCGCCTGCGTCGCCTTTGACGCGGATCTCGTACCGGGCGAAGTCGCGTGTTTTGAGGTTCTCGATGTTGCCCTCGGAGACGACCTTGCCGGCTTTGAGCACGATGACGTCACGGCACACGTACTCGACGTCCGGAAGAAGGTGCGAGGAGAGCATCACGCTGATGTCGCGTTTGTACGCCAGGTCGCGAATAAGGTCCAACATCTCCGTGCGTCCCCGTGGATCCAATCCGTTCGTCGGCTCGTCCAAGAAGACGAGTTTTGGATCGTGAACGATGGCTTGGGCGAGTTTGGCGCGTTGACGCATGCCCGTAGAATACGTCTCCACCGGACGGTACCGTTCCTCCCCCAAGCCCACGTAGTTGAGGATCTCGTGGCTGCGTTGGATCGCATCCCGCCGCGGCAACCCGGCGAGTTCCCCCGCGTAGGCGACGTACTGGAACCCGGTCATGTTGATGATCTGGGCGTCCCGCTCGGGCATGTAGCCGACGCGCTGTCGGATGTCCATGCCGCGTCGCTGCACGTCCATGTCGAGGACCTTGGCGTGTCCCTGCGTGGGCGGGATGAGGCCAAGAAGGGTCTTGATGAACGTGGTCTTGCCGGCTCCGTTGGGTCCTAAGAGGCCGACGGCCCCTCGGGGGACTTTGAGGTCGATGGGTCCGAGGGCACGGAGTTTTCCGTAATCCTTCACGAGGGCCCGCGCCTCGACGACGGGTCCCGTCTCGGTTGCCATTTCGCCGCGAACATGACGCGTCTCGCCCAAGAGCCTTTTGGCGACGACGGGAAAACGCCCAACATTCGGGGCGGGCGGGGCGGAGCGCCCGCTTCGGAATCGTGCTAGTGAATCGCCGACGGAAAACCGGGTCGCCACGGCGTCCTCATCCGCTGCCCGGAGCGGAAACCTTTTATTGGTCGAATTGGACGAGGAGCGGGGCATTCGTGGGGATTTTCTGGACCAGCTACACGACGCTCGTCGTCGTCTTGATCACGGGCGCCTCAGCCCTCGTCGCAAACCCGCTTGCCCAAGCAACCGAAGGCACGTCGTCCGCCGCAGGATGCGAGCCCACCTACGTGCCCAACCTTGGCCTCGGCTGCGAGTTGCCAAACGGCCACTACCTCGTGTTCCTCGACGACGGCACGACCCTCATCACCCACGGACCGGATCCGATCGTCCCGGATGCGGAACCGGGTTTTGGCGAAACGGCTGACCAGCGAGCCCCCGTGTGCGCCGCCGAATGGAACCTCCACGTCCTCTACGGGCACCCGGCCAGCGTAAACAGCCGGATCGACACCGTGGCAAGCGAGATCCGCGGCGCGATCCGCCGGATGAACGCCATCCTCAACGCCGACGCGTTGGAGTCCGGGAACGTCGGCGCCGACTTCCGGGTCCTCTGCGACGCGAACGGCGACATCCAGATCGACGTGTTCACGGGCCCCGACACCGCCGGACCTGTCTACACGACCGACTTCACGGCCGTCGTCAACGCCGCGAAGGCGGCCGGGTTCTCGAACCCGACGACGGACTACCTGATGTTCTACGACGACACGTCCCAAGGCGTCTGCGGGGTCGGAAACCTCGCGACCGACGACTCGCTCAGTGAGACCAACGCCAACATGCAGGGCCCTGACTATGGCGTCGTTTACAAGAACTGCTTCCTCGGGCGCACACCCATGCATGAGAACGGCCACACTCAAGGCGCGGTCCAGGATCTTGCGCCCATGTGGGACGGCAGTGGGCACTGCCTCGAAGGAGAAGACGTGATGTGCTACCCCGGCCAAGGCGGCGTGTTGCCGCTCTGCGACGACCGGGTGCACTACGATTGCAATTTCGACACGTACTTCGACGCCGCGCCCGAAAATGGGGAATGGCTTGCGACCCACTGGAACATCGGTTCCCGATTGAACAAGTACATCGCGTTCAGCGACGCCCCGGCGCCCAGCGCTCCGACGGAACCATCCACCGCGCCGCCTTCACCTCCGCCGAGCACTACGTCATCTCGGCCGCCCTCATCCACCAACACGGCTCCGCAGCCGTCGTTCACGGCAGAGAGCAATGGCCGTACGCTCCACGTCGACGCGTCCGGGACGCGTGATCCGCAAGGCGACGCGATCGACTACGAATGGAACTGGGGCGACGGCCAAGGCGGCGACTTTGGCGAAAAACAGTCGCACATCTATTCGGCGGACGGCACGTTCGTCGTCACATTGACCGCGACGGACGCGTTCGGCGCATCCCGCACAGTCCAGCGTCAGATCGCCATCGACGACGGCGTCGCGAACAAGGCCCCCACCGCAGCGTTCTCCATCGATCCCAAAGATCCCCGGCCCGGAGGCGAAGTGCAGTTCATTGACCTCTCCAGCGACCACGATGGACGCGTCGTGATGTACGAATGGTCGTTCGGGGATGGGACGACCAGCGACAAACGCTACCCACGACGCACATTCTTCGAAGGCACCTACTCTATCGAGCTTACCGTCACAGACGACCAGGGTGCGACCGATTCGCTGGTCCAGCCGATGGTCGTAGAGAAACCCGAGGAGCCCGCCGCCGAACCGTTGGCCGCCCCCGAGTCGCGACCGCCCGAGACCGTCCCCGGCGTCGGACTGGTCTACCTCGTCGCCGTGGCTTTGGCGATGACCGGCGTGCGCCGACGTTCCGAATAGGCTCCACGCGAAAAC
>CAYOZB010000072.1:0-15123 GCA_964408365.1 uncultured Halobacteriales archaeon | reverse complement strand
CGGTTCCTGTACACCATCATCAAGGACGGGCCCGCGCGCATCGTGTACGTGCTTGAGATTGTGGACCATCCAACGTACAGCAAATGGTTCCCCGGGCGCGGCCACTAACCTGTCTGGCTGAGTCGGGAGGGCGAACAGTGGACGCCCGCCGCACGAAGGCCCATCTACAAGCGCTTCCCGCGCTCGATGGTCTTCAGTAGTTGGGGCGAAGCAGCTGGAATCCAAATCACTCCCTTGGATCCCGTGCCCACGACGCCCAGCCGTTCTAGATGGTCCACCGCCAACCGGACCGCTTGGTGCTGGACGCTCTTTGCCCGCATCCGGCGCTTGATCTCGTTCAGGCTAAGGGGCCCGTCGGCTTTTCGCAGGATTGCCTCGACCTCGTTGATCGTGGCGAGCGTTGGCCCCCGACCTTCAATCCTGGGCGGCAGGGGAATCGTTTCTAGACTCATTCGGTTCACCATCGGCTACAGGCCATATTTAGAGTATATGATGAAAACATCACCTACAAAGAAAAAGGCCCGAGTCGGGATTTGAACCCGACACAAGGGATCCACAGTCCCATATGTTACCAAGCTACACCACTCGGGCCGCTCTAGAAAATCGGATGCAGGACGGGAGGGGCCCGTTTACAGACGATGCATCTGGAACCGCTTCCGCGGAAGACTGGGACCCTTAAAGGCTATCGGTGCAGGAGTCCGGCACGTTCGGTTCGAGCGTTCGCCAAAGGCTTTGCAGTTGGTCCGTGGAACGCATGTGAGCAAGATCCTGGAGGGTTGCCGGGGCCGCGGTGTTGCGCGGACGTGGTGACCCGCAAAGCGTTAAAGCAAACCGCGCGGTCCGACGGCAAGAGGGAACCTCGATCGCTCCTGACGCGCCGCCGACTGCAACCGTGCGCCCGGCCGGTCCGGCTCCGAGCGTGAAGCCGTCGCAACGGCTTGGTCCCCTGGAAGACTCTCGCGTTTGGCTCCTTGCAGGTATCGGCGGATTCGTCGCCGGGGCGATCCACTTCGCCATCACGCCCGACCATTTCGCCGAAGCCGCCGGCCAAGGCCTTTTTTTCCTCAGCTTGGGCACCGTACAGATCGGTTGGGCGATGTGGCTCCTTGCGCGGCCGTCGATCCGCGCCTGGTTGGCCGGGGTCGTGATCGGGTTCGCGTCTCTTGTCATGTACGTCCTTAGTCTCTTCGTACCCGCCCCGTTTGCAGCGAGCGTCGAGACCATCGATTACTTGGCGATCTTCACGAAGCTCATCGAGCTCGCCACGGTCGGCATTCTGGCGATCCCCATCGTGCGCGCGGCACCCATGCTTGGGCTCGTTCGCGGAAAAATGGTCACTCGAGTCTTGATCGCGCTCGGCTTGGGATTGTTGGCCGCGGGCATCTCGTACGGGCTCGGATATGCCCTCGAACTCGTCGCGCCGGGCTTGTCCGATCCGTCGGAACATCACCACGGCTAACGTTTCATCGCGCGGAGCGGTAGAGTTTTCGCCACATTTCTGCAAAACGTTCCGTCACGTCCGCGGGCGGGCGCCACGTGTGAAGGAGTCGCCGCACCCGGTCGGGCTCTTTGAGGCGGATCCCGTCGGCTGCTACGATGACGAGTCCCGCCGCCTGCAACTTCGAGATGTGGTAGGAGAGCGTCGACTTGGCGAGTCCCATGCGTTTCGTTAGCGTCGTGTGTGTCGCAGGGGATTGTTCGAGCAGATGGATCGAGACCTCAGCGGGCACGCGTTGGCGAAGCAACCCGAGGAGTTGTTGGTCCGCCGCGCTCGGGGCTGCCGACTGCGCGGGGTAGAACCGTCGGTAAAAATCGTCAAACTTGGATTTGACAAACCCCTCTCGTTCCAACGCCTGCAGATGGTATCCCGCCAAGGCCTCGCTCAAGAGGGCGCGCCGCGCAAGGTCGCGAAGATGCAGGCCCGGGTAACGCTCGATGAGCGACAAGATCCTTCGTCGGACTGCGATCGCGCCCTCGGTCATTCACGGCGTCCCGGAAAAAGCATCGGTGCCAAGAGTAATGCCACGGTGCCGAGGTCGCCGACGGCGTCGACGAGTTCGAGCGTCTCGTGTCCGATCGCGTCGGTCCAGAGTGCGTAGGCGACGAGGAAGGCCTTGAACGAGAAGATCACGAAGGCGCCGATCAGGAAGGCGAACATGGTCTCGCGGGTGCGCAAGTAGGCGCGTGTGGCAAAGATGAGTAGGCCGAGGCTGATGAAGCCGCTGAGGATGCTGAAGCCTGCGCTCACTTCGACAATTTGGACCATGTGGACCATCGTCGTCGAACACTTGGGCTGCCTTAAGCTCCCCGTTCGCGCGTGTACGGGCACGCGGCCATAATCTTCTTATCCCTCTCGGAGTTCGAACCTTGACAAAGAGGCTTTGGGGCGGACCCACATGGCAAAACTCACGCGAACAGCAATCCTGGCCGTCGGACTCCTGACCCTTGGCAGTATCTTGATCGGGTCTGCGGCCGCACACGCGACCCACTACTCGCCCGACGGTAAACTGAAATTTGTGTACGGCCACTTGAACGAACCCGCCTACACGTTCGTCAAGACGGGGCTCGATCTCAGCATCATCGACAACGCGACCGGCAAGGGCATCAGCGGATTCGACACCGACTCGCGTGGCACCCACGACGGGGCCGCCGCGGCGCCCAAGCTCACCGTGCTCTACCGATACGGGGCCGAGGGCGGACCCACGAAGGACATCAGCGGCGACTTCCGGGCGCAGCACGGTCAGCTCGGAAAATACACGCACCCGATCACGTTCACCCGACCCGGACTGTACTCCATCATCATCAGCGGCACCATCAACGGCACCGTGCTCAACAACTTCGTGCTCTCGCCCGCGCACGCGATCGAGGCGCAGGACGACATCATGTGGCCCGACCAGGTCGGCACCGATGATGAGCAGGTCGAGCGGATCGAGACCCTCGAGAGAAAGGTCATCGAGCTCGAAGCAAAAGGCGGCGCCGCGGCCGGCATCGAATTCGTGCCGCTCCTTGCTGCGATCGCGCTCGTCGCCTTCTTCGTGCGGCGACGCTAAGCCATGCGGCGCTCCCGTCCGCTACGATTCGCAATCGTCATCGCGCTCGCGCTGACGAGCCTCGCGCCCGTCGCCTCGGCGCACGCGAGGCTGCTCGAAGCAGACCCAGGACCCAACGAGCACGTCGAAGCAGCGCCGCGCGAACTTGTGATCCGGTTCACCGAGCGGGTTCAACGAGAATACACCCGCGGCGAAGTGTATGATCGCAACGGCACCCGCGCCGACCTGCACGAGGTCATCTTCGACGGATCCGACCAGATCCGGGTCCCCCTGGGCAATCTCACCGACGACCTCTACACGGTGAAGTGGTATTCTCTCAGCGTCGACACCCACACAACGGAAGGAGCCTACCTGTTCGCCGTCGGCTCCGCCAGCTTGGTCGGCGCTCCTCCGCCGACGTCGACCCATCACCACGGGGAAGGAACGCTTCCCCTCTGGATGGAATCACTCGCACGCGCGTTCCACTACGCGTCGGCCGCCGCCGCGATCGGCATGTCCGCCTTCGTCCTCCTCATCGCCCGGAACCCAAACGTTGCCAACTTGCGGCGCATGTTCCTCACACTCCTCGGCATCACGGCCCTAGGTGCCGTAGGAGCGGGCACGGTGCTGTTCGCGTTCTCGCAGCGCGTCGACGCCAGCGTCGGCGCAGTCACGTCGTCGCCGTTCGGTAGCGTTGGTTCGCTCCTTACGTTGCGCGCCGCGTTGCAAGTCCTTCTCTCTGTCGTCGCAGTCGCTCTCGTCGTTTCCCACGGGAAGCCCGCGTTGCTTCGACCGCTTCTGGCGACGCTCATCGCGCTCGGCGTGTTGACCACATGGTTCACCAGCCAGTCCAGCCACGCCGCGGCCCTTTCGGAAGGCCGGATCACGGCGATCGGCGCCGACTTCCTCCACCTCATCGCCGGAAGCCTCTGGATTGGAGGCGTGTTCGCGTTCCTTTTCCTGTTCTGGCAAGAATCGCGGGAAACCTTGGCCGTCTGGATCCGACGCTTCAGCCCGCTCGCGATGACGTGTGTGATGTTCATCATCCTCACCGGCACCTTTGCCTCGGTCCTCCACCTCACCCATCCACTCGACCTGTTCGCTGGCGCCTACGGTGGCATGATCCTGCTCAAAGTGCTCCTTCTCGTGCCGCTCATCGCCCTCGGCGCGTTCAACCGGTACATCGCGAAGCGACGATTGATCGAAGGCACCGAGTGGCGTTCCTCCAACCTGCAGCGCGCCTTGATGTTCGAGACCGGCTTGATGGCCGTTGTTCTGATCGCCGCCGGCGTCCTCGCCACGTCCGCGCCGCCATCGACGGAAATGGATTTCCCCGACGCGCCCACCCTCGTCACCTTCGAAGAATCCCTCGGCAAAGCGCACGTCATCTTGACGATCACGCCCGGTCCGCTCAAGGTGGGACTCCACAATTACACGGTCGAGCTGCATGCGTTCGACGGCGCAAATCCGCAGGGGAGTGAAGTGTTCCTCGAATTCACTCCGCCAGGCCGAACGAAACTCGCTGAGATCCACGCGATGAAACGCGTCTCCCCGGACCGATGGACCCTCGACGGCGGCTTCCTGACCGAACGCGGCGAGTGGACCATCCATGTGACGACGCAAGCCGATGATTACGACATGACGCCGTTCCAAGTGACCGTCGAATAGGCCGGACGGAATGTTGACACAATTGAGTCATTGACGACCTATCTAAGATAAGAGGGTCGCATCCGATTCGAGCGCGTGGTCACGCCTGAAGTCCCGAGCCTCCCGAAACGCGTCCAGGAGATTTTCCAGGCAGACGGTGTCCTTCATGAGGTAGTGCGACGCGGTCTTGTCAACTACCGCGCACTTTCGCGGTGGATGATCACGGCGCACGATCTCAACGCGTCCGAGGACGCCGTGTTGAGCGCGATCCGTCGAATGAAGCAGGCGCCGGGCTTCGACCCCTTCAAGCCGGCCCGCGCGCTCCTTGCGCAGTGCCACGTGAACGTGCGTTCGCGCGCGTGCCAAGTGATGATCGGCAAAGCGGAGGAAGCCCGCCGCAAATTGTCGCAGATGGTCCAACTCGTCGACCTTTCGAAGGGGGAGATGTTGTACTTCACGTGGGGCGAATTCGGGTTGAAGGTCCTTCTCGACGAAGTCAACGTCGGCGCGCTCGAGACCCTCTTCGGCGGAGCAGCGGTAAAGAAAGTCGTCCGGCACCTGTCGGCGGTCACAGTCGTCGAGCCCGAGCAAGGCCTCAACACGCCCGGCGTCCTGGCCCTCATGAGCGAAACGTTGGCCCTTCGCGGGATCAACGTGGTCGACGCGGTCTACGGGTACCCCGACTACGTGTTCTTCGTCAAGGAAAGCGAGGCGCTCAAGGCGTACGAAGCCCTCGGAGCTTTGTTGAATTCTTGCCAACCTAAGTCCCGGCGATCTGCCACAGGTGTGTCACCCGCGAACAGTCCGCAATGAGAACGCTTATGATGATGAGCCGTCCCGCCGTGACACCGGTACCTGTGCGACTTCCCCACCTTGTTTCCCTCCTATTCATGGCCATGACCTTCGCCGGATGCGTCGGCGGAACACCCACATCGGGCACCGGACCCAACGTTTCCCTCGATAGCGAAGCGATCGCGATCCGGGGCATCGTCATCGATGACGAGCTACTCCCGATCGAAGGTGTCACCATCACCGATGCCGGCTCCGACCGCACGGCCATGACCGACAGCCAAGGCGTCTTCCTCCTCGGCCCGCTCGAAGAAGGCGAACACCCGCTCACGGCCACGAAGATGGGCTATCAATCCGTGAGCCTCGCCGTCGCCGTCTTCGACGAACCAGTAGAAGGAATCCGTTTCATCCTCTCCGCAGCGGCCAGCACTGTGCCCTACCACGAGACTACGAACCATGTCACGTTCGTCAACTGCGCGAGCTACAACCTCGTCGGCGGCGTGCCCTGCACGGCCTTGCCCGACTACGTCATCGGCGGGAACACGATCTCCCCCGACGAGAGCTTCTCCTTCCGGTTCAAGATCCCGAACGACAACCTCGCCGACATGTTGATCGAAATGACCTGGACGCCCCAGGCCTTCGGACACGACATGTCGTTCTGGTTCCAGACGCCCCCGGGACAACCCGCCACCGCGGTGCGTGTGAAATATTTCGGGATGAGCGGCGGCGCGCCGCTTCGCGGATGGGTCATCGCGGACATCGAAAACCCGAGCGGCGACGACGGCGCCATCTTCGACGCCGAGCCCAACAAGGTCGAGTATGACGCGCTCACGGCGTGGAACGCGAACAACTCCACGATCCCGTACCACTCATTCTACTTCAACCACCGCGCGGAGACGTGGATGACGTACTTCTACAACCGTCCCGGAGCCCGGGAGTACACGGCTCTTCCCGACGTGTAGAACGAAGGGCTTCAGACGCCGCTGCTCTTGGAGGGCGTCTTCGGCTCTTGCGGCGCCGCGGCCGGCGCATTGCTTTGCGGCACCGGAGGTTTCGCCGTTTCAGCTGCTCCCGCTTGGGCGACTTGGGTGAGACGGATCTCGATCGCGGAGATGGCGCGTCGGCGGCCATCGTCGCCCGTCACGTTCTCCGTGCCGATGGACACGTTCTTGACGCTTGCCTTCAGGAAGAACTTGTTCCGCACGATCTCGGCGACGTCGACCGCTTGGGAGATGGCTTTGCCGCGGGCCTTGATGACGCATTCGTCGGAACCACCGTTGAACTGCGTGACGACGGCGAGGACGTAGTTCATGGGCGGTTTGTTGCCGATGAACACGACGTTGCGATCCTCCGGGTTGCGCTTGGGTCGCGGCCGGTCTTGTTGTCGGCGATCGAGCGGCGGTCGTTGGTCGCGTCGGTCGCCGCCGCGTTGGTCTTGTCGACGGTCGCCTTGAGGGGGCCGCTGCTGTTGTTGCTGTTGCTGTTGCTGTGGCGGCTTGGCGCTCGGGGCGGGTTGCGCGGGCGGTTGAGGCTTGGATTCTTCTGGGGACATGGAGACGGCTCGAAGGAGCCGGATTCCGGTATAAGGCTACCGTCGGGCCCGGGCGCCGTGGCGGCGTCGGGAAGGTTCAGACTTCCCAGGTGACGCTCGAGCGCAGGGGGGACGGGCGCGCGGTCATGCGCGTCGGAATCGCGGGCGTCGGCGTCGGTGTCTGGGCGGGTTGGTGGTCCACCAAAGCGCGTTCGTCCGCGAGCTCGAACTTGATCGGGTCCGAGCAGAGTTTGTTGAGGAACAATTCCGCCTCAGTGACGAGTCCCCGCACGTCGATAAGTCGCTGTTCGCGGGCGGCGTCGCTCGGGTAGCCGGCGAGGTACATGGTGAGGTACGCGCGTTCCATGCGTCGCACGTACGTGAGGGTGGCGACGCAGGTACCCATCTTCATGCCGCGCGCGTCGGAATGGTAGAGGAATCCGGTCTCGCCGCCGTCTTGGTAGCTCCAGCCGTCGAAGCCCAACTCTCTTGCTTGCAATGGGCCCCAGAGGACGACGCGGAGTGACTTCGGAACGGCCGCGACGAACTTGTAAACGTAGACGCCAGCGTCAATGATGTCCATCTAGTCCATCCCTAGTCGTTTTCAGCGTCCGCCGGACTTATGTTCTTGCCGTTTTGGTTTCAGCGACGACGGATCTGCGGGACGAAGGCGGCGGCGAGTGCGAAGACCAGGACCGACACGACGTAGAGGACGGTGGCCAACGGGCTCGTGTACGGCACGTCGGGGTGGCGGTCTTCCGCGGCGGCCTGGTATCTGACGGTTGATGTGACGGGTGCGAACCGTTCGCCCGGCACGGGCGGGAATTGGGCGCAGCGACGAAGGTCCACGCTCAAGATCTCCTCAAGCGTGTACCCGTATTTTTCGTCGAGCACATCCGTCTCATTCGCATTCTGCGCGATCAACACGAGCGGGCGGTCCGGTGGGCACGAGAGGTATTCGTTGGCGCGTTGCCACTCGGTCGAGAAAAAGTGCAGCACGTTGGAGTCGTGTCCCGGTCCCATGGTCGAGTCGTCCAGTCGGGTCCGTTCGTCGGCGCTCAGGGTCGCGTAGCATTCGGTGAGTTCGAGGTGGCATAGGCCGAGCGTGTGGCCGAGTTCGTGCATGATGGTGCTTGCAACGACTTGCGATTCGACTTGGCGTGATGCGACGGAGAGTTGGGCGGTCTTGCCATCGTTCCACGTGACAAGCGGTGCGGAGCGGAACCAGAACGGGTCCCATTCGAGCTTGTACTCCGCGGCGACCAATCGATACCGTCCGTCCGCGAGGATGGCTCCGGATTGGAATCCCATCGCCTTGACTGCGTCCTGCCGGTTGGCCTGGAGAACACTCTCCACAAACGGACTCATCGTGAGCGTCACGTTGGTCTGGACCACGCGGTTGCCCTGTTGGTCCAAGCGCACGCCCCGGAACGAGTACGATGAATGGGCGCCGTAGTCGACGGCGGCGAGCATCCCGCGGATCGGCGCCACGCCGAGGTGCAGGATCTCGGCTTGGTCGTGCTGCGGGTTGAGCACGAGCGTCGTCACGTACGGATTCGTCGCGTACCGAGAGCGCTCCAGGATGTTCTCGTAGTACTCGGACAAACGGGACGGGATGCTCGGCGGCCGCGGCTCCGCATCCAACTGGATCCGCGTCTCGACCCAGCTCAGCGTGATGCCGCCTCCTGCTTGGAACGCGTTCACCAACGATTGGTACGTGGAATCGAAACTCACGTCGTTGAAACGGTTCGAATCGGGTCCGGTGACTCGGAGGATCTCGATCAACAGGTCGGGCCGGTTTGCACTGGGGCGGAACGAGCCCCAGTCGATCAAGCCGGCCGTGGTTTCCCAGCCGTCGGGGATGCCGTCGCGGTCGAGGTCGCCGCTGGGTTGTTGTCCGCGTTCGCGGAACGCCCAGAGGACCGCGTCGGCGAGCCGGGTCTCGAACGTGTCGGGATCCAAGGGGTCGAAGTCGGTGCCGTTCTCCAGGAGATCTGTGAGTCCATCGTCGTCGCAATCCGTCTTGAAGACACACAGTTCGGTCCGTTCTTGGCCGTCGAGCAACCCATCCTGGTCGACGTCCGGGTTGCAGCGGCCATCGATGGATTCGTTCCCGTCGGTGCGTTCGTCGGAATCGTCGTCGCCGTCGGCGATGGCGTTCACACCGTTCCCGTTGCAGTCTTGATCCGCTTCGTCGAAATCCGCGATGCCGTCCAGGTCGGTGTCGGATGAGTCCGGACGTCCCCCTCGTCGAACGTCGTCCCCGTCGTAGAGGCCGTCGCGGTCTTGGTCCGGATCCAACGGAAGCAGGCCGCGACTGGTTTCCCAGCCGTCTTCGAGTCCGTCTCCGTCCGTGTCGCCGTTGACCGGATCGGTGTTGAGGGCGAATTCTTCGAAGGTGCGCAGCCCGTCGGAGTCGAGGTCGATGCCGAGCCACGCGCCGCCTCCTACGAGGAGTGTCAGGACGAGGAAGGCGGCGGAGGCGGCGCTGGGCCGTTGCATGGCGGATCAGCGCCGGCGGAGTTCGCCGATGGTGGTCTCGCGTTCGGCGTACGCGTCGTGTTTGTGGATCGATTCTTCCGCGACGCTTCGCACGAAGACGACCGTATCATCCGCGAGTTTCGGGTATTTTTCCAAGACGCCGCGCAAGACGCCGCGGACGACGTCTTCGACGAACTTGGGGTTCTCGTGTGCTTTGAGGACGAGTTCGCCTTCGAAGCGTCGCTTGAGAAGTTCGATGGTGGGTGCGGACTGGTTGGCTTCGACGATGTCGATGAGTTGTTCCGCTTCCACGGTCTGATGTTCGGGGACTTCGACGAGGAGCGTCACGATGTTCCGTTGATTGTGCGTCAGGCCGGGACCCGGCGTGGGGTCGTTGCGTTGGGTTTTCACCGTCTCCATGGCGCAGGGGCACGCGCTTGTGCCGGTGACCTTGACGCCGATGAGTTTCCGGCTGCCGTCTTGGCGCTTGGCGAGGGCTTCGGCGAGGATCGTGTACCATTCCGTCGACAGGGTTCCGAACGGCGTCTTGCGTTCCAAGAAATAGTCCGAGGAGACCTTGACTTGGGCTTCCGTCGCATAGTCGTGACGCTTGAGCAAATCTTTCGAGATGCGCAGGCACAGGTCTTCCAAGCCGGCGACGGGTTCCGAGGTGAGTTTCTCGAGAATCTCGCTGATCGCTTCGACGTTCCGGCTCATGTGGCTGCCCTTCATGGTGGGCGGCAGGTCGACGGCGACGTCGAAGGTGCAGGTGAGGATGTTGTCCTCCTTGCGGCCAGGTCGACGGACCCGGACCAGTTTTCGAACGTTGTTGATGCCGACGCGGGTGAGTTTGAACTTGGTGTCGGGCGTAAGGGCCTGGACGTCCGGAAGTTCCTGCATTTGCATTCGGATGAAAGCTTCGGCTTCTTAAGCAGAACCGTTGCCGCGTGGTGAGCGTTGGAAACGCATCCGCACAAGATGCTTCAGGTTGCGCCAACCGTCCTTCCAGCTGGACAATTTTGCGTCCCCGGTCCGTGGCAAATAGCTCCCGGGGATCTCTTTGGCGCGAAGGTCGCGTCGTCGGAACGCGCGGATCTTGAGCTCCTCCGAGAACGGCATCCCATCGGAGAATGATTCGAGGAGCAATGCTTGGAGGGTTTTGCGGCGGATCACCCACATGCCGGACTGTGTGTCGTGCAACCGGATGAAGAAAAGGAATCGGGTGGTCATGTTGAGGACGAAATTGCCGAACCGGTGCTTCCCGCTCATCGAGCCCGGCTCGAGTCGGGCGAACCGGTTGACGGTGATGAAATCCAGGTTTTCTTTCGCCAAGATCTCAAGGAACTTCGGAGAATCTTCGAAGGGGTACGAGCCGTCGGCGTCGCCCGTGAGGACGATGTCGCCTTTGGCTTCCTGGAGGCCGGTCTTGTAGGCGCGACCGTAGCCGCGTCGTTTTTCCATGATGACCCGCGCGCCCAATTTTCTGGCAACTTCAGGGGTGCCGTCGGTCGATAAGCCGTCGACCACGACGATCTCCACGTCGTCGCGTTGTTTCTTGTGGTAGGCGAGGGGGATCCGTTCGATGGTCTTGCGGATTCCCTCGTGCTCGTTGAGGGACGGGATGACGTAGGAAATCCGCATGAAGAGAGCCCGGGAAGTCGGGGATGCGTAGAGAAGGCTTTTGGCGACGCTACTCCGGCGGACTGATCGGCCAAGGCACAGGTGGCGTCATCGGCTTGGAGCCGTCGAACCGGAACGTGTAGAGGCCGCTGTTGGAATCGAACGTCACGAGGGTGCCATCGGGCATCGCCAACGCTTCTTCCACCGTCGGCGTCCAACGGAACGGGGTCTCCGGGGGCCTGGGCGATTCGCGGTCGGGGAAGTACACGCCCACCGAAGGCAAAAGCGAAAAGGAATTGTTCAAGACCGGCGCCAAGTCGAGAGCCCAGACGCCCGCATGGTACGCGCTCACGAAGGCGGTGCGGTTGACGACGGACATGTAGTGAAGACTGTACTGCAACCGTCCCGACCATTCGACGTCATGCGGGAACGTCCAAGCGCCCACCGGGAACGGTTTGCTCGGATCGGTCGTGTCGAGGACCCAGATGATCCCGGTGGGAAAGCTGCCCGGCTTCGCGGGGTGCTCGGGGCCGGCCAACGTGAAGTGCCGTCCCTCCCAGAGTTCCGGGATGACGAAGAGGGAATGGATCTGTCCGGAATCGCCGGCTGGTTTGGCGGGATCGTAATCCGTCCAGTGTCCAATCTGCTCCGGGTTCCGTGGATCAGAAAGGTCGAGGATGAACACGCCCGAGTGCCAATGCGCGATCCAAACCAATGTTTGGCCGGTCTTTGGGTGTTTGACGATCCACGCGTCGTCGTGCCCGAGTTCGCGGGTGAATTCACTCACGTCGGTCCCGACCGTCATGGTCCACACGGACATGAGGTTGAGTCGCGGGCCTGCAGCGGTCTGGAGGATCTCGTAAAAATTGTAGTTCCCAAGGCCCTGCTGCGCATTGTGGACGCTCGCCGCGACCCAGGTCCGGCCGTCGAGGATGACGCTGTCCACGGAGTGCGGGTTTCCGGCGATGGGCCGCTCATCGATCACGGTGGGTTGCTCGGAGTCGGTGATGTCGACGAGCAATAGGCTCGGGGGACGTGGACGCGGATCTTCCGCTTGGAAGCGAAGCGGCACAGGGCCATCGTTGCAAGGGCTGTGCCATTCCATCCTAAAAGGTTCGAGAAGAGGCGCCGCGGGAGCTGCGGGCGCGACGGGTTGGGTGATGAGCACGATGTGCCTACCGTCGGGGACGACGGCGAGGTCGTACACGTAGGTGCTTTGCATCACGAGTTCGCCGATGAACGTGGGGGCCGTGGGATCCGTGATGTCCACCAACGTGAACCCCACATCACTCCGGCTTTCGATGGCCGCGATGCGTCGACCATCCCGGGTCGCGTCGGCGTCGCCGCACAAGTGACCCGCGGCGGTCGTGCCATGGGATGGACTGATGAGAGGGCTGTAGCCGAGGGTCTCAAAATTTGGAGTCGTGACACCCAAATGTTGTGCCAAGTTGGCGTGGTCGTGACCGTCGCCGGCCGCCAATGCACGTTCGGACCAACCGTCCCAAACAGGATCCGTTGTGGCGGCGGGCGGCTCGTCACCGCTTCGTACGCAGCCCGCAAACACGACAAGGACGAGGAATGTGGCTTGGACGCGTGGGAACATCCACACGCCGAGCTTGCTCCGACTGTTATAATGGCTGCGGTGGCCGTGGTCATTCGAGGCGCAAACGTCATGAGCAACGCGGCTTCCATGGCCAAACTGATGCGTCTTCTGGTCTTCCTCACGGTCCTCGCGGTCGGCTTTGCCGGCTGCTTCGATTCCGGCCCGAGCGAGCCCGAGGAACCGGCGAGCCCTGGTCCCGGCGCTTCCGACTCACCGTTTCTATTCTCGGGCTTGATCGAACTCGGTGACAACACGACCGACGGCACCGGCAAGATCATGGCCGAACTCCTCGGGGGCCAGGCAGGACATGTCTACGTCTCCGCGTACGGTCCCGAACCCAACATCGGGGTCACGTCCGACGGCAACGTGTTCACCACCGCGTTCAGCACGATCATGCGCTCCAAAGACCAAGGGGCTACGTGGGAACCGGTGCACACGCACGGCTTCGAGAACAACGATCCCATGCTGTGGGTGGATCCCTGGACCGACCGCGTCTACAATGCCCCCATGTTCCCGACCTTGCTCTGCGCAAGCGTGTACTGGTCGGACGACGAGGGAGAAGCGTGGACCACGCCGACCCCGGCCTGCGGCCGTACCGCCTTCGACCACCAAAAATTCGCAACCGGCCCACCCGGCCCCGACGACAACCCATTGGCTGGTGTGCTCCACCCCACGGTCGCCTACCTCTGCTACAACGGAGTCGCCACCACCAACTGCCTCGTGAGCTACGACGGCGGACAGACGTGGCCCGTCGACCGACCCACGATCGTCAACACCGCCGGATTCGCCGCAAGCCTCACCGGGGCCGGACCCGAGAACCCGCCGAGCGTCATGAGCGAATGCTTGAGCGGACAGAACGGCCACCCGACCGCTAGCCCCGACGGTGTCGTCGTCTTCTTGCGCACGTGGAGCTGCGTCAAACCCATCTTCACCTACTCCACCGATTCCGGCGTGACCTGGACCAACGTCCCCGGACCCATGTACCCGGGCGGTCCCTGGAACTTTGCCGAGAGCACACCGTTCTCCATCGATCCTGAGACCGCGTTCACCCCGGACGGCACCATGTACGCGTTGTTCCAAAGCTGGAACCACCGCGCGTACCTCGCCCGCACCACCAACTTGGGACAGACCTGGGAAGGCCCGTGGGACGTCACCCCGCCGGGCGTCACGTCGACGGTGTTCGCAGCGCTCGGCGCCGGCGACGATGGACGCATCGCCATGGCGTTCCTCGGCGCCGCCAACGTCACGGGAAGCAGCGCTGCCGCGCCCAAGGATTCACGCTGGCACATGTGGATGGTCACCTCCCTCGACGCCGACACCGATGATCCGACGTTCGCCGCCTACAAAGCGACGCCCGACGACGACCCGGTCCAAGTCGGTCCGATCCTTCAAGGCGGCGGCCTCGACAACACCCGCAACCTCCTCGACTTCATCGACGGAGCCGTCGCACCCGACGGCACCTTCTACGTCTCGTACACGGAAGGCTGCACGATCCTCAACAACTGCACCACCCAGCCGCGCGAAGAGCAGAACGACACGTACCGCGCCAGCGAGGGCGCCGTGGCGTGGTTGAAGGGAATCCCGCTGCTTACCGACGACCGAACCGGGCCGTTGCCGATTGGCTAACGACCGGAGCTTGCATCGTGCCTACGCGAGCATCTGGCGCCGCGCCCACACGAGAAAACGTTGCGCACGTTTTCGAGCAGACGCGGCCTCGCTTTCGTCGATCGACCGTGCCTCATATTCAACGAGGTTCTTCAACTGCAAGATCTCGATGACGTGATCCGCTTTTTCGGATGCCTCCTTGACGGGAAGCGTTCGCAGGAGCTTCGCCACTTCCTCGTGATCCTGCGATTTCGGCCGGAGACCCAGAAGATGCGTGGTGAGCGCGTCCGATGCGGAAATCGCGCAGTGGACGGCCAGCAAACCCACCGCGTTCCAGTCGTTGCGTTCGGCGGCGTGGTCCATCGAGCGTCCGAACTCGTCCGCCTTCTGTAGATACGTTTTCGCCTTTGCCCGGTCCAAGTGTTCGGTCTTGACGGGCGGCTTCTTGAGGACCACGATTCCCTCCTTTTCGATGTTCTGGACGACTCCCAGGGTGCGCTTGGACTCCATTTCTTGTTGGAAGTATATCAGGGGCCGGAGGGGGTTGGTGAAAGTTGCCTCGATCTGTTCCTGAAGCGGCTTCACGGCACGCCGAACCTTCGGGACATGATCTTTGGTGTCCACCACGATGAGAATGTCGATGTCGCTGTCGGGACGCTCGTCCCCGCGCGCAACCGAGCCGAACAGCACAACCATCTGTACAAACGGCAAAGGGGCGAGCGTTCGCCGAACGAGGTCAAGGAATCCTGTACGAAGCCCTTGTTCGAATTGAAACCATGATCTGAGGCCTTGGTTCAACGCGTGGGAGGTGTTTAGTG
>CAYOZB010000071.1:0-15145 GCA_964408365.1 uncultured Halobacteriales archaeon | reverse complement strand
TGGAGCGCGCCAAGGTCTCCGAGATCCCCTCCAAGCCCAACGTCGCCGTCGAAACGACCGGCATCGTCCAAGACATCATCCCGTACAAGGGCCGGTTCATGATGCGTCTCTCTGAAGAAGGCGAAGCCGTCGGCGTCATCGTCGACCGCGAACTCCCCGTCCGCGGCCACCGCGTCACCGTCAAAGGCATCGTCCGCGCAAGCTCGTCCGGGTACCCGTTGGTCGAAGCCCTCGAAGTGAAGCAAGAATCCTGAGTTACGCACAACGCCCGACGTTGCGTTGTTGTGCCTAAACGCGTTCACGCGACGAGGGGTTTCTTCACCGACTTCAACTCAGCCTCGAGCGTCTTCGCGAGCCGGTCCACTCCGATCGGGATCTGCTCGTCCGTCGGGTGGCTGAAATTGATTCGCATCGTGTTCGGCCCGCTGAAATCCACGAAGAACGAGTTCCCGGGCACATAGGCGACGCCGTTCTTGATCGCCGGCATCAGCATCTTCGACGCGTCGACCGACTTGTCGGTACGAAGGAACGTGAAGAGACCGCCCTGGGCTTTCGTCCACGTGGTGTTCTCTTTCGGCATCCGTTCGCTGAGGGATTTCATCATCAGGTCGCGCTTGTGCCGGTACAGTTTGATGATCTGCGGCAAATGGTCGTCGATCAACCCGTCTTGCAGGAGCTTGAACGTGATGTACTGCGTGAACGCGCTCGTGCACAGATCCATCGCCTGCTTTCCGACCGCGAGTTTCTCCATGAGTTTCTTCGGCCCAGCGGTCCACGCGAGGCGGAACCCGGGGACAAGGATCTTGGAGAACGTCCCCAAATAGACGACGCGGTCGCCGTCGCGGTCCATCGCAGCATATTTTTTCACCGGGTCGCCGTCGTAGCGGAGTTGCCCGTACGGGTCGTCCTCGACGATGAACGTGTCATGCTCGTACGCGAGATCCAAGATCTTGCGACGGCGGGATTCCGGCGACACGGTGCCGGCCGGGTTCTGGAACGTGGGGACCGTGTAGATGAACTTGGTTTTGGCGCCCTCGCGTTTGAGACGGATCAAGGTCTCCTCGACGGACGCGGGATCCATGCCATCCGCGTCGGAACGGACCGGAACGAAGTCGTTCTCACGCACGACGTAGTTCTCGAATGCTTGGATCGCGCCCAAGTAGGTGGGGGATCCGACGATGACCTTGCTGCCAGGGTCGAGGAAGATCCGCCCGAGCAGGTCCAAGCCTTGCTGGGACCCGTTGGTGATGAGGATCGAGTCGCGCTCGTACTTGGTCCCGTCGCGGTTGAGGTACGCGGCGACCTCGTCCCGAAGCTCCGGAATGCCCTCGGTTGGAGAATATTGGAGTGCCAGATTGCCGTGGTGTTTGAGGGTCCAGTCGGTCGCCTCGAGGATCTCTTTTTTCGGGAATGTCGCGGGGTTGGGGAGGCCGCCGGCGAAGCTGATGACGTCGCTGCGCTGCGTGACGGCGAGGATTTGGCGGATCTCGGATGCGCGCATCCTCTTGGCCCGGTCTGCGTAGAATTTCGAGTAGTCCATCGTCATCCCCCGGGACCGAGCCCCGACGTTCGCGCAAACCGCAAGTTCTAATAAATACGTGTCGCAGAGCCAACGAAATTGTACGAATTCCAGTATTCTGATGACAATCTAAACAGGTTCTAGCATTTCCATATGATCAGTCAACAGCATCTATCTTCGCTGCCCGGCGCAAGTTTAAGGAGCGCGAGGCTTCCGAAGGCTCGTGACCGTGCTCGGGCTGAATCTCGGGGAGCCAGAAGTGCGCGCGATCGCATTATTGATCACCAGTCTTGCCGCCGCCGGACTCATCGCGTTCCTCCTCTACCATCGCCAAGCACGCCGCCGCGCGCCGCACCGCGAAATGACCTACCTCGAGCATTTGGAAGAACTGCGCACGCGCATCGTCCGGGTCAGCATCCTCCTGCTCCTCTGGGTCGCCGTGTTCATGTCGGTCCGCGTCGACCGTGTCGTCATCGGCAGCGTCGGCGTGCCGACGCCGGCCCCGAGCCTTTACAACACCATCTCCGCCCGCGTCTTCCAGTGGCTCGTGAGCAACACCGTGCCCGACCAAGTGCGCGTCGTCACCCTGAGCGCCACCGAAGCCGTATCGGCACAGATCCAGATCGCGTTCGTGCTCGCCGTCATCGTCGTGTTCCCCTTCCTCCTCTACGAAACCTGGGCGTTCTTCGCCCCGGGCCTCGCCGAAGCCGAGCAACGCGTCCTTCGATGGAGCCTGGTGCCCGCCATCGGTCTCTTCGCGTTCGGCGCATTCTTCGGATTCCGGTTCGTCGTCCCCGTCATGTTCCAAGTGCTCTACGGCTTCGCGGAACCCCTGGGCGCCGAAGCCCTCCTCTCCGCCGGCACACTCGTCGGAACCGTCACCACCCTCGTCCTTCTCTTCGGCTTCGCCTTCGAACTTCCCCTCGTCATGGCCGCCCTCGTGAGGCTCCGCATCCTCGAGACACGAAGCTACATCCGAAAATGGCGGCACGCGACGGTCGGCATCTTCATCGTCGCCGCATTGGCGTCCGATCCCACCCTCACAAGCCAACTCATCATCGGCTCCCTTCTCCTAGCACTCTACTGGGGCGGCGTCCTGTTGGCGTTCCTCGTTCAACCCCCCGCGGTCGCCTCCGGGGCGACGCCGAACCCGAACGGCTCGGTCTAACCTCACACACCGGCCCGGCAGCCTAATAGGCGCCGCCGCGGTGCCCCGAAGGAACGCATGACGCTCGAGATCGAGCCCTTCCTGCTCGTCGTCGGCCTCATGATCGTGGGCGCCTTCATCGGCAGCCTGGTCTTCAAACGGTTCCGACTGCCCGACACGGTCTTCCTCATCGCGCTCGGCGTGGTCCTCGGACCGATCACCCATTTTGTCGACATCGAAGTGTTCCGCGCCATCGCTCCACTCGTCGCCACGGTCGCCATCATCTTGATCCTCTTCGAAGGAGGATTGAAGATCCACTGGCAAGAGATCGCCCACGGCGTCGCCAGCGGATCACTCATGGCGCTCCTAGTGTTCGGTGCCACCGCCATCCTGTGCGCCGGCGTGGTCCACCTCGTCGTCGGCGTCCCGGCCCCACTCGCGATCCTCATGGGCATGGCACTCGGCGGCGCAGGCGCGGTCATCGTGATCCCGCTCATCCACCAGATGGGCGTCAGCCAGAAAGCGCGAACCATCGTCAGCATCGAAGCCGCCACCAGCGACGTCCTCGTCGTCGTCGGCGTCGTCGGATTGGCGACAGCATTGTCCCTCGGCCAGACCGATCCAGGCGACTTTGCACGAAACATCGTCCAGACGTTCGCCATCGGATTGGCGCTCGGCATCGGCGGCGGACTCGGCTGGGCCTACGCGTTGAAACGGTTCACCGAACGAAGCTACGAGTACGTCCTCACGATCAGCGCCTTGTTCCTTCTCTACGCCATCACGGAACTGATGCACGGCTCCGGCGCATTGGCCGTCCTGGCGTTCGGATTGGTCATCGGGAACAGCGTGAAGACCACCAAGGTGGCGCACAAGGCCGAAGCCTCCTCAAAGAAACGCGGCCGCACGTGGAAGTACGCCCCCGTGTTCGGCGTCGAACTCGAACATTTGCACCACGAACTCGTGTTCTTCGTCCGCGCGTTTTTCTTCGTCGCATTGGGTGTCGTGTTGAACCTCGCCGTGCTCACGAGCATCCGCTCCATCACGGTGGGCATCCTCCTGTCGATCGCCGTGGTGATCGGACGGTTCTGGGGCGTCTCTCTGCTCTTCCGCGGAGGCAAACTCCCCGCCTGGGACCGACTCTCCGTGTCGCTCATGTTCCCCTTGGGCCTCGCCGCCGCTTCGCTCAGCATCGTGCCATGGGAACGGTTCAAGATCCCCGGAACGGAGGATTTCGGCAGCTACGCGGCCGTGGTCATCGTGATCACGAACCTGCTCGCCGCGGCCCTCGTGTGGATCTTCGCGTCCCCAGGCATGCGCAAACGCCTCGAAGGCGCCCCGGCAGCGGACGAGATGGAAGACGAGGAAGAGGAAGAGCTCGACCTCGGCCACAGCCGCGGTCGACCCTGGGCCGTCGAATAACCAGAACTCACGGGGCGGGTTGGGGCGCCGCGCCGTCGCCCGGTTTCCCAGGCTCCGACGCAGGCGTCGCAAGTTCCTCATCCGGAACGATCCGCGCCACAGCCACGACGCGGTCGCCGGCTTCGGGTCGGATGATCCAGTTTCCCTGCGCGCCGCGTCCCTTCTGCGGGATGGCGTCCACTTTCAACCGGATCACGATGCCCTTCTCCGTCGAAACGATGACCTCGTCACCGGTCTGCACATGCACCATGCCCACGACCGGGTGGGTCTCGGTCTTCCCGTCGACGGTCTCCTCGGTGTTGATCGTGATGACGCCTTGCGCTCCGCGAGACGTCAACCGGTAATCGTCCAAGGGCGTGCGTTTTCCGCGACCGTTCGCCTTGATGGTGAGGATGTCCCCGCTGCCGTGGGCGACCGCCAGGGCGACCACTTCGTCGTCCTTGTCGACCTTCGTCCCGTACACGCCGAACGCCGAGCGTCCCATCGCGCGCACATCATCCTCGTTGAAGCGCACCGCCAGGCCCTGCCTTTTCGCGAGGATGATCTCCTGGCCACCGTTGGTCAACGCGACGCCGATCAATTCGTCCCCTTCTTCCAATTGCACGGCGCGGATGCCGCCGGCCCGCACGTTCTTGAAGTCGGACAATACGACTCGTTTCACGATTCCTTTGCGGGTCGCGAAGAACACGAACCGGTTGTCGACGAAGGCTTCCACCGGGATCGCCGCCGTGACACGTTCACCCGCGTCGAGGCCCGTGAGCAGGTTCACGACCGCCTTGCCCCGTCCGTAACGGCTGGCCTCGGGGATCTGGTATCCTTTCAACCAATGGACCTGGCCGTCGCTCGTGAAGAACATGATGTACCGATGCGTCGATGTGACGAAAAGATCGTGCACGAAATCCTCTTCCTTGGTCTCCGTGCCAATGATGCCCTTGCCACCGCGGCCCTGCGAACGATACGCGGTCAACGGGCTGCGCTTCACGTAGCCTGCGTTCGTCAACGTGACGACGATGTCGTGCTCGGGAATGAGTTGCTCGAGGACGATGTCCTCGGCTTCTCCTTCCTGGAGCTGGGTCCGGCGCTCGTCGCCGAACCGTTTTTTGACGTCGACGAGTTCGGCCTTGATGATGTTGAGCTGTTCCGCGCGGCTGGCCAGGATCTCCTTCAAGCGGGTGATCCGCTGCAACAATTCCGCGTGCTCGTCCTTGAGGGTCTGCACTTCGAGTTGAGCCAATTTGGCTAAGCGCAGGTCAAGGATGGCCTTCGCTTGGATCTCCGTAAGCCCATACTTGGCCATCAACCCGGTCTTCGCGTGCTCCGCGTCCTCGGCGCGTTTGATGAGGTCGATGACCGCTTCGATGTGCTCCAACGCGATGAGCAACCCTTCCACAACGTGGGCCCGCTCCTCCGCCTTGCGAAGATCATACTTGGTGCCACGGACCGTGACCTGGACCCGGTGCTCGACGAACTCCTCAAGAAGCCGCTTCAGAGGCAGCACAACAGGCCGGTTCTTGACGAGCGCGAGGTTCAGAACACTGAACGTGGTCTGCAATTGGGTGTGTGTGTAGAGTTGGTTGAGGACGACGTCTTGGTTCGCGTCCTTCTTCAGCTCGATGACGACACGCATGCCTTCACGGTCGGATTCGTCGCGAAGGTCGCTGATGCCTTCGATGCGTTTGTCCTTGACGAGCTCGGCGATGGCGATGAGAAGGTTCGCCTTGTTTACCATGTACGGGATCTCGGTGAACACCAGCGCGCGTCGTTCACGGATTTTTTCCTCCGTGACCTTCCCCCGAACAACGACTCGACCGCGCCCGTTCGCATACGCTTCCACAATCCCGGCGCGGCCCATGATGATGCCCCCGGTCGGGAAATCGGGACCCTTGACGATCTGCAACAGGTCGTTGACAGTGGATTCGGGATGGTTGATCACGCGGATCGAGGCGTCGACGATCTCCCCGAGGTTGTGCGGCGGCATGTTCGTCGCCATGCCTACCGCGATTCCACTCGAACCGTTGACAAGCAGGTTTGGAATGCGCGACGGGAGCACCGTCGGTTCTTCGAGCGAAGCATCGAAATTCGGGACGAAATCGACGGTCTCCTTCTCGATGTCGGCCAACATTTCGCCGGCGATTTTCGAGAGACGGGCCTCAGTGTATCTTTGAGCACCCGCCGCGTCGCCGTCCACTGATCCAAAATTTCCTTGCCCCTCGACCAGGGGGTAACGCAGACTGAAGTCTTGCGCCATGCGCACCATGGAGTCGTAGATGCTCGAGTCTCCGTGCGGGTGGTACTTACCCATCACTTCTCCGACGATACGCGCGGACTTGCGCGTCGGCTTATCGGCGGTGGTGCCGAGCTCGTTCATGCCGTGCAAGATGCGTCGGTGGACCGGTTTGAGGCCGTCGCGCGCATCGGGCAACGCGCGGGACACGATGACACTCATCGCGTAATCCATGAAACTCGTCTTGAGCTCCTGGTCGACGGATCGTTGGGTCAAGTGGGCGGCGATGGGTTTGCCCTGGGCTCCGTCGGCTTCAGACATCGATGTTTCCCACCTCCGCCGCATGGGATTCGATGAATTCTCTTCGCGGTTCGACGGCTTCTCCCATCAAGATGGAGAACAATTCGTCCGCGCGGGCGGCGTCGTCGACGGTGACGCGGTGGAGGGTGCGCGTCGAAGGATCGAGCGTCGTCTCCCACAATTGTTGCGGGTTCATCTCGGCCAACCCCTTGTAGCGTTGGACCGCGACGCCGCGCTCCCCACCCCACTCGGCCAGTTTGGCGTTTTTCTCTTTGTCCGAGTACACGTAGACTTCCGCGTTCCCTTTCTTCAACCGGTAGAGCGGCGGCTGAGCGATGTAGATGTAGCCGGCATCGACGAGAGGGCGCATGTAACGATAGAACAATGTCAACAACAAAGTTCTGATATGGGCCCCGTCAACGTCGGCGTCCGCCATGACGATGATGCGGTGATACCGCGCCCGGGCCGGGTCGCATTCGTTCTGGATCCCCGCGCCCAACGCCATGATCATGGTCTGGATTTCACGGTTCTGAAGGATCTTGTCCAAACTCGCCTTCTCGACATTGAGAACCTTGCCGCGCAACGGGAGGATCGCTTGGAACTCCCGGTTGCGTCCCATCTTGCTGCTATTGTGGACGAAAACGCCGGCCTGCAGCGCGAAATTGTGGGTGCCAGGGACCTCGAGATCGTACACGTCTTCGCGCTCCCGAGTGGGCACAACGGACGCAACGGAAAGCCCGGCAAAGGAAACCACTGATTGCGATGCCCTGGCTGCAACGGTGACTTCGCCAGTAAGCACCATTAGGGCCGCGCCCGGGGCCAGTTTGCGCGCTTCACAGAATTTTCCGCCCGCTAACATGAACTGATGGTCGGGGGTGCAACGGACGGCGGACCCATCGGTCAAAACGACCCGCAGTAATTCAGCGGCCCTTCGAGTGATGCGCACGTCGCGGATCGGCGCCCGGTGGGTTTGTCCGTCGTGGATCGTGTAACAGAAATTCTGGCGGCCGCCATCCTGCTCAAGAAGAAGCTCGCGGAATGACAAGTGCCGGCCATCCACGAGAGCGACCTTCGTGTCGCCCGAGAAACACCCGCCGGCCGAATCTCCTTCGACTAGATACAGTTCGGATTTCGCCGGGTCGCGTTCCTGGCAGTCGGCGAGTTTGCCGGGCAAGCCGCTTCCTTCGAGGAGGCCTTTGCGTCGCGTGAGTTCGCGCGCCTTGCGCGCCGCTTCGCGCGCTTTGGCCGAGAGTACGGCTTTTTCGAGGATCGGACGCGCGATGACCGGGTTCTCTTCGAGGAACGAGGCGAGCTTGTCGCCCATGATCTGTTCCACGATTCCCTTGACCTCGGAATTCCCGAGGCGGGTCTTGGTCTGTCCTTCGAACTGGGGGTCGCGGACTTTGCAGGAAAGGATGGCGGTGAGGCCTTCGCGGATGTCTTCTCCTTCCAAGCCCGACTCGTCCGGTTTGAACACTTTGTTCTTGCGCCCCCAATCGTTGACGACACGGGTGAGTGCGGAGCGGAACCCGACGAGGTGGGTGCCGCCTTCGTGGGTGTTGATGTTGTTGACGAACGTGTGCACGTTCTCCGTGTACCCGTCGGTCCATTGCATGGAGACTTCGATGATGACCGATTCCTTCTCTCCCTCCAAGTACATGGGAGCCGGGTGGATCGGCGTGCGTGCCTTGTTGAGGTGCTTGACGAACTCGATGATGCCGCCTTCGTAGCGGAACACTTCTTCCTTCGGTTGTTCGCCGCGTTCGTCGCGGATCGAGACCTTGACGCCTTTGTTGAGGAACGCGAGTTCGCGCATGCGGGTCGCGATGGTGTCGTAGTCGAACACGGTCCGTTCGAAGATCGTCGAGTCCGCCCAGAACGTGACCGTGGTCCCGCTGTCGCCCGCGTGGTCCGAGATGCGTTGCACGGGGGCTTCGGGGACGCCTTGACGGTAGCTTTGGGTGAATTCGCCGCCGTCGCGTCGGACGACTGCTGTCATCCTGCTGGACAATGCGTTGACACACGCGGCGCCCACGCCGTGGAGACCGCCGGACACTTTGTACGCGCCATGGTCGAACTTTCCGCCTGCGTGGAGGATCGTGAGGACGACTTCGAGCGCGCTGCGTCCGCCTTGGTCTTTCATCGCGTCGACCGGGATGCCGCGACCATTGTCGGTGACTTCGACGCCGCCATCCTTGAGCAATACGACCCGGACGAAGTCGGCATAGCCGGCGAGGGCTTCGTCGATCGAATTGTCGACGATCTCATACACGAGGTGATGCAGGCCGCGTTCGTCGGTCGACCCGATGTACATGGCGGGACGCTGCCGGACGGCTTGCAATCCCTCGAGGACACGGATGCTCGACGCGCTGTATTCGCCCACTTGGGCTTCCTTCTTTGACACGCTGGTTTCTCCTGACGATTTGGAACTCAGCGGGTGGTGTCAAGATGGTTGGTTCGAGGCAATCTGCGCGCTAGAGTGCAGGCTTACCGAACGAAATTTCCCCATCCAAAAACCGACCCTTCCAGCTTATAAGCTGGCTGAGCGATTTTTCGCTGCCCGAATATATAACGGGGTGACTCTTAAAACTAACCGTGAGTGCGGTGAAAGTCGGTTCCCCCCCGGGAGCCAAAAAAGGGCGTTTTCTCCTGGACACGGCCGGCATCTTGGAAGCCCCGAACCTCACCGCGAGCGATTGCGTGACCGTGCCAGAAGTCACCGCGGAGGTCGCCCCGGGCGGAGCGGCGCATCGTCGGCTCGAACACATGCTCGCCGCCGGGTTGCAGGTCCGCGCATCCACCAACGGGTCGATGGCCCGCGTCCAGACCGCCGCTCGGGAGGCGGGCAACTGGGTCCGAATGTCCCCGGCCGACGTGTCGATCCTGGCGTTGGCTCTCGACCTGCCTGACGGGACCTTGGTTTCGGATGATTACACGGTGTTGGACTTGGCCAAGCGGCTCAACGTTCGTTCCCAGACCATCCGCACGAAAGGCATCTCGGCGACCAAAGATTGGACCGCTCGCTGCGTCGGCTGCGCACGAGCGTACGACGAGTCGTTTGCTGGAAAAGACTGCGTCGTGTGCGGTTCCGCGATCAAACTCAAACCGGCGTCGAAACGTCGCTGACGGCTTCCTCGGCGTTTCCCCCGAGGGTTCGCGATGCTTAGAAGGGAAGCCTTTATAGGTCTAAGGAGTACAGGCAAATTCAGATGGCGTATCAGTACCGTCCCAAGCCCGCCGGTGGCCCGGTCAAGCAGAAACACAACTGGGTCAACAAGCTCACACGCGAGAGCCGGACGCGGGAACGGATGCTCGACAAGTCGAAAGAGAACTACTTCAAGTACGACATGGAGGACCTTCTGAAAAAATACGAGGTCCCCGAAGAACGCCGATTGTCCCTGGCCGCCACCATTTTCGCCAAGGGCAGCCGCACGACGACCCAGGACGCCAAGGATTTCGTGAAGGAGAAACTCACCGAGGGCCTCATCACGGAACCGTTGTACAAAGCGATCATCAGCATGATCGACGGGTACTCGACCTGGCGTTAGAAACTTTTATGGTTATGTAGGTACTACATAATCGTCAATGGAGCGCACCACCCTCCAAGTAGACCGCGCAATCCTGAAGGAACTAAAGGCGCGTACGCGCAAGGGCGAAACATACAACGAAACCTTGCGGCGGCTCCTTGATCTGGAAGGCAAACGTGCCCACCTTCAGAAGCTGGTTGACCTTGCCAAGGACAAGAAGAAGCTGCTCTCTGAATCGGACATCAAATGGGACTGACGGTCCAGTTCAGTCAACGGGCTGCTACCGTCATCGAACGCATGCCCCTCATCGATCGACGGTTCATGCGGAAAATGCTCCACCACCTCAGCAACGATCCCCAGCTACTGGTTCGACACCCTTTCTCCCGCGCTCTACGAGACTCCTCGGGAGGGGAAAACGTGTACGTGTTCCCGATCGGCGAATGGGTCCTCGAGTTGGTCCTTGACGCCGGCGATTTGGTCGTGGGAGACGTCCGACGCTTCGAATGACGCTGTTCGACCCAAGATGAAAACGATCTCGTGAAGGAGAAACTCACCGAGGATATCATCACGGAACCCTTGTACAAAGCGATCATCAGCATGATCGACGGGTACTCGACCCGGCGTTAGGTGCAATCTGAATTTTTCCTTGCCGAGTTAGGCACAACATCGTGACGCGTCGCGTTCTAACTGGCAAGCAGCACCCGATTAGGCACTACAAGGTGCCCACAAGCGTTGTGCCTAACTTGCCGACTACTTCGCCTTCGCCGTGACGGTCTTGCGCTCCCGCTTTTCAAGCGACGCCCGGATCCGCGCGAACGCGTCCTTCAACACGTCCCGGCTCGCCGCGTACGAGATGCGCACATGGTCCTTGCCGCTTGGACCGAACCCGTTTCCCGGCACGAGCGCCACATGAGCATCCTCCAGCAGGTAGGTGCAAAGTTCTTCGGCGCTCATCTTCTGCGTGAACTTCGGCCACACATAGAATGCGCCCTTGGGTTTGACGGTCTCCCAGCCCGGGATCTTGGCGAGTTCCTTCAACACGAGTTCGCGACGCGCCTTGAACTCGGTCACCATCGTCTTGACCGAATCCTGCGGACCGCGGATCGCATCGACCATGCCTTTCTGCACGAAACTCGTGATGTGCGTGATGGTCTGCGTCTGCACCTTCGCCAACGCCGGGTAGAATGCGGGAGGAGCGACCAACCAACCGGCGCGCCAACCCGTCATGGAGAATGATTTGCTCAGCCCGTTGATCGTGATCGTGCGCTCCCAACCGCCCGGCAGGCTCGCGGGCGAGACGTGCTTGCCCTCGTAGAGCACTTTCTCGTAGATCTCGTCCGAGAGGATCGCGAAGTCGTGGTCGTTCGCCAAGTCGACGACGCCCTTGATCTCCTTCGGATCATCCAATCCCCCCGTCGGGTTGGAGGGCGAGCAGAGCATGATGAGTTTCGTCTTCTTCGTGATCTTCTTCTGTACTTCGTCTGCACGGATCGTGTACGCGTCGTTCGGATCCGTCGGAACGTAGACGGGTACGCCGCCGGCGAACTTGACCTGCGGTGCGTAGCTCACGAAGCACGGATCCGGCATCAGCACCTCGTCGCCGGGGTTGACGAGCGTCATCACGCTGTTGAACAACGCCAACTTCGTCGGCGTCACGATCACGTGCCCTGGTTCGCACGGGATGCCGTTGTCCTTCTTGGTGCGCTCCGCGATCGCGTCGCGCAACTCGGGGATGCCCGGGCTCGGCGTGTACTTCGTGAAATTGGCGTCGATCGCCTTCTTCGCCGAAAGCTTGACATGATCCGGCGTCGGGAAATCCGGTTCGCCGACCGCGAGGGAGAGGACGTTGACGCCTTTGCGTTTCAGTTCCTCCGCCTTCATGTTCATGAGGATCGTGGAGGAGCCTTCGAGGTTCGCTGCCCGCTGCGAAAGAAGGTCGCGCATTGTCCGCGCCCAACTTCTTCCGACTTAAAACCGTTCACGTGAAGCGATGCTTCAAGGCGTCCAAAGGACGCGCTTCGAGGTTAGAGCAGTTCGTCGCCGAACGCGCGCCGGATCCGCCGCGAATAGCCCACCGCGCGGACGTTCGACCAAAATTCGGCGGGCCGCTGCGCGCCCAGCTCCGACACGATGCCCGAACACCACTCCAACGGTGTCTCTTCGAAGTACAGGTTCACGATCTCAACACCGTACGGCGGCTGGTCCCAGACTTCCTTCGGGTCCCGGATCTTCCCGCCCAACAGACTTCCCGTCGGATCGGTGCGCTTGACCCACGCCTTCCCCGTATCCGAGATCACGTGCACGGGGATATCGCGCGCCTTCGCCGCCATCACCAAGAGTCGCGTGCCGACCTTGTTCACAAAACTCCGCGGCGTGATCGCGTCCGCACCGACCATGACCCGATCCGCGCCCTCGACGACACTGCCCAGCATCGCGTCGACCACGAACCGCACCGGGATCTGGTCCTCGGAGAGCTCCTTCGCGATCATGCGGCCCTCAAGGTTCGGCCGGGACTCGGCCGTGACCACATCGAACGTCTTTCCCGAGGATTTCGCCCGTTTCAGCGCAGCGACCACGGTGCTCGACCGACTGTACGTCAACACCACGTCCCCGTTCTGGATCAAGGCCGACGCGTGCTCGGCGGCTTGCACCAGGTCCGCTTCCATCCGTCGGAGCTGGTCTTGCAGCCGCGCCACGGCTTGGATGCGAAGCTCCCCGACATCGGGAGCCATCTCGAATTCCTCACATTCCAGCAGAAACCGGTTGAGACTGGAGAACACGATGCCCATTTCGGGCTTCGAACGCAGCACCTTCACGGCCGCATCCGACAACTCATCCAACAGTTCCGGCGCCGACGCGACCGTTGATTGCGTCGCAAGCCGTTGAAGGATCTGCAGGGACTTTACCGCGATCTCCCGGGCACCGCTCGTGTTGTCGTAAATGACGCTCTTGAGCTCAAGCGGTTCTTGCATCCCCTTGACGCAACGTGCCCAGGGTCTTAAACTGTGAACAAACGGAGCGGACCGCCCACCCGCCGCGATCGATCCGCGCACGAGCCTGCTCCTCCGTCTGCCCAGGCCCCGTCACGCCCAAGCCGACGGGCTTGCCATGCTCCAAGGCGAGACGCGCGACCTGATTGGCGCACTCGAACGCAACGACCTCATCATGCCGCGTCTCGCCCGTGATGACTGCACCGATGACGGCAGCGCCATCGACGTCGCGACGAGCCAAGACCTTGCTCAACGTGAGTGGAATATCGAACACGCCCGGCACACGCACGTCCACGACGACCGTCGCGCCCAACGTTTTGGCCATTGCCAATGCGTCCTCCCGCATCGCATCGGTGATCGCTTCATTGAACTCGGAAGTCACCAACCCGAGACGGCAACCTTTGCCGAGATCCCGGGAGGCAGCCTTCGTCGGAATCTTCGCCATGCAAGACCTCGCCTAGGCTCGACGCGCCGGACCGGCATCATCGAACCCTTGCCGAAGGCCCTGCCCCGCCATCTGACGCAGTTTGCCGGGCTCCGCGACCATCCAATGCGCGTTCACCGCGTGTTCGCGCGTGCGCCGATCCATCAACCACGCCAACTGCTTCTCGTCCTTGGCTTCCTCTTCGTGCACGAACACCTCGAGGATGTGCCGGTTCGTCGCCAGCATCGCCCACTGGATCGCCAGCGACGCCTCATGCGCACACTGTTTGTCGATCGGTTGCCCGCCGACCATGCCGCACGCGACGACCAAGTCGCAGTCCTCTTCCTCGAGGAGGATCTTGCATTCGACCGCGAGGTCCTTGATCCCAGGCACCGTGCGACGCAGCACGTCGTACTCGCCGGCCATCTTGCGCAACTCGTCCTCGGCGGCTTCGCCCATGTTGAACCGCGCGAACGTCGTATCCACGACGCCGATGAGTTTCCGCGGCTTCGAGACCTTGAGCCGATCGGACTGGGGCGTCTTGGCGTGCAGGTCCTTCACGATCTGCAATTCGCCTTCGACCGTCGGCAACGGATGCACCTTCGGCCGCGTTTCCGCCGTCGGTTTGAATACTTCGACGGGGCCGTCAACCGGTTTGTACGCGGGACGTGCGGGGCGCGTCTGGTCCTGCTTCACGACCTCGACAGGACCATCCATCGGCCGCAACGCCGGACGAGTCGAGGTGGTCTGATCCTTTTTGACAGCGATTTCGCCGGGAACGTCGATCTTGGCGAGATTGCGCGCGGGTTCCGATTTGTGAACCCGGATCTCGGCCTGGTCGACGTCGCCATGCAACGCGTCGATCGTCCTTGGATCCGCCGTCGGCCGTTCCGTGCGGATCTCGGGGCCGTTGTGAGGCGTTTGCGGCTGCGCGGCGGGGACGGCGTGCTTTTGAACGGGTTTCTGCGGCGGCGTCAATGGGGGTGGTTTTCCGCCCGCGGCGCCGCTCTTGAGTTCCACGCGTTCTTGCTCTTTTTTCTTCTCAAGGTCCAACAGTCCCTTCGGTCGCTTGAACTCCTGCGGCGGAGGCGCGTCGTCGGCGTCCTCTACGTCGAAAATGTCATCCTGTTCTTTTTCCGGACTCATGCAGCGTCACTCCTTTTTCTTGGCGATCGGCGGCTCGACGCGCGAATACAGTTCGTTGCGCGCGATGCGGTCCCCGATCCGTTCGATGATCTTGCGCGTCGCATCCAGATCGTGGTCGAACTGCGCCAGCCGCACGACCTTGACGTCGACGCCGTGTTCGCGGCACTTTTTCTCCACCTCGGCTTCGTTGAACGTCTGGTCGAATCCGAGCGCGATGATGTTGGGCTTCAACTCCGTCACGACGCGGTAGATGTCGCCATGATGACCCAACACGGCCGAGTCGACCGGTTTGAGCGACGCGACGATCTGTCGTCGGACCTCTTCGGGGTTGATCGGGTTGTGCTTCTGTTTGAGGACCGTCTCGTCGCGTGCAATGACGACGATGAGTTCGTCGCCGTGCTTCTTGGCGGCCTCGAGCATATGGATGTGGCCGAGATGGATGAGGTCGA
>CAYOZB010000070.1:0-15289 GCA_964408365.1 uncultured Halobacteriales archaeon | reverse complement strand
AAATCCGACGAGCAGCACCAAGAATTCCTCAAACTTCGAGAGAAGATGCTCGAACTGCGCGGCAAAGAATTCGCCGAGAAGGACGAGGCACGGCAGATCATCCGGGAACAGAAGGAACAGGTGCGCCGGGCCATCGCCGACCCGAAGAAACTCGATGCGCACGCCGACGACGTGCTTGAGCAGCTCAAGAAGGGCGGCAAAATCAAGCTCGGGTAACGGCTAAGAGCGACTAATGGCTCTTGGGGCCACGGGGAACCGGCTCTGGTCACCATTCTCAACATCGCTCTCGAGAACCACCCGGGCAGTTTGGCCGAGGTGTTGGAGATCTTCGCGCGCGCCGAGATCAACGTGGATGCCTTGGAAGCGGAAGCGCAGGGCGACTTTGGGACCGCGCACATCGTGTGCGGAAAACCCCGTCTCGCCGGGGAGCTTCTTCGCCAAGACGGCT
This sequence comes from uncultured Halobacteriales archaeon, assembly GCA_964408365.1. Classification (GTDB taxonomy): domain Archaea; phylum Thermoplasmatota; class E2; order JACPAO01; family JACPAO01; genus JACPAO01. The sequence continues at coordinate 14,841 of CAYOZB010000070.1, read as the reverse complement.
ACGATGTCGTCGAGGCCGAAGCGTTGGAACTTCTTATCGCGAACAAGTATGGCGAAGTGCAGAAGGTCTGCGAGAAACTCGCTTCCAACGGCGTGAACGTGGTGAGCATTTTTGGCACCACGCCGCCCGCCACGGGCGTCCAGGGGCGCATTATCGTCCGCGTCAACAACGTCGCCAAGGCGAAGGAACTCTTGGGCATCCGATAGGCCCTCATCCGCCACTTTGAACGCATCGCCGAACGAAGTCCACGAAACCGCGGGCCTTCCGGACGAACGAACGCGCTTCGGACTTGCTGACCGTTTCTCCTTGATACTGGATTGCGGATCGTTGGCGGTGCGCCGTCGCCAGGAATTCTCTCCATTGCGCCGCTTCTTCGGGTATCAGGTTTTCGCGGAGAAGATCGAGGTAAACTCGCTGAGCCTGATCATGCCTTTTGGGGGTCGCGACGTTGCGAGAATGGCAAAGGGCATCCACAGCCAGGATGACCGCGTCCGTCGCGTGTCCCACGGGCACCGGCGGCGAGTATGGGGCGTCGTCTTCCACTCGCGTCTCAGCGTCATCCAGGTAATTCTCGGCCTGAAACAGTTTGACGGAGGCGAGTGACGTCACAGCTTCGAGGCCCCCTGCTCGACGATCAAGGGTGAAACGACGATCCCAAACTCGTCCAAAACCTCCACGGCGGCCCGGTCGACGCGCGCCCCAAGGCGTTTGCGGTCCGTCGTGCCGCGGGGCACCTCCACAAGGACGTCGACGTCGCTCTGGGGTTTCGACGTTCCCTTCGCGACGCTGCCGAACAGTTTCACGCGCACCTTGGGAAATCCTGGAGCCAGGCGCCGTTCGAACGCTTCGAACGCCATTCGATGCGGACTCCTGATTTCACCGCGCAGAAGGGCTTGCGCCGCCGGGGACGCCTGGTTCAGCTCCACGATGAGCGCACCGCCGACTCGCGCGGCGCGGAGCAATCCCAGGTCGACCAATGCTCGCGTCGCCTTCCAGAACGTGGTCACCGGAATCTGGGATTCGCGAGCACCGGCGTTGACGGTCCAACGGCGGCCCGGATGGCTCAGGAAGAAGTCCAGCACTTCGGCTCGACGCCCGGGGGCAAGCCAAAGAATCGCCTCGTTGGTCGTCATTTCTAGCTGGGAATGATTATTCCCATTCATAAATAGATGCGGCACCACGCCGCCCGCCACCGGCGTTCAAGGACGCATCATCGTCCGCGTCAACAACGTCGCCAAAGGGAAGCAACTCTTGGGAATCCGATAGGCGATCAGAGCAGACGCTCCAATTCCTCCATGGTCAACCTAAGATATCGAAGGAGACCCCGCACAACGCCGCGCGAAACGTCCTTGTTGGCGGGCGCCGGAATCGTGACCACGCGGCCAGACTCGTCCTCGTATCGAACACGACTCCCATGTTGTCGGATCGCAAGAAAGCCTAACGCCCGCAAGGCGCGGTCTACCTTCCGGTAGGGCAACGGTCTTAGTCGGCCAGGCAACGTGTTACGCCTCGACCCGTACGCGATCGAGCTTCACGGCCTGAAGCGCGAGAGGCTTGACTTTCTCGAGATGCAACGAAATCGCTTCTCGGATGTTGGCGAGGGCCTCTTTGTGGGACTCGCCTTGGGAAAAGCAGCCTGGGAGTGCTGGGACCGATGCCGCCCAGACACCATCTTCGTCTTGCTCGAAGAGCACATCGAATTCCATGGTGCTTCGGTTGCGTCCAGTGCCTTTTACGTTCTTAGGTAGCCGCATTTACATGTCCTCAGTCGGGCAGTCCCGTGTAGTCGGCCGGTGCTTCGCCGCCGTAGAACAAAGTGCTGTAGACGTCGAACCGTTGGTCCAACGCGAACTGGAACACCGAGGACGGCGGATCGGCGTAGCAGGTCGCGAGGATGAAGTAGTCGCAAGTCCGCGGCAACCAAATGGAATGCGACGCCTGTACGGTGCCGGCTGGGACGTCGTCGACGCGGTTGAGAAGCGGGCTTTCGCCGTAGGTCTGGTTGTAGAGGATCTCGCCGAGGATGGAGTCGAGTTGGAATTTCTCGGCTCCGGCGGGGGAGGTCCGGGTGAAGGTCATTGTGGCGACGAGGGTCGTGGCGCCGGGGTTGACGTCGCGGCTGAATTCGAGTTCGTCGTCGAGCTCGGTCCCGGGTCGGATCGCGTAGAGCACCGTGGCGAGGCCGACCGTCATGTGACCCGTGTACTGGATCAACTCCGGATAGATTTCGATCGCCGGGATGGCATCGAGTTCGAGTCTCATGCTGAGGATCTCGCCCGCGGCCACGCTGACGCGCTGGGAGGCGCTTCGGTACCCTGCTAGGGAGGCCGCGATCGTGTGTTCGCCGGGCGCGACGTCATCGACGACGAATGCGCCGCGGCCATCGGTCGTGACCGACACAGGGTGGTTGCTGACGTTGACGCGCGCGCCCTTGAGTGGCGTGAATTCGGCGTCGTAGACGATACCTTCGAGCCGTCCTGAATCGCGGGTCAAGGGAGTGGTCGTCGTTGGTGCGGCTGTTTGCTGTGCGGTGCCGGCGCATCCGCTGAGGATGACCATGGTGGCCAGTCCGAGGACGAGCAGACGCTGCACACGCCCTCACGCGGGGAGGCGGCCGATAAACCTTGTGTCGTGCGTCGTGCGGATGTCGCCGCTTAGCCCAGCGGAACGACGAGGAAGGAGGCGCCCTCAAGCGTGTTCTGCGCGCCGGCGGCGGTCGTCTCAAGAATCCAATACATCTCGGTGGAACGACGTTCCAATTCTACCGCGTGCGCGGAATTTCCACGGCTGCTGCTCGGACCGCTGAACCCGTACTGGGGTTCACCCGTGAACGGTGCTGTGGGCGGCTGGCCGAAGCCGAGGGTCTGGTGCCACGCCATCGCGCGTCCGCTGCCAACGTCCATCTCAATGATCCACGACCAGCTTCTCAACAGGGCGGGTCCGACGTCGATTGGGCCGGTCGTCCACACTTGTCGATGCGCGGTTTCGGCAGCGGGAGTTTTTTGGCCGCTCGCTTCGGTCGGCGCTGGCGTCACGATGCTCAACTCGGAATGGGGTCTCAGTTCCACATCGAGCATCTCATACCCTTGTCCCAGCGTCGTGTCCGTCAATTCGATCCGGTAGCCGGGGACCGTGGTCGCGACGATGAGACGGGCGGTCGTGTCATGACGCAGCTCTATCTGCGCAGGCCTGGATTGGGTCACGGAAGCGCCTCGAGGCTCGCCCAGGATCTCGAAGCTGTAGCTCTGGGGCCCGAGCGGAAACTCGCCGACGCGAAACAAATAGACCACAGTGAAATTCCCCGCGGAGTAGGTCGTTTCGACCTGGGGCGACGCCGACTCAAAGAGATCCGGCAGTTGCGGGTTCGAGACGGTGACGTTGAGAATGACGTCTGTGAGTGCGTAGACGGAAAGGGTCGCCCAACCGGTGCCGTTGAGAACGATGTCGTTCGACTGGCCGCTGGCAACGTCAATGATGAAGGGGTCTGCCGATGTAGACGCCGAGATGTGTCGGGGCGCTCTCCGGCCCGGCGTCGTATCGGGCTTGTCGACGCACGCAGGAAGGAGAATCAACGCGACGACGACCGCTGCCACCAACCAACGCACAGGCGGAATGCGGAGACGATGGAGGAAATAGTTTGCGGCAGAGCAGGTCGAGGATCATCCGAAGAGTGCGCCCATGCCCTCGGCGGCTTCTTCCTCTTCCTTTTCGATGGCCTTGCTGACCTTGTCGGCCTCGGCCTGAGGCAGGATCTCGCCGAACTTCTTCTCGATGAAGAGTTTCTTTGCGGCGTTGACCTTGTCTTCGCCGCCCATGACACGGACGTAGAGGAATTTCTTGTCGAGGCCGATCGAGCCGCCGTCGCGGACGTGGATCGAGTTCTTGCTGACCGTCATGTCGGTGAGGAAATCTTTGTTGAGCTGGTCGAGTTGCTTGGGTTCGAACTGGACGACAAAGTGGACCATACGTGGATTCCTTCCGGGGTTTGTCGGGACGAAGGTCTCTTATCTAAGGGTTTCGAGCGCCGGATCCAAGGCGTTGTGTCCTTCATCCGTATGGTTCCACGGATACGTCAGGGAAACTTCGGATGGCTTTGGCGTCCCGGGTGATCACTGGTTCGCCGTGCTCAAGGGCGGTGGCGGCGACCTGCGTGTCGGACCATCCTGGGAAGAGCCCGCGGCGCATCGCGTTCCAAGCCAACAAGGATGCCCGCTCCGCGATCGTCGCCGAGAAGTCGACGACAATGTACGATTGGCGAAACTGTTCCCACACTTGTGCCGGATCCTTTGACCCGGCGGCGAACTCTAGGGCGACGATGGCCGGTACTAGGAGTGGTGGGCGATCTTTGAGAGCTTTCATGCGAGCGACCGCCGCGGGAACCTTGTGTTCCACATCAATGAGAAAGCTCGTGTCTAAAACGGGCAAGGCCTCACGCAGTTCCTGCGGCGGTTTCGCTCCGTCGCCGATCCGCGTTCCTCATCTTTTCGACGTAGTCTTCGCTCGGGTCAAGGCGCCCGAGTCCGAACAGCGTCATGGGATCGCCTTTTGGTGCCAGGCTACGAACAATGACGTCGCTGAAACTCTCCGCAGGCCGTTTCTTGGCCCTCAAAAGACGGTACGCGCGTTCGCTCAACTGGACCTGCTTCGTCACGTATACGCATATGTACGGTTATTGTAAATGAGGTTTTCCCCCGGGTCTGCGAATTGGCGGGAAAATGAGGTCGACCCGAAAAATCTCAGATTGGTCGGGCCATCATCGTCGCGACCTTCCGGTTCTCATTGGTGAGCCGGCTGAGGTGCTCGACGGTGCGTCCGTAGTTCTCGATCGCGACCCGTAGGTGGGCTTCGACGAATTGCCAGGCTTTGGCGAGGTTGGCGTAGCGCAACCGGTAGGCTTTGCGGGTCTGGCCGGTGAGTGGGTCGTCGATGCCGACTTCTTCGAGGAGGTCGATGCCCTTGAGTTTGTTCAGGTGACGGTAGACGGTGGGTCGGCTGGTGGAGAGTGCGGATTCCATTTCTTCGACGTGCCACGGTTTTTCGGGGTTGGAGAGGAAGCAGTCGTAGAACAGTCGGAACGGGATCTCGCCATCGGAGTTGGGGGCAAGGTAGCCGATCTGGGTGAGGAAGGTGCGGGCGACGATCCGGGAGTCGTTTTCGCCGGTAAGAGGAGTGTTGTTAACGACGACAAGTTCGAAGGCCATTTTGGGGGGGCTCGAATCGCCAACCGTTGAGTCGTTTATAGTTCTGCCTTAACGAGCTTGCGTGGTTAGGGTGTCCGACCGTGGAGAACGCGGAACGCGTCTCCCATGGCTTCGGGGTGGTAAAGTTGTTTGGCGCGTTGGCTCAGGCGCAGGCGCTCGAACTCGTCGGTGGTCTTGGCCAGGCGTGTTTGTAACAGTTCCGCGAGGCCGTGTTCGAGGAGGAATTTCGACTGGGTACCGAAGAAGAGCCGCTTGTATCCGGCGGCCTCGAGGGTCTCGCCGAGGGGGGTGAAATTGACGTGGGCGGTCAGGTCTTGGCCTCCGAGGTCGCGGTAATAATCGGTATGGCTGGCGTGTCCGCGGTTTGCGGCCAAGGTGCCGTTTGGGAAGGCGTCGGGGTGGTAGAGGTACTTCGCCTCGTCCCCGTAGTCGATGATGATGACGGATCCGCGTCGGAACCGCGCAATCAGCCTGGAGAGAAGTCGAGGCGCGTCGAGGCACACCTCCGCGGTTTGTCCGACGGCAAGGCGCGCGCCTTGGGCTTCGAGGTACGCGGCAAGCTCGATCGGTGCCTCCACGAGTTCTTCGCGCACGCCGGAGGGTCGGATGCGCAGCTCGATCTCTTGGAGCCGTTCGGTCTGCATCACGCGACGCACCGGGATGTTGTCGAAGAGTTCGTTCGCGAACAGGGCGCCCACTTCCCAGGGCCCGGCGGGGAGTTCTGCTTCGCTCGCGTACGCGTGCCGCTGTCGCGCCGGAATCTCCTCGAGGGTGTGGTCCCAGGTTGCGCGTGCGGCATCGCTTCGTTCGACGAGATGGAACCGGATCTTCTTCGAGAGGGGCCGGAACCGCAGCGCGTTCCACAGGTCAAGGGCGAAAGTGCCCCGTCCGGCGCCGACCTCGACGAGGTGGAATTCCTCAGCGCTGAGGTGGGATGCATCGGCTTCGAGCGCGTGGGCGATGCACTGCGCAAACAGCGGCGACGTCTCGGGCGACGTCAGGAAGTCCCCGCCGCGTCCGGCCCGTTCGCTCGAGCGCGAAAAATACCCATGCTCCGGGTCGTAGAGGACGATGTCCTGGAACTGGTCAAACCGCAGTCGCTTCGCGGACCTGGCCTCCTGTAGGAGCCGGGCGATGATCGGCGACGCGGCGCGCGCCATGGATCAGCTAAGGGTGACGCTGCGGACGCCCGGGACGCGCTGCAGTTCCGGGATGAGGCTCGGCGGCACCGGTTTCTCCGTGACGATGAACAGGCGGGGCGCGTCGGAGAAATCGGGGTCGTCGACGACGGCCTGTCGGATCGAGATGCCCTCGCGGGCGATGAGGGATGAGACGCCGCTGAGGATGCCGGGGCGCGACGCGTTGTCCGGGACGATCTCGATGACGCCCCAGCCGAGGTTCGGGGCGACGTCCTTGAGGTGGAGGGTGGGCTGGAACCGGCTGAACACTTTGTGGAGCTCCGGGTTGGCCTCGATGGTGCGGACCGTGGCGGAGACGATGCGTCGGTCGACGCCCGCTGCCCGGCCGAGGGCGGAGTCCGAGAGTTGGATCTCGCCGCTGTAGACGCCGCCGTCGCGGATGCTTAGCCCATTTTTGATCAAGAGACGGGCGATTTTCTCTTGTGCGGGGAACCGTTGGAAATAATCAATCAGGGCTGCCCACATTTGTACTGGCATACACGGGGCGGTTCAATGTTAATCTTTCGGCAATGACGCTAAACTTCGAGGATTGGGGAGGTTCGAGCCTCCTTGTGAAAAAAACGTAGGGAAGGGAGCGGGTCGTCGCTTCGTTCTTGCACGTGATGCGGTGCATCACTGGAGGAGGGATATGCTAGAATTCGGAAGGACACTTGCGTGGCCTTTCTGCGTCGAGCAACTCCTCTTCTCTACAGAAAAACTAGTGCAAATATATTCTATAAAGTGTTTCTGTTGTCAACGTTAAAGGAGTCGACGTTTGCCGATGTCGGTGGCTGAAAGGCCCAGGGACGCGTTTTATAGGCGCCGTTCCTCGTAACGAATCCGCCCGTGACGCATCCCGCCATGCAGAACCAGCTCTCCGAGAACGTCGAGAACTACCTCGAGCAAATCCTGCGCATCTCGAAGAAGGCGGGACACGCGAAGACCGGGGAGATCGCCGCCGCCTTGAAGGTCGCCCCTTCGTCCGTGACCGAAATGATCGTCAAGCTCGAGCGGGACCAATTCATCAAGTACACTCCGTACAAAGGAGTCGAACTCACCGAGACGGGGTACTTCAAGGCCCTTGAAGTCCTTAAGAAGCATAACCTCGCGACGCGCTTCCTGGAAGAGATCGTCGGCATGGACCACGAGTCCGCGAATGAATGGGGTTGCCGCATGGAACACGTCCTGCCCCCCGAACTGGAGAAGTGGTTCTACCGCGAGCTCCAAGCCCACGAAAAAAAAGGTTGATCGGCCGGCCCAAAACGCCTACCTTTTCTAGCAAAACCCCCTGGTTTCCGGTGGAACTTCGGGCCGTGACGAAGGCCCGATTGGGGCCTAGGACCTCGTTGCCTTATATGGCAAGTTTCCGAACCCGTCGATTCCTATCGTCATCTTCCGGCCCAGGCGGAGCACGTTGCCGATGGAGACCCCCGGGGATTGCGGGGATGCTTACTCGACGACTTCCTCGATGATCATTCCCTCGATCTGGAACGGCGAAGACTGGTTCGCGAGCGCGACGGCTTCCTTCAGTTTGTGCTCGTGGTCCGCATAGATCGTGAACAAGGGTTCGCCGACTTCGACGCGTCGTCCTTTCTTGTGGTGCAGGAAGATGCCGGCGCCTTTGTCGCGAGGCGCTCCGGCCGCGCGGGCGATCCGGTTGAGTTTCTTGTTCGCGATGGATTCCACGTACCCGTGCTGGAGGGACTTGATCTCGTGCACGAACTTGCCGGGGTGGAGGTTGGCGGAACTGATGTTCGGGTCGCCGCCTTGGGCACCGATGATCTCTCGGAATTTTTTCAGCGCCGCGCCGCTCTTGAGGGTCTCGCGCGCCAGGGTGTAGCCGGCGCCTTTTGCCGCCACACCTCCTAGTTCAAGGAGGATGCCGGCGAGGCTGCACGCTTTTTCGATGAGACTCGTCGGGTTGTCGGCTCCTTCGAGCACCTGGATGGCTTCCTTGATCTCCAAGGTAGGACCGATGGCGCGTCCGATGGGCTGGCCACCGTAGGTGATGGCGCACTGGACCTTGATGCCGATTCGTTCCCCGACCGCGATGAAGTCGCGGGCCAAGGCGCGGGCCTTGTCGTCGCTCTCGACCTTCGCGCCATCCCCCGTCGGCATCTCGATGACGACATACTGTGCCCCGACCGCTTTCTTCTTCGCGAGAACACTGGCGATCAGTTGGCCGTGCGGATCGATTGAGAGCGGGTATTCGACGCGGATGATCGCGTCATCCGCAGGTGCAAGGTTGACGCCGCCGCCCCAGCACAAGGTGCCGCCGACCTTCTCCGTGATGCGTTTGACTTCTTGCGCGGAGAACTGCACCGGGGTGATGACCTCCATGAAGTCGGCCGTGCCGCACGCGCTCGAGATGGCGCGGGACGAGGTCTTGGGAATCATGAGGCCGTTCGCGGCGACGATGGAGACCGCGATCGGAGCGTACTTGTTGCCGGGCACGCCGCCGATCGAGTGCACGTCCATGACGGGTCCGCGGGCGAAGGAGATGCGGTCCCCGGAATCGACCATCGCCTCGATGCACGCGACGATCTCGTCGATGTTCATGTCGTACGTGTACGTGCCGCAGGCGTAGGCCGTGAGTTCGATGTCGGTCAGGTTGCCCTTGGCGATGTCCTCGATGATGGCGCGGATCTCCTCGGACTTGAGGGTCTTTCCGTCGAGTTTTTTCTTGATGTAATCGACGCTCTTCGGACGCGATGCCGGGAGGATCGTGACCAAGTCCCCCTCGTGGGTGCCGTATTTTAGAAGAAGGTCGCGCGCGACGCCGACCAAGCCGGGCGGCACGGTGGTCTTGGCGACCTTGACGACCGCCGGGACCCCGGAGGCGCCGTCGGCGATCAGGACCACGCGGTCCAATGCGACGAGGCCGTAGCGTTCGGCGTCCTGCGTGTTGAGGAACACTTCGTGCGTCCCGACGTCGAAGTCGAGCAAATGCACTTTCAGTTTCATAGGTTCACCTTCAATGTCCAAACGATTCGTACTGGTAGCTCTCGTGTCCCCATTTTTCGAGGGCCACAGCGAGTTCTTTGTGGGTCTTCGCGTACGTGGCAAGGGGCGTGCTTTCGGCGATCGCGTCGACCGCCTGTCGCATGGCGCGCGCCCCCGCGACGGTGCCGCCGGGGTGTCCGTGGACGCCTCCGCCTGCTTGGAGGACGAAGTCGCGTCCGAACACAGCAGCCTCTTTCTCAGCCGACGCGGGATGCATGCCGCCCGAGGCGACGGGAAGCGTCTGCCCTGTGCCGTTCCAGGGTCGGCGCAACGCGTCGAGGATCTCTCGCAGGTCCTCGGGATGTTCCATCTTGCCCGACGCCGCTCCCGTGTGGAACTGGTCCCCCCCGAGCATCCGCACGAGCTTCGAGAGAACGATCATGTTGACCCCATAATCGGGGCTGCGCGTGATCGCACCGTGGAACGCGCGATGAACATGGATGGGCACTTTGAGCGACGCGTGGTTCCGAAGCGTCTGCAACGAATGGAACCCCGCGGTGAGCACGTCGATCATGACGCAGTTGCCGCCGAGCGATTTGACCGTGTCGGCGCGTTCGAGCATCACGGATTCGGACGCGGTCACGTTGGCCGCATAAAGGGTCGGGTGACCCGTCTCGGCCTTCGCCTGGTCGAGCGCTTCCATCACGTGCCGCACGCGCTCATCGAACGGACAAAACTTCTGGTCCGTAAGCGTCTCGTCGTCCTTGATGAAGTCGAGGCCGCCCAACGCCGAGTCCTTGGCGACCTTGGCGGTGCCCTTGGGATCCAGGCCGACCTTCGGTTTCACGATGGTGCCGCAGTGCGGACGCATCGATTTGGAGGTCTTGAGGAGCTTGCGCATCCCGAGGATGCCGAACTGGGGACCCTTGTAATGTTTGACGACGGCCCGGGGAAGTTCGACGTCGACCCAACGTGCACGCGTGAGACTCCCGATCCCGAAGAAGTTCCCGGCGACGATCGCCAACAGTCCTGGGAGATTGTCGAGTTCGAAGATCTCGAGCGGGAAGGCGACCTTGGCGGTCGAGGTCTTCTCGTCCACGGAGACGACGCGTCCGGCGAGGCGTTTCTCGACGCTCTTCGGTGCGGTCTTCACCTCGGTCCATGTGCCGGTGGTCTGCTCGGCGGCGACGATGCGGGCCGCATCGCGCAAGGGGAACGCGCCGGCCAATTCGTAGGTGCACACGATGGCGTCGTCTAGATCCATTGTTTCGTGCCTCCGTAGATCCGTTCGATGAATCCTTTCACGTCGCCGGGTTTGATCGTGCCAAGTTCCGTGATGTACGCGGTCACCTGGTCGGGCGGCGTCCGGTCGAACACAGGGTTCTTGATCTTCACGCCCGGAACCTCAGCCGCGTCGATGATCTCTGCCGGCGCGCGTTCCTCGATGACCACCTTCTCGCCGGTGAGGCTGTAGGGGGAGAACTTGTAGCTCTCCGCGCACACGTACACGGGCACTTTCACGGACTTGGCTGCAAGCGTGATCAACCGGGTGCCGATCTTGTTGTAGAGACTGCCATCCGCGCCCACGGCGTCTGCGCCGATCACCATCGCGTCCACTTTTTCCGATTCGAGGATGTGCAACGCGGCCGAATCGACGATGAGGGTGACATCGACGCCGGCCTCTTGGAGGGCGCGGGAGGTGAGAAGCCCTTGGCGGAACGGGCGCGTCTCGGTGGAGAAGACGCGTAGTTTCTTTCCTTGACGCGTCGCCTCCACAAGGCCGCCGATCGCGGCGGTGGAATTGCAATGAGTAAGAACAGCTGAGTTGCGGGCCAGGAGTCGCGACACTTCCTTGGCAATCGTCGCTTTGGCCTTCGTGACGCGATCGGCGAAATCGTTGGCGCGCGTCTTCGCCATCCGCTTCGCCTCGTCGATGGTCCGCGCGGTCATCGCGGCGTCCAGGACATAGTTGAGGCCGTTGCGAAGCGAGACGGCCGTGGGACGCGCTTCGGCCAGCAGTTTCGCAGCGGCGGTCATCTCTTCGCGGAACGTGGCGACGGACGTACCCGTGAACTGTTCCGCGGCGCTGGCCAACGCGAGGGCCGCCTGTTTGCCGATCTCGCCGGCACCGCGGGTCTTCATGGATGCAATGTCACGTTGGACGGAAAGCAACAGGCTACCGTCCGATGGTCGGGAAGGCATCAATCTGGGTAGGACACTCGGAACTATCTATTCGGTCGAGAGGGTCTTTATGGGTTTTGGTACCGGCTACCGGCGACCGGACCTTCGTTCGGGCAGCGGCAAACTCAAAACCTTGGGTCGCCCGGGAGCAGGCGCCCCGGAGCATTCCCGCCTACGCCGTCGACGAGCCAACTCGCTGGCCTTCGGGGACCCGCCACAACCGTTATCATGACGGGAACTGCCCGCCGACGCTGGTGGACCGGCACGGATCGGCGATATGAATTCCTCTTCGTCCTGGCTGCCTTCATCGCCATGTCCGGATGTCTGCAGGCGAATGTCACACCGCCTTCCTCGTCGATGCGCACCCGTACGATTGTAGACGCGTCCCCCGACCATCCGATTGACGCACCATCCTGGGTGGTGGGCGAGTGGTGGAAATGGTCAGTCTCCTTCGCTGGACACGCCCCGTTTGAAGTCGAAACCAGCGTTTCGAAAGTCGATTCAGACACCTACCTTGTCGCAGCATCTGACGTGGGTTCCTACGCGCATGCGCTGTCGTTGCATTTCGTGCCCATCGGGCTGGTCCAGCGTTCGGATCTTTCCTGGGATGCCCACGGGCTCCCGGTATCATTGTTGCGGTTTCCTCTGACAGATGGACAGCGTTGGGAGACCCATACTTGGCTCGGAAACGACCTCAACGTCCAAGTGCGCAAAGGGCCTGTGAAGGTGCTCGCGAACGAACGGCCTGGATACGTGGTCAACGTGACGTTCCCGGATGGACGCACCGCGCTGGAAGCCGACTACTCTCCCCAAGTGGGCCAGTTTGTCCGCATCAGTGCCTACTGGGGACCGGAACGTCCGTTGTCGACTGCCACCCTAGTGGCGTACGGCCACGACCGACCCGGATCCGCCGCCTTTGTCGCACGCGACTTATTGCGGATCAATGCCACCACGGGAACACCTTGGGTCCCGCCCGGGCCGTTCACGGTGCCCGCGGCCGATGGACTCGTAATCGTGGCTTGCTTTCTTGGAGGCGTGGCACCCTTCACCTTCGGTGCGTATGTCGAGGCGCCCAACGCCCAATTGGGCCAATGCGCGGCCGGAAACAGTCTCAGCACGTCTCCAGTTCTGATCCGGCAGGTCGTCCCCATGGGCGCGACGGCCGGTCCTTGGACCGCGGCAATCATGCCTCCCGCTGTGGGGTTCGTCTACCTCGAAGTGCTCCTCGCCGAACGCGTGACATGACGGTGGTAAAGCGGCTTTCAGCACTTCTAGCCGGAGAAGACTGAGAATCCCTCTGGTGGCTCGGTACCCGCAAACACGGTGGCCGCCAACTCGAAACTGGTCTCTGCGGCGACCCGACCATAGAGCTGGACGGTCCAAGGGCAGGTCACGTCGCGGCACCAGTCCTCATCCATGATGGTGTCGTCAAGGACGAGCCGAAGCGCGCCGGACCCGAAGGATCCGACGGGTCGTGATGCGATGAAAATGCCGGGCATCTCTGGATCGATTGTGGCTCGAGTGTGACAGATCATCGAGTCCCACCCGGTCAACGGGATTGGGGCAGCGCCGACGCAGAAAGCGGGTGTACTGACGCGCAGATCGACCTCAGCGACATCCCCAGTCCAGCGGCCTTCTACAACCATGAACGACACGTTCACAGGCACCTTGATGGCCATCCCAGGACCGTCGCCAGAATTGGCGTTGAGACCGAGGATCGCTGCGCGCACGACTCCCGACCTGTTGAAGGTCTCAATGTACGGGGCCGGCCCAGACTCTCCCGAATCCGGCTCCGCCGCCTGGGAAACCTCGTTGTCGATGGAGGCCGCCGTTCCAGGATCCGCGGCGGGTTCCTCCGGCCCTACGCAGCCCGATGCAAACACGACGAGGGCGATCACGAGGCCGCGCATCACGTACGAGGCGCCGTGGCCCCGATTAACCGTTGTGGAGACTGCATGAAACCCGGCCTCGAACGAGTGATGGCTTGAACGTCCCCAAAAACGTCACGGACCGCTCCCTCCAGCCTTAAATGGATGACCCCCTTCGAAGGCCCGAATGGGCGAGTCCCAACTGCCAGGCCTTCGTCAGCGCAAGCGTTTCATCAAAGCGCAAGCGGCGACGAACCCCAAGTTCGGCATGAGCCCCAAGGAGCGACCGCCAGAGCAACTCCTCGAATACGGCGTCCTCCCGCTCGACAAACCCAGCGGCCCGACGAGTCACCAGGTCGCCGCTTGGGTGCGCGAGATCTTCCACACCAACCGCGCAGGACACGGCGGCACGTTGGACCCTGGCGCCACGGGCGTCCTGCCCACCGCGCTCGGCGCAGCGACCAAAGGCGTCAAGGCGCTGCTTCTTGCCGGGAAGGAATACGTCACGGTGATGCGGCTCCACACCGACGTCCCCGAAGACAAGATCAAGGAGGTCGCCGCCAACTTCGTCGGCAAGATCAAACAGATGCCCCCGGTCCGATCCGCCGTCGCGCGACGCATCCGCAAGCGCGAAGTGTACTACATGGAGATCATGCAGGTCAAAGGACGCGACGTCCTCTTCCGCGCAGGCACCGAAGCAGGCACCTACATCCGGAACCTGTGTGTCGACATGGGCAAGCAACTCGGCACGCGCGCCCACATGCAACAATTGCGACGAAGCCGCACCGGGCCTTTTGACCTCGACGACTGCGTCACCCTCCAAGACGCACGCGACGCGTACGTGGACTACAAGGAAGGCCGACCCGAAGCCCTCGCCGAGGTCCTCAAACCGATGGAAAGCCTGTTCGTCCACCTGCCCAAGATCATCGTCCGCGACAGCGCCATCAGCGCCGTCTGCCACGGGGCGCCGTTGGCCCTTCCCGGCATCGCATCGGTCGACGGTGAGATCGAGCTCGGCGACGAAGTGCTCATCGAGAGTCTCAAGGGCGAAGCCGTCGCCCTCGCCGAAGCAGGCTTGACCACCAAGGAACTCGTCGAAAAGGAGGCTGGCATTGCCGCGAAGCCCATCCGGATCCTTCTCCCGAAAGACACCTACCCGAAGGTCTGGAAACACGGAAAAGAAACCTAAGGTCGCCCCCCGACGAGTGGCGATCGTTTCCCCGACACCCAAAGCGACACTGCCGACCCCAGCGCCCGCCTGGGTCTCTCCTCCGCCGGTCGGCCCCGACCGGCGCCGCAAAACGCGACTCTTGGGCGCACTCCTCCTGGCCGTCGTCGGCCTCACGTTGATCGGCGTCGCCGTCGCTGGCGCCGGCGGACTCTACTTCCTCTTCGGCGTCGCCACGGTGACCGCCGCCGCGCTCCTTCTCGTCACGCCCGCGCGCGCGCCCGAGCGACAACCCGCTCATC
>CAYOZB010000069.1:0-15487 GCA_964408365.1 uncultured Halobacteriales archaeon | reverse complement strand
CCCTCGATCTTCAGCGGAGTGGCTTGCAGACTCGTTTTGGTCGCGTCCGCCGGCGCGACGTTGCCGCCAGGTGCCTGGTTCGCTTTCGCCGAAGACCCGGTGGCGTTACTGTCGAGGCATCCTCCAAACAATATGACCAGGATGATCATGAGCGTTGCACCGGCTTGGAGAGGGTTGGGTAGCATGAGGTTCGATCCAGCGGGCGTCAGGGGACGTAATAAACGTTGGTGTGAGCAGGGAGCGCAGAGGCGCAGAGGAACGGAATCCGTGTTCGGCTCCGAATAATCTCGAACTCGTAAACCCGCGTTCGGATCTGCGACCGCACCTACAGCCTTTTATATCACTCCTAGTTTGGCCGCGCCTTACCCGTGACTGATGAGGGCCCCGTTTCGGGGGCCCGAAGGAGGTAACAAACCATGCCAATGTTCGTGCGTTTCCAAACGCCCCAAGAACTGAGCCTGCAAGCCCTGGAAGCCGTCGAGAAGTCGGTCTCCACTGGAAAGATCGCCAAGGGCACCAACGAAGTGACCAAGCAGATCGAGCGAGGCGCCGCCAAGCTCGTCCTCATGGCCGAAGACGTCTCCCCGGAGGAGATCCTCGCCCACATCCCATTGCTCTGCGAAGAGAAGGGCATCCCTTACGGCTACGTCGCCGCCAAGCAGGACCTCGGAAACGCCGCGGGCCTCTCGGTCGCCACCGCCGCCATCGCGATCATGGACCCGGGCGCGAACGCCGAACTCGTCGAAGACACCGCGAAGAAATTCGCCGCCCTCCGGAAATAAGGAGGCCTGAATCACCATGGCCGACGAAGGCATTCCCTCTGAGGTCGTCGAAATCCTCGGCCGCACTGGCATGGCCGGAGAAGCGACGCAGGTCAAGGTCCGCGTCCTTGATGGACGCGACAAGGGACGCATCATCACCCGAAACGCCATGGGCCCCGTCCAACTCGGCGACGTGCTCATGCTGCGTGAGACTGAACGCGAAGCCCGCAAACTCGGCGGGCCCCGTGGGAAGTGAATTCCATGGAACAACGTGTCTGCAGCTTCTGCGGCGAACCGATCGAGCCCGGAACGGGCAAGATGTTCGTCAAAAAGGACGGCTCCGTCTTCTTCTACGACCGACGACGCTGCGAAGTCAGCCACCAAAGCTTCCACCGTCACGCCCGGAAGTTCAAGTGGACCCGCCACTACCCCCGTGGCGGCGCAGCGGCAGCGGCCGCAGCGCTCGAAGCCCAACGCATCGCAGCCGAAGTGGCGAAGGCCGAGAAGGGCCCGACGCCGGGCGAGAAGAAGAAGACCGGCGGACGGACGAAGTAGTAGGCGGTCGGCAACATGGCGACTGAGCGCAGCTTCGTGATGCTCAAGCCCGACGCGGTCGCACGCGGCCTCGTCGGGCCCATTCTCTCCCGCTTCGAGGCCCGTGGCTTCACATTCGTCGCGATGAAGATCCTCAAGGTGAGCAAGAAGCTCGCCGAGGACCACTACGCCGTGCACAAAGGCAAACCGTTCTACGAGCCCCTCGTCACGTACATCCAGTCCGGTCCCGTCTTGGCCTGCATCATCGAAGGCGACGACGCGATCGCCGGCTGCCGACGCTTGATGGGAGCCACCGATCCGCGAAAAGGTGCACCCGGGGAGATCAGGTTCGACTTTGCGCAAGAGATCGGACGCAACCTCACCCACGGCTCCGATGCGCCCGAGACGGCGAAGACTGAGATCGCGCTCTGGTTCAAGCCGGAAGAGATCACGTCGTACCACCGCGCCGGGCACGAATGGGTCCACGAGAAGAAGTAAGCCGGCCGCGGCAACCGCGATCGGTTGCTCAACGCGCTCACAAGAAGTGTTTTATGCGGTTGGGGGCCCTTGGAGGCTCCATGCGGTGGCTTCCTGCGTTGGCGATCGTCGCGCTCGTTTCGGGTTGCCTTGGCGGCGCCGATGTCGCTCTCGGCGAGGATTCGACGTCCCCAAAGCGCCTCGGCGGCCGGGCAGGCGCAAATGCGGCCATCGAAGAAATCCCCCTCCTGAACGGATCGAGCACCACAATCGAGCTCCAGGGAACGGGCTGGGGTCGGGTGGATTTCGTGGCGCAGGAACGACTCACTGTGAAGGTCACCCTTACCAACGATGACTTCCAGGTGAGCAACGCGGGCAACAGAACCCGTCCCGACACGGCGGGGGAAGCACGGTACGGATTGGGCAACCACTCGTTCTTCACCTTCACGCATCGCGGCGAACCGCCGATTTTCGGAACCGGTTTTTCGGCCATGTGGTGGGGCCTGCCGAACGGATGGGTGGTTCCGAACGGCGGGTCGCATCCCCTTGAATTGTCCGCGGGTGACGCAGCTACGTTGTTGGTGGCGACAAGCGTCCCAGGTTTCCGTCTGCAATTCGACGCGGGCCTCGTCGCCAGCACGCCCTATTACGTGCTACCTCTGATCAAGAATTCAGCGTACAGGTACATCGTGCCGGAGGAGTCCGTCACCGCCACCATCGACCACGAGTTGCTGCGGGTTCAGCGCCAACGCGACTGGACCACGGGAAAGATTGAGGTGCAACCCGGACTGTTGCGAGGTGTTGGGTGGGACATTTCAGGGGCAACCGCCGGCGCGCCAAGCACGCTTACAGGCGTCGCTCAGGATTACATGGGGGCGGCCCCAGAACGCGGAAGCGAACCCGCGCAGATACCGTCGCCTGAGATTCCGGGTACTAGCGGAGCAGGGTTTCGGTATCCGCCGAACATCGACTTGAGCGAACCGGCCCTCTACGAAGTCTATCGGACGCGCACCGAGTACACGGCCGGAATCGACGCGCATCAGATCGGCATGGCGGTCGTAACGCTGCCATGGGCATTGCCCGTCGAACCGCGGGACTAGCGTACGTTGTGCGGGTAAACGGTCACGTTCTCGAGCGGCGACGCCGGTTGGTGACTTCCAGGATGTAAAGTTCGGTGTTGCAGTAGGACCGAGGAGATCACGTCGTGCCACCGCGCCGGGCACGAATGGGTCCATGAGAAACGGTCACGTGGGACCTTCTCGTCGAGTCGCCGGGCTCGGCCCGTCGGTTCGTTTGACGGTCGATCAACAACTCGACCGAATCAAGGCCGTACTGCAAGCCAAGCGAGGGCCACGCCGCCGATGATGAGGGGCAACGCGGTTGCAAGCAGCGCCACAACGCGAGCCGCGAAGTCGCCGCTCAAGTCCAGAAGGATGAAGAAAAACGCGAGAATCGCCACGAGCGCCCCGACGAATACCATGATCAGTCCGGTAGCCGCCATCACTTTAGTCAACGTACTCGCAGCCATGTGGTAGCGTGACGCTTCGGGTGGCCTTGAATGTTTCGAATCGTGTGCCGGCCCCCTGGTGAGATCCGGTCTTGCGAAAGAGATGGAACGCAAGACCCGACCTCACCCACGGTTCCGATGCCCCCCGAGACCGCGAAGACCGAGATCGCTCTCTGGTTCACGCCCAAGGAGATCACGTCGTACGACCGCGCCGGGCACGAATGGGTCCACGAGAAACGGTAACGGGGCGAGATTCGGCGACCTCCGGCCTTACGTCAGCTTCGCCCGGACACCGGCTTGATTATTCATCAAGCCGCCGTCGGTCGTCAAAACCGTCGCTCCCAGCGCCCGCGCAAGTTGAAGCACCAATGCATCGGCCAGAGCCAGATCCGAGTGGCGAGCCCGTTCGGCCGCGTGGATTGCGCCGGCCTCTTCGAAGTCCGCCTCCGAAGGCATCGGTATTCGGCAGAGGCCTCGCAGGCGCTTGAGGGTCGGAGCCACGAGTTCTTGACGTCCCTGTCGCGTCAACACGCTGACGATTTCGGCTAGCGAAACCGGGGACGCGAAGACCTCATGGCCGCGCGCGGGGATCTCCAAGATTTTCGTGCTCGCGGAGCCTCCGAAAGCAAGCTCAAGCCACACGCCCGTGTCGAAAACCCAGCGGCTCAGTAACGATCCCGCCCGCGGGTCCACGTCCGGTCCCACTTCACGCCAGGCACGGATCCCACGAATTCTTTCCAGGCATCCATCCGTCGTTGGATGGTGGCGATGATTTCGTCCCCTGGTCGAAGGCCCTCTGCATCAACCACTTCTTTGGGAATGGTCGCAATCAGGCTTCCACCGGCCGAGCGGATGGTCAAGCGGGTCGTCGATGTCATTGATACTTGATGTATCATTTCGACTACTAGGCCCTTTTGGTAATGACTCTTACCTGTTCACCGCACGTTGTGCGGATACACCGTCGCGTGCTCGAGCGGTGACGCCGATTCGGTGACTTCCAGGATGTACAGGCCCGTGTTGCAGTCGGAGGCGTACACGTACCCGTCGGTGTGTCGGTAGGCGCTCCACGTTGCGGGGATGTCGGTGAGGCTGAACGGGTTGAACGGCACGTGCAACACGTCTTCGTGCGGCTGGTAGAACGCCACGGGGAACGGCTCGGCTGCGTTCGCGGTGCTCGAGACGTCGATGACCCAGACGCCTGCGTGCGCGTGGCCGATGTAGAGTCGGCCGCGATCAAAGTCGACGTTGTGCCCGGTGTAGCGGTACGGAGAGCCGGAATGCGGCGGCGGGACAACCAGCGGGAGACTCCACTGCGCGACCACGATGACGTCCGTGGGGTCGGTCGTGTCCATGATCGTGAACGGCGTCGGGTTGCCGTCGGAACTTTCCGTGGCAGCGACCGTGTAATGCCGCCCGTCGACGAGGACGTCGTTCGGCACGACCTGGTGGTACGCGGAGAGTCCGTCTTGGCCGTTCGGGACGAACGCAAGGATCTCCGGGTTCTGGATGTCGGAGATGTCAGTGAGGTACACGCCGCCTTGGGCCCCGTAGATGATCCGCTGACCGGTGAGTGGGTGGACCTGGACGGTGGTGTCGTGCATGCCGCGGGCCCGTGAGACCTCGCGCAACGTGCGCTGCGGTTTTTCGCCGATCAGTTCGTAGATGATCGTCTCGCCATTGGCGGTGCTCGCGGCCGCGTACCGCGTGCCGTTTGCGTCGAAAACCCGGACCGTGTGCACGCCGACGGGGATGAGGGCTTCCGCGTCGACGACGGAGGTGAAGGATTCCTCCACGGGTCGCTTGGGGTCGTCGAGGTTCACGAGGAACAGGCCGCCGCCTTGTTGGTCTTCGGAGCCGGGAAGCGGCGGGTTGCCCATCGCCTGGAGCGAAACGATCACCAAGTCGTCCTCGGGGAAGATCGTGACACCCCACGCACTCGAGGCGCCCGCTCGGGCGGGCGTGGTGAAGTCGCTGCCCCAGAAGTCCGACAGGTGGACCGGGTCAGACGGATCCGAGACGTCGACGACAGAGAACACGCGGTGCGGGCCGAAGTTCGAGACGACGGCGAGCGTCGTCCCGACGGAGACTTCGTTGAACCCGCCGGGGTTGGCTCCGGTGCGCATGGCTTCGTCCATGAAGTCGTAGCCGACGAGCTCCATGCCGAACGCGAGGCCGTGTTCTTCGGTCTCCTGATGGTCGTGGTTCGTCTCGATGGCGGTGGAAAAATCGAAGTCGGGCTTCGTGGCGGCCGGGCCCGGCTGGAACACGTTCGGGTCGGTCGGCCCGGGGTCGGTCGTGGAACCGCCCAAGCAGCCGCCAAGAAGCGTGATCAAAAGAAGGAACGACGGAACCGTGCGCACAAGTCGGTCGACGCGGCCTTCGCGTAAATAGGTTCTAGCGATGGTGTCCCCGTCTCAAGCTCGTCAAGGAAGGAGAATGGGCCGGGCTTCCCTCCCGGCCAGCGGCGCCAAGTTTGTGCCTAGACGTTGCGGACCCAAGCATCGAGGGAGTCCGCGAGACCGGCGGTGCCCATCGGGATCGCCGGCATCGACATCTCGGGCGGGGCGTCGTACCGCACATCGACCGTGTAGGTGACTTCCTCGAGGACGCCGCGCTGGTGCCGAAGGCTTGCCGTCCAGGGTTCGCCGTCGATGAGGTACTGCCAGAACATCCACACTTCCACCGCGTACTCGCCGCCTTCGCGGGTCGCGTCCGACTCGCTGTTGCCGACGTGGTCGCCGACGAACAGTTCAGCGACGTTGAGTGCCGGAACGTTCCCGAGGGGCGATTCGACTTGGGCGGTCACGCGAAGGTACTGCACGCCCGCGAGCACGGGCACATCGACGCGGTCGCATGCCTGGTCGACGGTGTTTCCAAGTTGGGCGGCGACCACTGGGCATTGCGCGGCCGTCGTCTTGAGGTAGTTCGCGTAGACGGTGACCGCGTGCGACGTGGTCAGGGTGCCGGCGGCATCGAACGCTTCCGCGGTGGCGGTGTATTCGCCCGGCGTCGCGAACGGGTGGCTGAACGAAAGACCCTCTGCGGTAGCGACGTTCGTGCCGCTGACGTCGACGAGTCGCCACTTGACCTTGTGGCCCTCCGGCAACGCGGGTGCGCCGACGATGCTCGCCGTGAAGGCGATGGCTTCGGAGTCGGCGGCGTTCACGACGTTCTTGTCGGCGACGACCTTGAGGCCGTACGAGACCTGCTCGGGCTTGACACCGGTCGCGTTGCCGAGGCTCGCCTTGCCGGTCGCGAGGCGAAGCACGTAGTCGAGACCGCGCTCTGCCTTGGGCACCAATCGGGCGCCTTCGAGGGCGGATTCGTACACCTCTTGGCCGCGGGCGCTGAAACTGAACTCTTCGCCCTCTTGCGTGCCGCGGATCTCGACGAAGTATTCCCCGCGGTTGCTGGACTTGACGACCGTGCCGTATTCTTCGCTGTAGTAGAAGGAGCCCGCGCGGTCGAGTTCGATGTTGAACTCCTCAAGGTCTTGGTCGGCGTCGTCGGCTTCCTCGCGGACCTGGGCTTTGTAGGCGTCGAGGTCGATGGGCTTCATCGTCCAGTCGACCCGCACGGCCTTGATGTCGCCCAAGGGCGTGTAGACGGTCTTGACTCCGACGACCTTGGCTTCGTAGCGGATCTTGATGTCCCCGAAGAAATCGTCGCCGCCGTTCTGGATGTCCATGTCGGTGCCCCATTTCTTGCCTTTTTCAAGCGGGAACTGGATGAAGGACCATTCGTGGGCGTCCGCGAACTTGAGCCCGTCGACGCTTTGCGTGCAGCCGTTCTGGGTGCAGTCGGCGTCCATGTCGAGCCACGCAGGGATCTCGAGAAGATCGCGTTGCCGGATCCCCACGAAGCTGACGTCGGCCAAGCGGACTCCGCCGAACTGCATGTCCTCCCCTTGGACCTCCATCCGGGTCTCAGATTCTTCAGAATCATCCTCAACGGCGTAAGCGGCGAGGTAGACGGGCTCCCCGTGGGCCTCGAGGGTGGTGTTGAGCACTTCGAAGACCTTGGTGCGGGGTCCCCATGCGTCCTTCTCGGTCTCGCTGTGCCCTTGGGCCACGACGGCCCCTGAGTAGGAGCCTTGTTCGCGATAGGAGAACGTGTACCCGGCCTTCCAAATGGGTGCCGAAACATCCAATGAGCCGCCGCTTCCGACGCAGCCGCCCATCATTGCCACCAATAGACCCAGAACCAATCCCGACGCGAGTGTGCGCATGGTTTTCCACCTGCTAGTCGATCCGACGGGGACGAGGACATATAAGAAGAATAGAGTAAAGTTCTCCCTGACCGACCCAGCCCGTGCCACGGAAAAACACGTTTTTTCACTACTTTTGCCCTTCCCGCGCAGAGGTGGAATCGAAGATTCCCATTGGAACCCGTCCCCTCGACCGTTAAATAAACCCGCTCGAATCGACCGAGTAGGATGAAGGTTCTCGTCGCCGACGCATTGTCGGAAGCCGGCATCGACGCATTGCGAAAAAAAGGACTCACCGTCGAGGTCCGCACCGGGCTCACGGAAGACCAACTCGTTGCCACGATCAAGGACTACGACGCCCTCGTCGTCCGAAGCGCCACCAAGGCGACGCGGCGCGTCCTCGAGGCCGGAGTCAAGCTCAAAGTCGTCGGACGCGCCGGAGTCGGCGTCGACAACATCGACGAAGCCGCCGCCACCGAACGCGGCATCCTCGTCATGAACACCCCCGCCGGCAACACCCTCTCCGCCGCCGAACACACCATGGCGTTGCTTCTCGCGTTGGCACGCAACATCCCCCAAGCCGCCGCGAGCCTCAAAAGCGGCGCGTGGGACCGCAAATCATTCGCCGGAACGGAACTCGCCGGCAAGACCTTGGGCGTCGTCGGCCTCGGACGCATCGGCCGCGAAGTCGCTTCACGCGCCAAAGCGTTCCAGATGCGGATCCTCGCCCATGACCCGTTCATCTCGAAGGAAGTGGCGAAAGAGGTCGGAGTCGACCTCGGCAGCGTCGACGATCTTCTTGCACAATCCGACTTCCTCACCATCCACACGCCGTTGACCCAGCAGACCCAGCGGTTGTTGGGCAAGGAGGAACTCGCTCGGGCCAAGAAGGGACTGCGCATCCTCAACGTGGCACGAGGCGGAATCGTCGACGAGGCCGCCCTCGCCGAGGCACTCATATCGGGCCACATCGGCGGCGCCGCGCTCGACGTGTTCTCCGAAGAACCACCCAAGAACAGTCCGCTCCTTGCGCTGCCCAACTTCATCGGCACCCCCCACTTGGGCGCGTCCACGACGGAAGCCCAAGAAAAAGTGGCGCTCCAAGTCGCCGAACAAGTCGCCGACTACCTCGCCGAAGGAAAGATCACGAACGCCGTCAACCTCACCGTGCCGCCTCACCCGTTGCTCTTGCCGTTCATCGAACTCGCGGAACACATGGGTTCGTTCGTCTCACAGATCGCCGACGGCAACCCGGAGGAAGTCAGCGTCGAGTGCCGTGGAGAGATCGCCAAACTCAACACCCATCCGGTCGCCGTCTCCGCGGTCGCTGGCGTCCTATCGCGCGCCTCGGAAGAACGGATCAACCTCGTAAACGCCGAACAACGAGCGAAGGACCACGGTCTCCGACTGGTCCAATCCAAGACCGACACGATCCAGGACTACGCGTCGTCTGTGCGCGTGACCCTGAAGACGAACGAGGGCGAGACCACGATCCTCGGCACGAACCTCGCCCGATTGGGCAGCCGCGTGGTCGAGGTCCAGGGCTTCGAAGTGGAGTTCAAGCCTCACGGACGGTTTCTCATCATCCAGCACCGCGACCAACCGGGGACGATCGCGAAGATCTCGAGCATCCTCGGTCGTGAGAACGTGAACATCGCGCAGATGGTCGTCGGCCGCGAGTCAGCGCGCGGGAAGGCGTTTTCGATCCTCCGTGTGGACGATCCCGTCCTACCGACGATCCTCGATGAGATCCGCAAGGCGCTCAACGTCCCCAACGTCCGGCATGTGCTCGTGCGAAAACCCGGCTCCTCGAAGGACGCGAAGTAATCGCGGACGAATAGCTCACGCTCAGGTGGACGCAAACATAATAGGCCGAGAACCGGTCCGACGCGTATCATGGGCCGCGCCGCGCGACAAACCGTCAGTCTCCTCGCGCCGCTCGTCGTGACTATTCTCCTTTCCGGTTGCTTCACGCCGTTCTGGGCGCAGGAAGAGCCCCTCCTCGAAACCGTCGGCCTCTTCGGGATCCCAAAGTCCGGCCGCCTCGGGCCCACCGCCGCGTATGACGGAGTCGGCTCCAACCGCTTCGATGGATGTTTCCTCGTCGACGTCAACGAAGTCTACAACAACGGCCGCGTCCTCGCGGACGGCTACCTCGACACGATCAGCCGCATCGTCATCCGCATGGAAGACTTCGCCGGGCCGAACTCCACCCACGGGGGCGGCATCGCCGCCCAACCCTCCGTCGCCGGCACCCTACCGCGCGGACAACGCGTCCTGCCCCAAGTCCCGACAACGTTCGCCGGGTGGGGAAACGCGTCCATCGAGCTCAACGGCGAATACCTCGACGACGTGTTTTCCGGGGAATTCAACTTCACCACCCACTTCCTCCTGACCGAACACGGCTTCACCGACGACGACACCGGAGCCATCTATGCGCGCGACGGTTCGCCGTTCTCCCTCGACGATCCCACCGACGTCCGGACCAAGGAAGGCGACTGGGAAGCCCATTTCGTCATCCACAGCCACCGCAACGGCGAATTCCAGCAGAACGTGTTCTACCGAAACCGCGACGACGGCGGCGGCCTGATCCTCAGCGACGAGAGCTATTTCGACGAGAACTATTTCGTCGTCGCCTGGCTCGGCGGCGAAGCCACCTTCGACATCCTCGTCAACGGCACGACCCTCCTCGAAGCCGCCCAGACCTCGCTGACGTTCCGTTTCTTCGATCCCCAAGGCCTGGAACTCGCAAACACCACCATCGCCCCCACTGGCATGGGAGCCAACGGCGTGCGCGAAGACGTCAAGTTCCCCACCGAGAGCCTCGGCACGTACTCCTTCACCGTCGAAGGCCCCGCGCACGCAGCAAGCTACGAAGTGAATGCCACGTTGCAAGCGCCCGAGTCGTACCAGCTGCATTTTTCGTGGGAAGAGAAGGACGAGGTCGACCCGTTCAAAAAGTTCGACCAGTGCGCCCGAAGCAAGGACCGCGGCGTCCCCGCGAACGGCATCTCCACCATCGCCCGGCCGCCAGGCTTGGATCTACGGGTCGTCGCATTGGGCATCGCCGGCACGTTGGTCGCCATCTTGATGGTGATCAAACTCGTCGTCGACGCACGAAAGATCGAAGAGTTCCGCTCGAAGTTCGGAAAGAAATAGTTCCGGTTCAGCGGGGGTCGGAACGGAACTTGTCGAGGAAACTCAGGTTGAACACGCCGCCCGCGTACTTGAGCGCGAACATGGCGACGTGCGCGAGCAGTGACACGGCCGCAAGGGTCCAACCCCACGACAACG
The DNA here is from genome assembly GCA_964408365.1 of uncultured Halobacteriales archaeon. Classification (GTDB taxonomy): domain Archaea; phylum Thermoplasmatota; class E2; order JACPAO01; family JACPAO01; genus JACPAO01. Next base: position 4,707 of record CAYOZB010000069.1, on the reverse strand, counting down.
TGGAGCGGATGAACGTGCCCTGGTCGTTCCGGGTCGTGAACGGTCCCTTGACCCCTTCGTCGGCAAGAAGCGCGGGGAACACGATCCACACGTAGACCAACCCGGCGGCGACGACCACGAATCCGACGGTGGCGAACACGATCTGCAGGATCCGGGTGCGTTCTCCCATTCCGCCGAACAATTCGATCACGAGGCTCACGACGGACAACGCGAGCGGCGCTGAGGCGAGGATCCCCAGGATGAGCACAGGCTGCTCCGCGTCCTGCCGTTGCTGGTCCAACAAGTCACCCTCGGCGCGGAACGGTCGGTAGCGGATGGTCCGCTCCTGCGCGGGCTCCTCGGTGTCGGCGGGCGCTCCCGGCGGGACTTGGCGTCCGGTCGAATGATGAAACGAATACCATGGAAGGAACACGGCGCCGGCAAGGAGGAGGACGGTCGCCGCCATGATGGTGAGCGTCCACGGCGACCGCTCCACGGCGTCATTCCTCCGTTCGCTGCGCAAGAAAAACGGGGGCTTGGGCGAGTTCGGGATAGTCGGGTTTCCGGACGTGAGGCCAATCGTAATAGTCTGCCGTGGGGAACCGTGAGCCGGGCACTGGGAACGTGTCCCGCACGTCGACGGTGATGAGGGGCAGTCGGAGTGTGCTGGCGTCTCCGAGAACGACGTCCACCGCAGACGGGATCGTGGCAGGATCATCATCGGGGTACGGGTACTGAAGAAGCCAAAGCGTGAGCCGGTGGCCGGCGGGGATGAGGACGTCGAGCGGCTCGAACTCGATCCGCGCCGTGTAGCGTTGCCCCGGGATGGTCGGTTTGGATTCGTCGCCGCCTTCGTGGAAACGCAGATCCATCTGCGCGCGGCCGATCACGGGCGGCAAGCCGAGGCCTGAAATCGGCATGTAGAGCCCGCTCTCGTTCTCGAACCAACGGTCGAGGACGTTTCCCTCCGCGTTCTCATCCAGAAGCCACGCGGAGATTGCGCCGCCGGGGCCACGAGTTTCGAACGCCACCTGCAGTTGTGGCAACCCGGAGATGCGCGTGTCCACGGGGAAAGGTTCGGTCTTGAGTTCGATCAGGTTGCGCGGCGCATTGACCCCGGCCTGGTTTTGGAACGGTGGCGCCAAGGTCACGATGCGTTCGGGTGAGGAGCCTTCGCTCAAGGAACCGTTTCCGTGGAGGTGGAGTCCGAGCCACGACGCGTCATTGGGCGGGAAACTCCCGGCGTTTCGCCAGTAGCCGCGGTTGTCTTGGATCTGGATCGGCGGTCCGAGGTCGACGGTCTGGTTGTCCTTGAGGTAATAGTCGAACCAGTGAAGCAGGGTCTCCGCGAAGTCCCAACGGCAGTGGGCGGCAAGCCACACGGGCAAGCGCCGGGGGCATTCCGAGTCGGGGTACTGGTGCCACCATTGGCCGTACCATTCCTTGACGTCGATTCCGGATTGGCGGAGTTGGTCGTTGAACGGCATCGCGTTGTGCGGGTCGACGGTGAGGTCTTGGAGCCCGTGGATCATGAACACGCTGCCGTCGTAGCTTTCGAGGACGCGTTGTCGGTAGTCGCGTTCGGCCCAGAAATCGTTCGGACCGCGGTCGCCAGCGGTGTTGGAGTAGTAGCTCGAGGCGAACCCTTCGTAGGCTTCGTCGCATACCAGGTTCTGTCGGTCTTGGTAGGCTTCGCGGCCGTTTGCATTGAACGGGTTGATCCAGAATCCCGGCGGCACAGGAAAGCCGGGTTCCGGCAGTTGGTCGGGTCGTGGCGGGACGTTGTCTTGTCCGATGCCCCGGTACCAGAACGATGTGTGGGTGGACGCCGCGCCGGTCTCGACGGTGCCGTTGTGGAACAGGGCGCTGAACGTGTCGGCCCATCCGCCGACGGGGACGATCGTCTTGAGGTACTCGTTGCCAGAGGCAGCCACGAGCCATTGCGTGGCGGCGTCGTAGCCGATGCCGAACATGCCGACGTTGCCGTTGCTCCATTCTTGCGTCGCAAGGAACCGCACTGCTTGGTCGAGGTCGGCGGCTTCGCGCGGTCCCAGGAATTCCATGCAGCCGCCACTCGTTCCCGTTCCGCGGACGCCGACGATAGCGACCGCGTACCCGAGGGGAACGAAGTTGCGAAGGAGCCAACGCACCGTGGGGTTGCCGCGGGGAGCCGTGGAGAACGGGTTCTCGGGCGGTTCGTCGTCTGCGGTGCGCATCGATTCGTTGTCGACCTCGAAGTCGGGCCCGGCGACCATGATTACGGGGAACGTGCTCGCGGAACCGTTGGTGGGGAGCCACGTTGCGATCGTGATGTACACGGTCGACTCCGCGGGCGCCTCCGGTTGGCCCGAAACGGCGCTGTGCGGCACGGCCGAGGGGAGTCGGTAGATCTCTGGGTCGCCGACGACGAGTCGTCGCTGGTTGAGAACGGTGGAGCCTTGATCGGCGGGTCGGTAGGTGCCCGGGAACACGCCGGGGTTGACGTAGTGGTCTTCGGGTTCGAAGCTGTAGTAGTCGCGGACCGCGCCGATGCAGCCGCTGAGGAACATGGACGTGATGATGAGCAGCGTGGCCGCGCGCAGAGCAAGGGAGTGGTTCGCGCGGGGTCGGCTCGTCATGGGGTTCACTTCTTGACCTTGGCGGCCGCGTGTCCGTTGGATTGTCGTCGCACTTTGGAGTACGTCTCCTGCAAGCGTGTGAGCAAGGGTCCGCGTTTGGGTCCGACGAGGACGTGTTCGAGCACGTCGACGAGGTGCGAGACGTGGATGATCTCCACTTTGGTGCGGTACGACGGGTTCAGGAGCACGTCGCTCTTGTTGGTCAGCGGGAGGACCGCGCGTCGGTACCCGGCGTCGACGGCGGCTTCGATCTTTTGCGTCACGCCGCGCACGGCACGGACCTCCCCGTTGACCGTGATTCCGCCGATGATGATCGTGTCCTGGCGAACGGGGATCTGTTCCAGAGCGCTGACGGCGGCGACCGCCATCGCGGCACCCGTGCCTTCCGAATCGACGGCGTCTTGCGGGACGAGGCTTTGGATGTGGACGTCTCGGCTCGCGATGAGGTCGCCCGCGAATCCTTTGAGCAACGCGCCGACGGTTTCGGTCTGGCTTTTGGCGCTCTTCTCGATGCCGCCGCCGAACGCGAGATGTCCGCCGGAGCGGCTCAAGGGAGACGTGACGGTGGATGCGATCGGGACGACCAAACCGGCAGGTTCGCCGACGTCTCCGCTGCCCACGAGTCCGACCCCGTGGGCGACGCCGATGAGCTCGCCTTCGGGCTGCACGTCTTCGTGGGTGCGTCGTCCTTCGAGTTCGCTCTCCGCGATCTGCTGTTCCAGACTACGGGAGAGACGCTTGGCTTGGCGGACGTCGTCTGCGGTGGTGGTTTTTCGTTTCGCGCCTGCGGAGATGTCGCCTGCCGTGCGGACCAAACCGCCGAGTTCACGCAGTCGGAGGGTGAGTTTGCCGCGTTGGCCGCTGCGTCGTTGGGCTTCGAGGATGACTTCGGCGATGGCTTCGCGTTCAAAGTGCGGGATGCGTCCGTCTTTTCGGACTTCCTGTGCGACGAACCGCACCAGTTTGAGACGGTTCTCGTGTGTGTCAGGCATGGAGCTGTTGACGTAGACTTCGTACCCGTAGCCGCGGATGCGCGAACGCAACGCGGGGTGCATGCCGCGGTAGGATCCGTCGGGGGGTTGGACGGCGTCGATGTTTCCGGCGGCGACAAGGATGAAGTCGCAGGGCAACGGGTCGGTGCGGACCATGGCGCCGCTGCTCGTCTGGCTTTGGCCGACGATCGCGTACTCCTTGTCCTGCAAGGCCGTGAGAAGGGATTGTTGGCTGTCTAGGCGTAAGACGTTGATTTCGTCGACGAACAAGATGCCCTTGTGTGCGCGGTGGATGCCGCCGACTTCGACGCGGTCGTGCGGCGGGGTTTCGAGTCCGCCGCTTTGGAACGGGTCGTGCCGCACGTCTCCGAGGAGGGCTCCGGCGTGGCTGCCCGTGGCGTCGACGTACGGCGCGTGCTTCTCGGTGTCGGGGTTGTGGGAGAGAAGGAGTTTGGGCACGGCGAACAGGATGGGGTCCTTTCGGCCGCGGAACATCATCACCAAGAAGATCGCGATGAGGAAGCTGAAGAAGAGGCTCGTGACGTCGCCGCGCCAGAGGAAATAGAACAGGCCGAGGAGGAACACGCCGCCGATGAGGCACCATTCGATGGACCGGTTGACGACTTTCTTGCGCCGCGCGCGTTTGCGGGTCTCTTCGAGGACGGCCTGGCCTTTGCCGCCTTCGACGATGAGCACCTTCGGGTTGTTCGGGTCCCGCTCGTTGTGGTAGGAGAGGACATCGTTGAGTTTCTCGGGCGGAAGCATCTCCGACATCGCCTTGGCGATCATCGACTTGCCCGTTCCCGGGTCACCGATGAGCAGCAGGTGGCGTTTCTGGGACGCGGCTTTCTGCGCGACGGCCACAGCGAGGTCCTGTCCGATGACCTGGTCCGCCAGGATGGTGGGGACGGCGACGTCCTCGCTCGACTTGATCGTCGTGCGGGTGGAGATCCACTCGTAGGGATCATTGACGAGTTCCTTCACGGCGGGGATCGTAGGGGAGACGATCGGCGTCGATGCGGGCTTCTTCTTCACCATAGGATTACTTTTCCTGCTTCACGGCAGACGGGTTGAACGTGGGCTTGCGGGCGAGCACCAACCGGTACGCGAGGAGTCCC